>CAZKAX010000139.1:0-6416 GCA_964550775.1 uncultured Novosphingobium sp. | reverse complement strand
TTTGCCGCCGCCCTCAATACCCCCCCCCCCGTCCCGGGGTGAGGGTTGGGCGCGGGGGACTCCCTCCCGATCACGATCTGACACGGGCCGGCGGCAGACTCCCCCTCTCCCCGGCCCTCTCCCCTGAAGGGGAGAGGGAGTTTTGCATGACCCAGCCGATCCGCATTGCGCTCGCCGGTGCCGGCGCCTTTGGCGAAAAGCACCTCGATGGCCTGAAGAACATTCCGGGCGTCGAAATCACCTCGATCATCAGCCGTACGGGCGAACAGGCCGCCGCCGTTGCCGCCAAGTACGGCGCGAAGCACAGCTCGACCGAGCTGGAAGATGCCCTGGCGCGCGACGATGTCGATGCGGTGATCCTGTGCACCCCCACCCAGATGCACGCCGCACAGGCAATCGCCTGCATGAATGCTGGCAAGCACGTGCAGGTCGAAATCCCGCTGGCCGACAGCTGGGCCGATAGCGAGGCGGTGCTGGCCAAGCAGAAGGAAACCGGCCTGACCTGCATGGTCGGCCATACCCGCCGCTTCAACCCCAGCCACCAGTACGTCCACAACCGGATCAAGGCGGGCGAGTTCAACGTCCAGCAGATGGACGTGCAGACCTATTTCTTCCGCCGCCGCAACATCAATGCCAAGGGCGAGCCGCGCAGCTGGACCGACCACCTGCTGTGGCACCACGCCGCGCATACGGTGGACCTGTTCGCCTATCAGGCCGGGCGGATCGTCGCGGCCAACGCGATCGAAGGTCCGATCCATGCAGAACTGGGCATCGCGATGGACATGTCGATCCAATTGAAGAGCGAAAGCGGCGCAATCTGCACCCTGTCGCTGTCGTTCAACAACGACGGCCCGCTTGGCACTTTCTTCCGCTACATCGGCGACACCGCCACCTACATCGCCCGCTACGACGATCTGGTGAACGGCAAGGAAGAGCCGATCGACGTCAGCAAGGTCGATGTCAGCATGAACGGGATCGAATTGCAGGACCGCGAATTCATCGCCGCGATCCGCGAAGGGCGCGAGCCCAATTCGTCAGTGGCGCAAGTGCTCGATTGCTATAGGGTCCTGGGCGACCTTGAAAAACAACTTGGGGCAGCGCGGTAATATGGTGGGCAAGCGGATGTTGGGCGGCCGGGCCGTCAACCCGGTCGGTTTCGGGTGCATGACCCTGTCGTGGGCCTATGGCACTCCGCCCTCGCGCGAGGACAGCGCGCGGCTGCTGCATCAGGCGCTGGACCTTGGTTATGACCATCTCGACACCGCCAACATCTATGGCCTGGGGCACAACGAAACGCTGATTGGCGAAGTGCTGAAGGAACGGCGCAGCGAATTCTTCCTCGCCACCAAGATGGCGATCGTGGTCGATGGCCCCAATCGCGGGATCGATTGTTCGCCCGAAAGCATTCGCCGTTCGATCGATGAATCGTTGACCCGGCTTCAAACCGACCGCGTCGACCTGTACTACATGCACCGCTTCGATCCCAAGGTGCCGATCGCGGAATCGATGGGGGCCATGGCCGAACTGGTCCAGGCCGGAAAGATCGGCGGGATCGGCGTTTCGGAATGGTCTGCCGCGCATATCCGCGAGGCGCACGCCTGCCACCCGCTGACTGCGGTGCAGACCGAATATTCGCTGTGGACCCGCAACCCGGAAATCGCGGTGCTGGATACCTGCCGGGACCTGGGGATCACGTTCGTGGCCTTTTCGCCGGTGGGCCGGGGCGCGCTGGCCGGCGGGGTTCGTGATGTCGATGCCTTGCCGGAAAAGGATATCCGCCGGGGCATGCCACGCTTTCAGGGTGACCACTGGCCCCGCAACCTCGCCCTGATCGATGCCTTTGCGGCGATTGCGCAGCGCGAAGGGCTGACCCCGGCGCAACTCAGCCTCGCCTGGGTCCACGCGCGCGGGGATCATGTGGTGTCGATCCCCGGCACCACCGTGCCGGATCACCTGGCCGAGAACATCGCCCGCTGGGACTATGTTCTGAGCGCGGAGCTGAAGGCCGAGCTTGAGGCGTTGATCAACCGCCAGACCGTTTCCGGGCCGCGCTATGCCGCAATGATGCAGGGCACGATCGATACCGAGGAATTTGCCTGATCCGCCCAAAATCGTTGCAAACACGCAAATTCACTCTTTTGAATTTTTCACATGCATGATAATCCGTAGGCAAGGCTTACAATCAGGCCGGCCTTAACAAAGGGAGGATGAGGCCAATGACCAGACTTCGCCAAATGGCCCTGTACGGCGCGTCCGCGCTGACACTTGCCATGGTTTCCGCGCCGGTGATGGCGCAGGAATCGAATGATTCGGAGGCTGCTGACAAAGGCGCCAATCCGGAAATCGTCGTTACCGCACAGTTCCGCGAACAGAAGCTGCAGGACACTCCGCTTGCAATTTCGGCGGTGAATGCCGAAATGCTCGAAGCCCGCAGCCAGACCAGCGTGGAGCAGGTCGCGGCGCAGGCCCCCAACGTCACGCTGACCCCGCAGGGCCAGCAGAACGGTTCAGGCCTGATCGCGTTCATCCGCGGCGTCGGGCAGACCGACTTCAACTTTGCGCTGGAACCGGGCGTCGGCATCTATGTCGATGACGTGTACATCCCGACGCTGACCGGCTCGCTGCTTGACCTGATGGATCTTGACCGGGTCGAAGTGCTGCGCGGGCCGCAGGGCACGCTGGCCGGGCGCAACGCCATCGGCGGCGCGATCAAGCTGTTCTCGACCAAGCCCAAGGGCAATGGCAAGGGTTCGCTGCAGGTCACCTATGGATCGTACAACCGGGTCGAAGTGCGCGGCTTTGCCGACCTGGCGCTGGCCAGCAACCTGGCAATGCGCATCTCGGGTGTTTCGAAGAACCGTGATGGATACGTCAAGCGGCTCGACTATGCGGCAACACATCCGGGTTCGGGCGTGCCGACCATGGGCGGTCCTACCCCGCTGCTGGGGACCCTGGGCGGTCAATCCTATGCCGCTGGCAAGCTGTCGCTGAACTGGGAGCCGACTGACACGATCGAAGTCAACCTTTCGGGCGACTACACCCGCGATCGTTCGGAATCCGGTGCTTCGGTTTTGCTGTATTACAACAGCCCTGCCGTCAACGCCAACGGTCAGCCGTGGCTGCCCAGCACTATCGATGGCAGCGCGATCCGCGGCAACTGCGCCTTTGTGCCCTATGGCGTGAACAGCTGTGACACGCTGTCCGGGTACAACCGCAAGTTCGTGTCCTATGGCACGTTCCTTGATCGTACTCCGGCAACAACGCAGGCCCCTTACAAGAACTATGCCTTTGCGCCGCACCAGTGGCTCGACAATTATGGCGTTGCGGGCACGATCGACATTGACCTGTCGGACAGCCTGCAGCTGAAATCGATCACTGCCTGGCGCCACTACAAGTCGGACTGGGCGCAGGACGTCGATAACTCGCCGATTGCCAACCAGCAGCTTCATCAGGTGCTGGTCAATGACCAGTGGAGCCAGGAACTGCGGCTCAACGGCAAGATGGGCGATATGCTCGATTTCACCGTGGGCGGTTTCTACTTCAAGCGCACCGGCAACCTGCAGGCGCGGGTTGATCTGAACTATGCCGGGATCGATTTCCGTCATGGGCCCGATCCGACGCCGGCTGAAAACAAGGCGCTGTTCGCCAACTTCACCCTGCACCCGACCGAGGCCTTCAACATTACCGCCGGTCTGCGCGAAAGCTGGGACACGAAGGATTACGTATATCTGCGCCACAACCCGGATGGCACCGACATCCAGGGGCCGTGCAACTTCTTCCTGGGTGCGGCAGTGGCCGGACCGACCGGGATCGGCAACCAGCCAAACTGCCTGCTGTTTGGCCTGAACAACGCGACCGGCCATTTTGACGGCAGCAATTTCGACTGGCGCGTGGCGATGGACTACCGCTTCTCGCCCGAAGTGATGGCCTATGCCCAGGTGGCAACCGGCTATCGCGCTGGCGGGGTCAATCCGCGGCCGTTCTTCGGTCCCTCCAGCCCGAACAACCAGATCAAGTCGTTCAATCCGGAAAAGCTGACTTCGTATGAAATGGGCTTCAAGACCGACCTGTTCGATCGCAGGATGCGGCTCAACGTGTCGGCCTTCTACAACGACTACAAGGACATCATCCTTACCCTGTCGGCCTGTCCGATCAGCCCGTGCCTGCAGCCCAACAACATCGGCAAGGCGCATGTGAAGGGCTTTGAAGTTGAAACCATGATCAAGCCGACCCCGGCCTTCACGCTGGACGGCGCACTGTCGTACCTCGACTTCAAGTACACCGGGTTTACGGCCAGCACGACGGCGCTGGGCGGGCTGACGCTCAATATGGTCACCCCATACACGCCGAAGTGGAAGTACAGCTTCGGGGCGCAGTACGATATCGAGAACGTGGCGGGCGGCACCGTTTCGGCGCGGTTCGATGGTTCGTACCAGAGCCATGTCTTCACCGAAGCGATCAACTATGACGATGTGGCTGTGGCTGCCGTTTCGGGGCCGCTGGCGACCTATCACGCGTCGAACAAGATCCCGGGCTATTTCCTGGGCAATGCACGCCTGACCTGGAAGCAGGACAGCGAAAGCCCCTTCTCGGTCAGCCTGGAAGTGCAGAACCTGTTCAACCGCTACTACTACACCTCGCTCTACGAACAGTACGCCAGCCCGCGCACTGTTTCGGGCGCGCCGGGTCTGCCGCGAACCTGGGCGGTGACGCTGAAGAAGGATTTCTGATCCTTCCACGCCAATCCGGAAAATCAGGGGGCGTTGCCGATCAGGCAGCGCCCCCTTTTTCTTGCTTGCGCCGCGCTGCGGCTCGGCTAGAAAACAATAACAATAGTTAGGATGAGGATCATGGGCAGCTTTCCGCAAACCGTCTATTTCACGGGACTCAACGAACCGGTCGGGCAGGAGGCGATGCTGACCGGGCTGGAAGTGCAGGGCACTATCCCGCCCGAGGTGCGCGGCAGTTTCTATCGCGCGGTGCCCGATCCGGCCTTCCCGCCCAAGTTTGCGGACGATCACACGCTGTCGGGGGACGGTATGGTCAGCCGCCTGTCGTTCAACTCCGATGGCAGCGTCGATTTCGCGATGAAATTCGTCGAAACTGCGCGGCACCGGGCGGAAAAGGAACTGGGCCGGGCGCGGTTCGGTAAGTACCGCAATCCCTATACCGACGATCCCGACATGGCGGGCGTGGACCGCACCGTGGCCAACACCACCCCGGTCTGGCACGCAGGCCGCCTGCTGATGGCCAAGGAGGATGGCCGCCCCTACCGCGTCGATCCGGTCACCTTGGAAACGCTCGGCTCCTACGATTTCGGCGGAGCGCTCAAAAGCGAGACGATGACCGCGCATGTGCGGATCGATGCCGCGACGGGCGAACTGTTCTTCTATGGCTATGAAGCCGATGGCCAGGCCAGCACCAAGATCGCCTATTGCGTGGTCGGCCCGGACGGCACGCTGAAGCGCGAGCAATGGTTCGACGCGCCGTACTGCGCGATGATGCACGATTTCACCATCAGCCAGAACTATGCGCTGTTCCCGATCTATCCGACCACGGCGGACCTCGACCGGCTCAAGGCCGGGGGCGAGCACTGGCACCATCAGCCCGAACTGGAGAGCTGGCTGGGGGTGATGCCGCGTTATGGCGACGTGTCGGAAATCAAGTGGTTCAAGGGGCCCAAGGGAGTCCATTCGTATCACATGATGAACGCGTGGGAGGATGCGGACGGCCTGCTGCACTTCGATGCCTGCCTCAACAGCACCAATGCCTTTGCCTTCATCCGCGAACCATCGGGGATTTTCCTCCAGCCGTGGGAGATCAAGGGCGCGCTGACCCGCTGGACGGTCGACCCGCGCGCCGCAGGCGGCGAGGTCAGGGAAAGCGACATCGGCCCGCCGGGCGATTTCCCGGTGATTCCGGCGGTCAAGCAGGGCCAACCCTATGACCATGGCTGGATGCTGAGCATGAACCCCGACCTGCAGGGTCCGCCGCTGATGGCCGGGCCGGTGGGGGTCAGCTTCAATCTGCTGCTGCGGCTTGACGGGATGGGCACGGCCAGCCCGCAAGTGACGCAGGCCCTGCCCTTGCCGCCCATGGCGGGCTACAACGAACCGGTCCACGTGCCCTCGGCCACGCCGGGCCATGCCGGCTGGCTGGTGACGATCGTCGATCAGCAGAGCGGCGACGGTCAGGTTCGCCACGAAGCCTGGATTCTCGACGGCGGCAATCTGGGGGCCGGCCCGGTCGCCCGCGTGACCATCCCCACCCGGCTGCGCCCGCAGGTCCACGGCTGGTGGGTGCCGCAGGCCCAGCTGGATGCGCTCTGACATGGACAAGCCAGATATCGGAAAAATCGTCATCACCGGCGCTTCGGGCAACTATGGCCGGGGTGTGACCGACCGCTTGATCGCCCA
>CAZKAX010000138.1:0-6537 GCA_964550775.1 uncultured Novosphingobium sp. | reverse complement strand
TCGGCATCGCCACCGGACGGCTCCACGCGCGCGGCCCGGTCGCGCTGGAGGGGCTCACCACCTATAAGTGGCTCGTCCGGGGAACCGGGCAGATCCGGGCGTGATTCGCGGGTTCATCATGATGAACCCGAACCAGGCCGGCCCACTCCCCCGGCCCGACCACCCGTTGATGGTACCCTGTGGGTGGTCGGGCCGGGGGAGTGGGCCGGCCTGGTTGCTCCGCACCCTGTGCGGAAGGAAATGACTATCATCGGCCTGCTGGGTGGGTCGTTCAACCCGGCCCATGGCGGGCACCGCCGGATCAGCCTGTTCGCCCGTGGTGCGCTGGGGCTGGACGAAGTGTGGTGGCTGGTCTCCCCCGGTAACCCCTTGAAACCAAAGGCAGGCATGGCCCCGCTCGCCGCGCGGCTGGCCTCGGCGCAGGCGATGGCGCGGGGCGCGCCGATCCGCGCGACGGCGATCGAGCGGCAGCTTGGCACGCGCTATACCGTCGATACCTTGCGCAAGCTCGCCCGGCGCTACCCCAAATTGCGGTTCGTCTGGCTGATGGGCAGCGACAATCTGGCCCAGTTCGACCAGTGGAAGAACTGGCGCGATATCGCCCGGCTCATGCCGATTGCGGTTATCGCGCGTCCGGGCTATGATGCCCGTGCAGCCGCGAGCCCCGCGGCGGCCTGGCTTGGTCGTTACCGGCGATCCGCAGCCAGCCTGAAGCACCGGGCAGGATGGAGCGCCCCCGCGCTGATACAACTGCGTTTCGATCCGGATCCACGATCGGCCACGGCCTTGCGCCGCGCCGATCCAGACTGGGCCGCCCGTTATTCCGGGCAGGCCAGCCGCGATCCGCTGACGCACCATCCCGTCGATCCCGACATCGCATGAGCGGCGCGCCGCTCTTCCGCGCTGCCCGCCCATTGGAGCCGATCCCCTTTTCATGACGCCTGCTGAGCCCAATCCGGCCCCCGCCGGAACCCCTGCCCCGCTTCCCTCCGCTGTGCCCGGCTCGCTTCACGCTGCCGTGCTGCAATCGCTGGACGATGACCAGGCGCAGGAGATCGTCTCGATCCCGCTGGAAGGCAAAAGCTCGATCGCCGACCACATGGTGATCGCCTCGGGCCGCTCGACCCGCCAGGTTGCGGCCATGGCGCAAAAGCTGGCCGAACGGATCAAGCAGCAAGGCTTTGGCCACTGCCGGATCGAAGGCCTGCCCGCGGCGGACTGGGTGCTGATCGACGCCGGCGACGTGGTGGTCCACCTGTTCCGCCCCGAAGTGCGCAGCTTCTACAAACTCGAACGCATGTGGGCCTTCGGCGACAGCGGCACCGCCTGACGGGCCGCCCGCCCGATGCGCCTGCACATCATCGCCCGCGGCAAGATCGGCCGCTCGCCCGAGGCGGACATGGTTGAGCGCTATGCCAAGCGGATCGCCTGGCCGTTCAAGCTGACCGAACTGCCCGACACCGGCGGCACGCTCCCCGCCCCGCTCAGCCCGCACCGCGAAGTTCTGCTCGATGAACGCGGGCGGCAACTTTCGTCCGAGGAATTCGCCGCCCTGCTCGGCAAATGGCGCGATGACGGGGTGCGCGAGGCGCGCTTCCTGATCGGCGCCGCCGACGGCCACGGCGCGAAAGCGCGCGACGAAGCCGATCTGCTGATCGCGTTCGGCGCAATGACCTGGCCCCACATGCTCGCCCGCGCCATGCTCGCCGAACAATTGTGGCGCGCGACGAGCATTCTGGCCGGGCACCCCTATCACCGCTCAGGCTGATGGCGCGCTAAACGGCGATTCCCATTTGCGCCAAGTGCCTATAAGGCAGGCCGTCCATGCATTTCCGCCCCGCCCTGTTCCTGCTCCCGCTCGCCGCGCTGGCTGCGCTGGGCGGGGCTGTGGCGCAGGGGCAGCTGACTTTCGATACGGTCGAGGACACGCAAAAGGCGCTGGCCGAGGCCCAGGCCCAGGGCGAGGCTGCGCGGCTGCGCGCCGAAGCGCTGGAGGCGAACGCCGCCAATGCGAGTGCCCAGGCCGACAAGACCGCTCAGGAAAGCGCCGCCATCGCCGCGCGGATCCAGCAGGGTGAGGCGGTGATTGCCGCCAACGAGGCGCGGATTACGCTGATCGAGCGCCAGCGCACCGGCCTGCGCGCACGGCTGGCCGAACGCCAGCGCCCGGTGGTTCAACTGACCGCCGCGCTGCAACGCCTGTCGCGCCGCCCGCCGGTGCTCTCGCTGCTGCGCCCGGGCTCCTTGCGTGAAGCGGTCTATTTGCGCGCCGTGCTGGAAACCATGCTGCCCGAAGTCCAGCGCCGCACCGCCGGGCTGCGCGCCGAGATTGAGCGCGGCCGCGCGCTGCAGGCCCAGGCCCGGCAGGCGAGCGATGCCCTGCGCGCCAGCGAACGCGATCTGGCCGCGCGCCGCCAGTCGCTTGCCGCGCTGGAAAGCCAGCAGCGCCTTGCCAGCCGCGAGGCTAGCGGTGTGGCCGACCGCGAAAGCGAACGCGCACTGGCGCTGGCCGAACAAGCGCGCGATCTGACCGGGCTGATCGGCGATCTGGCCAAGGCCGGGGCGCTGCGCAGCCAGCTGGCCGCGCTGCCCGGCCCGGTGCTGCGCCCGGCCCAGCCGCAAAGCGCCCAGACCGCCGCCGATGCACCGCTGCCCGCTGCAACCACCGCACCGTCCCCGCCGGGCTATATGCTCCCGCTCGCCGGGCGGCTGGTGGCGGGTTTCGGCGATAGCCAGCCCGGCCGCCCCGCCTCGCGCGGGATCACCCTGGCGGTGCGCGGCGGCGCTCAGGCAGTCGCCCCCGCCGCAGGCCGCGTGGTCTTCGCCGGGCCCTATCAGGGGTATGGCCTGATCGTGATTCTCGAACACCCCGGCGGCTGGACCAGCCTGATCACGGGTCTCGCCGAACTCAACACCCGGGTCGGCCAGCAAGTGGTCACCGCCGCCCCGCTCGGCAGCGCCGGACAAGGCCGCCCGGTCGTCACGCTCGAACTGCGCCGCGATGGGCAGGCCGTGAACCCGCTGGAATTTGTGCAGGGCTAGATTCTGTTCCACTCACGTGGAAGCAACACTGGCCCGCTCCCCCTCCCGGGGTTGCTTCCACGTGCGTGGAGCAGGCCCTAGATCCTGAGCTGGCTGCCCAGTTCGACCACCCGGTTGGCGGGGAGGCGGTAGTAATCCATCGCGGATTCGGACGCTTGCAGCATCCAGGCGAACAGCTTTTCCCGCCACAGTGCCATGCCCGCCACTTCCTTGGCCGCGATCAGCTTTTGCCGGCCCAGGAAATAGCTGGTTCGCATCGGATCGAGCGCGACGCCGCGCGTGGTGATTGCGGCCAGATCGCAGGGAATGTCGATTTCCTCGGTGAAACCGTAATGCAGCACCACCCGGTAGAATCCGCTGCCCTCCTCGTGCAGTTCCAGCCGGGATTCGGCCTCGATCCGGGGCGTTTCGGCCACTTCAACTGTCAGCAGCACGACGTTTTCGTGCAGCACCTGATTGTGCTTGAGGTTGTGGAGCAATGCGGCGGGCACCCCGTCACGCGCGGCGGAGAGGAACACCGATGTCCCTTTGACGCGGTGGACCGATTTCGCGGTCGATCGGATGAACAGGCCCAGCGGAACGGTATCCTCCTCCAGCTTTTCGCGCAGCAGCGCGCGGCCTTTGGCCCAGGTGGTCAGCACGGTAAAGATTGCGCCCGCAACCAGCAGTGGCACCCAGCCGCCATCGGCCACTTTGGCCACGTTGGACAGAAAGAACGCCGCGTCGACCGTGCCGAACAGCGCGATCATCGCCCCCGCCGCCCAGCGGTTCCAGCGCCACACCTTGAACAGCAGGAAGGCCAGCATCGCAGTGGTGATCAGCATGGTCCCGACCACCGATATGCCATAGGCCGAAGCGAGCCGCCCGGATTCGCGGAACCCCAGCACCAGCATCAGCACCATGATCAGCAGCCCCCAGTTGACCGCCGGGATATATATCTGCCCCGCCGCGCGCTCGCTGGTGTGCAGGATCTTGAAGCGCGGCAGGAAGCCCAGCTGGATCGCCTGGTGGGTGATCGAAAACGCTCCTGAAATCACCGCCTGGCTGGCGATGATCGTGGCCAGCGTCGCCAGCAGGATCAGCGGCAGCCGGGCCCAGTCCGGGGCCATCAGGAAGAACGGGTTCGCCACCGCCGCCGGATCGCGCAGTAGCAGCGCGCCCTGGCCCATATAGTTGAGCATCAGGCACGGGAACACCAGCACCAGCCAGCTCGTGCCGATCGCCTTGCGCCCGAAATGACCCATGTCGGCATAGAGTGTTTCCGCGCCGGTTACCGCCAGAAACACCGATCCCAGCGCCAGAAAGGCCAGCCGCTGGTCATGGATGAAAAAGGCCACGGCCCAGCGCGGGTCGAACACCAGCAGTACGCTGGGTTCCTGCACGATGTTGATGATGCCCAGCACGGCCAGCACGGCGAAATAGACCAGCACCACCGGGCCGAACAGCGCCCCCACTTTGGCCGTCCCGCGCGACTGGATCAGGAACAGGCCCAGCAGGATCAGCAAGGCCATCGGCACGATCAGTGGCTGCATCCGCGCATCGACCAGGGTCAGCCCTTCGACCGCCGAAAGCACCGAGATTGCCGGAGTCAGCATCGCATCGCCATAGAACAGTGCGGCGGCCAGCACCCCCAGCACCAGCAAGGCCCCGCGCCGCCGCGATCCGTCGATGGCCTTTGAAATCAGCGCCAGCAGCGCGAATGAACCGCCCTCGCCGCGATTGTCCGCGCGCATCGCCACGAACACGTATTTGATCGTGACGATCAGCATCAGCGTCCAGAAGATCAGACTCAGCACCCCGAAGATGTGCAGCCGGTCGACCGCCAGCGGGTGCGGGCCGATGAAGCTTTCCTTCATCGCATAGAGCGGCGACGTGCCGATATCGCCATAGACCACCCCGATCGCGCCCAGCATCAGCACGGGCATGCTGTCATGGTGCGCGGTCGGTTGGGGTGAGGCGGGAAGGGCAGTTGGTGTTTGGCCTGAGGGTGTGTCCATGGCCTTTATTGTGGGCGTTCAGCGCATAAAGATTCCATGTGGATTTCGCCGCCACGCGCCATAATCGCTCGACGAAAGCGCCGCCCGCGCCCATTTTGCCTGGCATGACAACCGATCTGTTCCTGGCAGACGACCGGCGCAGCACCCTGGCGTTCAGCCTGGCCGGCTATGTCGGCGCCTTGCTCCTCGTCGCGGTTTCGACTGTGGTCGGACTGCTCGTTGCCTCGCACTGGGGCAATTCCCCGGTGGTGATGCTCTACCTTCCGCCGGTGCTGGCCGCTGCGATCTATGTTGGCCTGCGCCACGGGTTGCTCGCCGCGGTTGCCTCGACGCTCGCCTACAATTTCTACTTCACCGCGCCGGTCCACACCTTTGCGATCCACAGCGCGGCGGACATTGTCACCGTGGTGGTGCTGTTCCTGGTCGCGGTGGTCAGCAGCCAGCTTGCCGCCTCGGTCCGCGAACAGGCCTGGCTCGCGTCTGGCCACGCCGCGCGCAATGCCGCGATTGCCGGGTTCGCGCGCCGCCTGCTCTCCACCGCGAGCGAACAGGAAGTGGCCGAAGTCACCGCCGCGCGGGTGGCAGACCTGTTTGCCTGCCATGTCACGGTCCATACCGGCGACAATCCGGCCCAGCCGCTCGCCGCCATGCCTGGCGGCGCACTGCTCAGCCCGAGCGATCTTGCAGCGGCGGCGTTCACGCTCGAATCGGGCGAACGCTCGGGCCGGGGCGAAAAGCGCGGCAACCAGGCCGATTGGCAATTCCACCCGGTCACGGCCGGCCGCGCGGTGATTGCGGCGGTCGGGCTGGCGCGGGAAGATGGCACGCTGCCGGTTGCACCAGCCCAGATGGAGCTGTTCGATAGTTTGCTCGATCAGGTCGCGCTCGCGCTCGAACGCGCCCGGCTGGACAGCGCGGCGCGCGAGACTGAGGCGCTGCGGGTGCGTGACAAGCTGCGCTCGGCGCTGCTCACCGCGATCGGCGATGATGTAAAGCCGCGCCTGCGCACGATCCAGACCGATCTGCGCAGCCTGCGCCGCAGCGGCGGGCCCGACCGGGCGCTGCTCAGCGAGCTCGACAGCGAAGTGACCCGGGTCGAACGCTATATCGACAATCTGGTCGATCTCAGCCCTGGCGCGGAGTACGATCCGCTGCTGTTTGGCGGGATCGCCATCGATCTGCATCGCCGCACGGTCCACCGTGACGATGCGGAAGTGCACCTTACGCCCAAGGAATTCGCGGTCCTGGCCGAACTGGCCAAGCACGCCGGTCAGGTCCTGACCCATCCCCAGCTGCTCCGCGCGGTCTGGGGCCCGGCCCAGCAGGACCACGTCGATTACCTGCGCGTCGCGATCCGCGCGTTGCGCCAGAAACTGGAAAGCGACCCCGCCGATCCGCAGCTGATCCTGAATGAACCGGGTGTGGGGTACCGGCTGGTGGTGGGCTAGGGTCAGGACCTATTAACCGCGCCTTCGAGGCGGCAGAATGGCAAACATAT
>CAZKAX010000137.1:0-6551 GCA_964550775.1 uncultured Novosphingobium sp. | reverse complement strand
TCACGATCGGTTCGCGGAACACCACGCCGCCCAGGATGTTGCGGATCGTGCCGTTCGGGCTCTTCCACATTTTCTTGAGCTTGAATTCCTCAACGCGGGCCTCGTCCGGAGTGATCGTGGCGCACTTCACGCCGACGCCGTACTGCTTGATCGCATTGGCCGAATCGACGGTGATCTGGTCGTTGGTCTCGTCACGCTTTTCGACGCTGAGATCGTAGTACTTCAGATCAATGTCGAGGTAAGGCAGGATCAGCCGTTCACGGATCCACTGCCAGATGATGCGGGTCATTTCATCGCCGTCGATTTCGACAACGGGGTTTTTCACCTTGATCTTGGCCATCGCGGGGAGTCTCTCTTCCTGGGGATCAAAATTTCGCGCTGTCCCCTTAGCAGAGGCGCGGCGTTGCGCAAGTTCGGGCTGGACAGGGGGCGGCCTCGCGTCCTAGTCGTTTAACCAACCGATTAAATCTTACCCGAGAGAGGAGCCATTTCCATGAGCGAAGCCCCCGAAGTCCTGACCGAAGTCGAAGACGGCGTTCTGATCATCACGATGAACCGGCCCGAAGCGAAGAACGCGATGAACAAGGCCCAGGCCGAAGGCATTGCCGCCGCGCTGGACCGGCTTGATGCGGACAATGACCTGCGCTGTGCGATCCTGACCGGGGCAGGGGGCACGTTCTGTTCGGGCATGGACCTCAAGGGCTTCCTGCGCGGCGAACGCCCCTCGATCGAAGGGCGCGGGTTTGGCGGGATGACCGAATGGACTCCGTCGAAGCCCGTGATCGGCGCGATCGATGGCTATGCGCTCGCGGGCGGGATGGAACTGGCGATGAGCTGCGACCTGATCGTCGCCAGCGCGGGCGCGAAGTTCGGCATTCCCGAAGCCAAGCGCAGCCTGGCCGCCGCGGCCGGCGGGCTGATCAAGCTGCCCCGCCAGATCCCGCCGCGGATCGCGATGGAACTGGCGCTGACCGGTGACTTCATCGACGCCAAGCGCGCTTATGAACTGGGCTTCGTCAACCGCGTGGTCGATGGCCCGGCGCTGGAAGGCGCCAAGGCCCTGGCCCGCGCGGTGGCGGAAAACGGCCCGCTGGCCCTGATCGCCTCGAAGAAGGTGATCCGCGAATCGCACACCTGGTCGGACGCTGAAATGTGGTCCAAGCAGGCTGAGATCGTCATGCCGGTCTTCGCCAGTGCCGATGCCCGTGAGGGTGCGGCTGCCTTTGCCGAAAAGCGCAAGCCGAACTGGCAGGGCAAGTAAGGGATCAGATCCTTCCCATTTTCACGAAGTGCAAATGGGAAGGTGGCAGACGCCGAAGGCGGCGGACGGAGGGGTGATGACGCGAGGGCGGAAACCCCTCCGTCTCGCCCTTCGGACGATCCACCTTCCCATTTGTGGCCTTCGCCAAAAATGGGCAGGAACACCCCGCAACGAAAAAGGCCCCGGTTTCCCGGGGCCTTTTTGGTGAATGGTGGGCGTAGCAAGGATTGAACTTGCGACCCCTACGATGTCAACATAGTGCTCTACCACTGAGCTATACGCCCGCACCATTCAGGTTCCACCCGGGGCCGTCGCCCCGGGCAGGGGAGCGCCATTAGCCGGGCTCCCCCGGCTTGGCAAGACCTCAGATCGAAGCTTGTTGCTGCTGGCCGAAAATACGTTCCACTTCCAGCACCAGATCGCGCAGATGGAACGGCTTGGACAGCACCTTGGCCTGCGGCGCATCGCGGCTGGCCTTGAGCGTGACTGCGGCAAACCCGGTGATGAACATCACTTTGGTCTTCGGGCTGACTTCGGCGCAGTGCTGGGCCAGTTCGATCCCGTCCATTTCCGGCATGACGATGTCCGACAGCAGCAGATCGAAATGCTGTTCCTGCAGCAGCGGCAAGGCATGGGTGCCGCGATCGACCGCGACCACATCATAACCCGCGTTCTGCAACGCGCGCGCCAGATAGGTGCGCATCGCTTCTTCGTCTTCGGCGAGCAGAATTCGGATCATCGCGGGCCTTTCCTGGCGATTCGGCGTGGGCGCACCGCCTAGCTGCGCGCCAGAGAAAGCTTGTACAACGAATGCGGTTAACAATCTCGTGCCGAATTGATCCCGGCCCGCTTTGACACAGGCCGCTATCCGGGCCAGCCTTGGATTATGGAGCAAGCGCCGCCACGCCCCGTTGATTCGCCGCGCCGCGCCGGTGGGGCGATTCCGGGATCGCCCGGCATCCCGGCCTTCTCGCTGACCCTGATCGAACCTTCGGAAGTGCCCGTGCTGATCGCCGTGCCGCATGCCGGGCGCGCCTATCCGGGGAGCCTGCTGGAACGGATGCGCCACCCCGGATCAGCCGCGCTCAAGCTGGAGGACCGGTTTGTCGATCTGCTGGGTGAACGCATGGCTCGTGCGACCGGAGCGGCGCTGCTGGTGGCCCATGCCCCGCGCGCGATGATCGACCTGAACCGCGCGATCGAGGATGTCGATTGGGACATGTTCGCGCAGGGCAAGCCGGACAGCGTCGGCAGCTATACGCCTGGCCTGCGCGCCCGCAGCGGCCTTGGCCTGATCCCGCGCCGCTTGCCGGGGCTGGGCGAGCTGTGGAAGCGGCGGCATGACCAGGAGGACCTGGCAGCGCGGATTGCCGGGATTCACGAACCCTACCATGCCTGCCTGCACGAAACGCTGGAACACTTGCGGGACCGCTGGGGGGCGGCGCTGTTGCTCGATCTGCATTCGATGCCGCCGCTGGGCCTGCGCGGCGGCCTGCCAGCGCCGGAATTCGTGCTGGGTGACAGGTTCGGGCAGACCTGCGCCGGCAGCCTGATCGGCAGCAGTTTTGGCTATTTCAGCGAGATGCGGCGCGGCGCGGCGCACAACCGGCCCTATGCCGGCGGCTATGTGCTGGAACGCCACGCCCGCCCGCGTGAAGGGATCCATGCGGTGCAGCTGGAGATCGACCGGTCCAGCTATCTTGATCACCGTCTGGCCGAACCCGGCGCCGGGCTGGAGGCCATGGCCGGTCTGTTGACCGGGCTGGTCCGGCGGCTGGCCGGTGAAGTGGCCGAACTGGGGCGGCTCGCCCAGGGCCGCGATTGGGCTCAGGCGGCAGAGTGAAACGCCCATAAAAAAACCACCTCGTGCAAGCAGCACGAGGTGGCCAAGGTTCAGGGAGGAGGTGCACAAAGTGCACCAGGTTCCACCAAAGCCATGAGGGAAGCTCCGGCAAAACCACGAGAAAGATATACCTGCGGCCCCGATGTGGCAAGCCCCGACCTGGGGCCGGGGCTGCGCATACGAATTCAGCTGCCGAAACGGCGGCTAAGGGTCAGTTTACGGTCGCTCCCACCGCCGCAGCGGCGGCGTTGGCTTCTTCAACCGTGATCGGGCCCTTGCCCTGCTGGACCTGCCGGGCGAACACCTCGGTCATGTGGTCAAGCGAGAACAGGTGGGCGAAGATCAGCGCCAGCATGCCGTTCTGGTTCAGGCTGCGCAGGGTATCACCGCGCAGGTCGCGCAGCTTTTCCTGATCGACCATCTTGAAACCGCGATAGATGAACGGCTGTTCGAACCCGGCCTGCTGGATGGTGACTTCGCCGTCCATCAGCAGGTTATGCTTCACCAGTTCATCCACGAAGGCCTGGGTGCGGAAACCGGCTTCTTCGAAGTTGCGGCAGAAATCCAGGGTGGCCTTGCACTGGTCGCTCGGCTGGTCGCCGTCAAACAGGGCGGTGCCTTCATCGAAATCGCCCAGCAGGTCGCTGGTCGGATCGAAGCACAGCGACAGATCTTCGCTATCGGGCGCCAGCTTGGCCAGCATGAAGGGATAGCGGCGAACATAGGCCGGGACATAGGCCTGCTGCAGCAGGGTGCCTTCATCGTCGACAAAGGTGTTCACACCTTCATTCAGGCCCATCAGCGCCAGCGGAACCGGCTGGTCGCTGGCCGAGAAAACCACCGGATAGGTCCGGCCGGCATGGACGAATTCTTCGGCGGTGAGCGGCACCGCATGCTGACCGACCAGCCAGGTGGCGTGATCGGTGGTCCGGCTCTTCCAGGCGGCGTGATCGCGGCTGTTAAGCGGCATCAGGTCCTTGTAGAACAGCGGCAGGTTGGCGGCTTGCGGCGCGCTGGCCATGAATCTCTCTCCAGAAAATTACGAAAACGACGCGAAAGGCGCGGCTTTAGGGCTTGGCGGCGCTTGGCGCAAGAGCCACCAGCTTGCCGGGATTGAGCAATTCCATCGGATCCAGCGCCGCCTTGATCTGGCGCATCAGGCTGATCGCGACCGGATCGCCCAATCGTTCCAGCTCATCGCGCTTGAGCTGGCCGATCCCGTGTTCGGCGCTGATCGATCCGTCCCATTGCGCAACCAGATCGTGAACCCGGCGGCTGATCGCCTTGCCGGTGCCCGCCTCCCATTCGCCGCGCGCCGATCCGGGCGGGGCGATGACGTGAAAATGGATGTTGCCATCGCCCAGATGGCCAAACCCGACGGCATGGGTGCCCGCGAATTCGGCCTCGATCGCGGGCACGGCCATGTCGAGGAAGGCGGGCATCCGCTCGACCGGGACTGAGATGTCATGCTGCATTGCCGGGCCCTTGGCGCGCTCGGCCGGGGCCACACTTTCGCGGATCAGCCACATGGCTTCGGCCTGGGCCTCGCTGGCGGCGATTGCGGCGTCTTGCACCAGCCCGCGTTCAAACGCGGCGGCAATCATCTGTTCGGCGCTATCGCGCAAGGTGGCGGCGGTGGCGGCATCGGCCACAACCTCGATCAAGGCGTGCCAGGCGTGCGGAGCGGCCAGCGGGGCGCGGGCGGCGGGGACATGGTCCAACACGGCTTCCAGGCAGCTTTGCGGCAGCACTTCGAACCCTTCCATCGCTGCGCCCATCGCCGCTTCGCAGTGCAGCAGCAGTGCGCGCGCGGCGGTGATGGAGGGCAGGCCGGCCCAGATCACCACACGCTCTGCCACTTGCGGGACCAGCCGAAGGGTGGCCGCGGTGACTACGCCCAGCGTGCCTTCGCTGCCAATGAACAGCTGCTTCAGGTCAAAGCCGCGGTTGTCCTTCTTGAGCGGGGTGAGGGCGGACCAGATCCGGCCATCGGGCAGGACCGCTTCCAGCCCCAGTACCAGCGCGCGCATCGATCCGTGACGCAGCACCTGGGTGCCCCCGGCATTGGTCGAAACCAACCCGCCGACCGTGGCCGATCCCTTGCCCCCCAAAGTCAGCGGAAAGCGCAGGCCCTGCGACTCAGCCGCTTCGTGGAGCACTTGCAGGATCACGCCGGCCTCGCAGGTCACCTGCCGGGCTGGCACGTCAATCGCATGGATCGCGGTCATCCGGCGCAGTGAGAGGATCACCGCCGCGCCGCTGCTATCGGGGGTGGCCCCGCCGGACATGCCGCTGTTCCCGCCCTGGGGCACGATCGGCACCCCATGCTCGCGGGCCAGACGGACCAGCGCGGCAACCTCTGCCGTATTGGCGGGCGAGGCGAGGGCGAGCGCGCTGCCGGTGAAACGTCCGCGCCAGTCAGTCAGCCAGGGGCTTACCAGATCGGCATCGCGGGTCAGGCCGCGCGGGCCCAGCAGGGCGGCGGCCTCGGTCAGGAAGGCATCGGGGGAGGGGCTCATCTTGGCTACGCCTATGCCACAGACCGGTGGCCTGTCGCCAGACCCTTGCGGTTTGCCCGTCTGGCAGGTTAAGCGGTGGTTCAACGATGGGGGTTATGACACGGGGCGATGCACCCAGCCTTGCACATGCTTGCGCCACTAGCGCTGTTGGTTCCGGCCGTTGCCGCAGTGGCGGCGGTGGACGCGGCTGCGCCTCCGGCAGGCGGCGGGATCGGGCTGCCGATCGTGGCGCAGATGCCGGTGCCGTCGGCAGAGCAAGTCCGGGTGGAACAACGCGTCACCATCCGCATCAGCCCGCGCGCGGCGCCGATGCCGATGATGCCTTCGGCGATGTTTGCCGAACCCGATTTTGGCGGGGGCACCCGGATCATCGAACGCAAGATGGGCAAGTGCCTGCCGATTGGCGCAATTGCCGGGGTTTCGCCCGCTTCGAAGAACAAATTGCTGCTGCTGCTGCGCGATAACCGGGTGGTCAGCGCCACGCTGGACAAGGATTGTCAGGGCCGCGAATTCTATTCCGGTTTCCTCGTTGCCCGCAATGCCGATGGCATGGTCTGCACCGGGCGGGACGAATTGCTCGCCCGCAGTGGCAGCAAATGCAAGGTCAGCGGCTACAAGCAGCTGATCGAAGTGGAAGACTGAATCCGGTTTCCTTGACTTTCCGGCCCATTTCCGCGTAGGGGCGCGCATTCGTGCGAGGCAAGCCTTGCTCGGAGCCGGCCGCCTTGCGGCGCGCCGTGTCCCTCCTTTCCGGAAATTTGTAGCAAGCCTATGCCTTTTGCCGATCTCGGCCTTTCACCTGAACTCGTCGCTGCGGTCCGCGACAAGGGTTATGACACGCCCACGCCGATCCAGGCCCAGGCTATCCCGCAGGTGCTGATGATGCGCGATCTGATCGCGATCGCCCAGACCGGCACCGGCAAGACCG
>CAZKAX010000136.1:0-6565 GCA_964550775.1 uncultured Novosphingobium sp. | reverse complement strand
CCGTCCTTGACCACCCCGGTGCGCAGCACGATGCAGCTGTCGAGGTTGCCGTCGGGTGCGAAATAGCCGACGCCGCCGGCATAGGCGCCGCGAGTTTCGGGCTCCAGCTCGGCGATGATCTGGCAGGCGCGGACCTTGGGGGCGCCGCTGACAGTGCCGGCCGGGAAGCCGGCGAACATCGCATCGATCGCATCGTGGTGCGCCGCATCGAGCTGGCCGACGACGTTGCTGACGATGTGCATCACGTGGCTGTAGCGTTCGACCGTGTAGCTCTCGGTCACCTGCACTGTCCCGGCCTGCGCCACCCGGCCGACATCGTTGCGGCCGAGATCAAGCAGCATCAGGTGCTCGGCGCGTTCCTTGGGATCGGCGAGCAAACTCACTTCGTTCGCGCGGTCTTGATCGGGCGTCAGCCCGCGAGGACGCGTGCCGGCGATCGGGCGGATCGTCACTTCGCCATCGCGGACGCGAACGAGGATTTCGGGACTTGAGCCGGTCAGCGCGAAGCCGGGCAGGTCGAGGAAATAGAGAAACGGCGATGGGTTCACCCGCCGCAGCGCGCGGTACAGTGCCAGTGGGGGCAGCGGGAAGGGGCAGGTGAAGCGCTGGGCCAGAACCACCTGGAAAATGTCCCCGGCCTCGATGTAATCCTTGGCCCGCGCCACCATCCGGCCATAGGCCCCATTGGGCAGGGTCGGGGTCAGCACCGGTTCGGGCAGGCCCGCGTCGAGCAGCGGTTCGGCGGCGGGCTGTGACAGGCGGCGCAGCGCGCTGTCGATCCGGTCCGACGCGGCGGTGAGGGCCTGATCGGGGCTGGCGCTGGAGGGCCACAGCGGGGCAACGCAGTAGAGTTCGTCGCTCAGCCGGTCGAACACCAGGATCAGCGTGGGCCGCACGAACAGCATGTCGGGCAGTTCCAGCGCGCTCTGCGGCGGGCGGGGCAGCTTTTCGACCAGGCCATAGGTTTCATAGCCGAAATAGCCGACCAGACAGGCCAGCACCGGGGGCAGCGCGGCAGGAACGTCGATCTTGCAGGCCTCGACCAGCGCGCGCAGTTCGGTCAGACTGTCGCCGGGCAGGGGGGCAAAGCCCGCGCGGTCGTGTCGCCAGTCGCGGTTGATTTCGCAAGCCGCACCGGTCGCGCGGAACACCAGATCGGGATCGAGCCCGAGCAGGCTGTAACGCCCGCGTACTTCGCCGCCCTGAACCGATTCCAGCAGGAAATCCCCGCGCCCCGGCTCAATCAGCTTGAGCGCCGCGCCAACCGGGCTTTCGGTATCGGCGATCAGCCGCCGCCAGACGATCCCGCTTCGCCCCGCCGCCAGAGCCGCGCGCGCCGCTTCGCCGTTTTCCAGTCCCGCTGCGATCATCGGATCAGTTGCCGCCCTTCAGCCGGGTCTCCACCGCCTTGATCGCGGTTTCATTGCGCTTGACGCCCACGTCCTTGCGCATCGCGGCGATCAGCTGTTCGTAGTATTCCTGGCTGAGTACCCGGACGAACTGCTGCTTGACCTCGCCCAGCCGGGGATCGTTGGGGGCGATCTGGCCGGGGATCACGTCCATGGCCTTGACCACGTACCACCCGCGATGCTGCGGCGCGGCCATCAGCTTGACCGACCCCTTGGCGATCGCGAACAGCATCGAAACCGGCGGCGGGGCCTTGTCGGCCATGGCCTGAACCTGCTGGCGGGGCAGATCAAGCTTGTCGACCGGGGGCAGGGCCATGCCCAGCGCGGCGACGGCGGTTTGCATGTCAGCACCCTTGCGCATCGCGGCTTCAACCTTCTTGGCGGCGGCATGGGCTGCTTCGGCGCCCTTGGCGAGCTGGAAGTCGGTCAGCACCTGGGCCTTGATCTCGGCCAGCGGCGGCGCGGCGGCGGGCTGGATTGCGGCGGCATCATAGACCAGGAACGTCTTGCCCGGCTCAACTTCGGCCAGCTGCGGCTGGCCTTCGCCTTCCATCGCAAAGGCCGTGGGGATGACCCGCGCCAGCAGCGCGGGCGCAGTGGTGCCCGGCTGGCCAAAGACCTGCCCGTCGGCGGTCAGCGGCGGCGTGCTGCTGAGCGTCAGGCCCAGTTCCTTGGCGACATCGGCCAGGGTCGCGCCATTGTCGAACTCTTCCTCGATCCGCGCCGAATAGTCGGTCAGCGCGGCGCGGCGCTTTTCGGTGGTCAGCGCGGTCACGATTTCGGCCCGGGCCTGATCCAGGCTCTTGCCGCTCTTGCCTTCGATTCCGTCGACTCGCAGCAGCACCCAGCCGATCGGCCCCTTGAGCGGTCCGACCAGCGCGCCCTTGCCAGCCTTGAACGCGGCTTCGGCGATCGCCGAACTGGCCTGTCCGGACAGGCTGGCCGGGGTCTGCTTGTCGAGCACGGCAACGCTGAGCCCCTTGGGCTGGGCGGCCTGTTCCATCGATTTGCCCGCGGCGATTTCGCCCGCAACCGCTTTGGCGGCGGCTTCGGTCGGCAGCACCAGCTGGCTGAATTTGCGGCTTTCGCTGGCGGCATATTGCGCCTTGCTGGCGTTATAGCGCGCGGCCACTTCGGCATCGGTCGGGGCGGCCAGCCCCTTGATCACCGCGTCGGTGAACGTGGCATAGCGGATCACGCGGCGTTCCGGGCGCTGGTAATCGGCCTGGTTGGCCTTGTACCACGCACCCAGTTCGGCGTCGGACGGCGCAGCCTTGGGCGCGAACGCGGCGGATGGCAGCATGGCAATCTGCCCCACGCGCCGTTCGGTCACGATCCCGGCGTAACGCTGGCTGAGGTTGGTCGGGACCGAAATGCCCAGTTCGGCACTGGTCAGCAGCTGACGCGCCATCAGCGTGGCCGCCACCTGATCGCGGAACTGGTCATCGGTCAGCCCGCGCTGGTTGAGGAAGCCGCGATAGGCCTGGTCGCTGAACTTGCCGTCCAGACCCTTGACCTCGGCAATCTTGCCCACTTCGCTGTCAATCAGCCGGTCGCCGATGTGGATCCCGTACTTTTCCCCGAAATTGCGGAGCGCGGCCAGATCGACCAGCTGTCCGATCGCCCGATCCAGCCCGCCCTGGGCCAGAAAGCTCTTCATGTTCAGCGTCGGGTCTTCCTGCCGCAGCTGTTCGACCGATCGCGTCGCGGCGCGTTCCAATTCGGAAGTGCTGATCCGGTCACTGCCGACCGTGGCGATCCGGTCACCCCCGGCGACGCCGCCAAACGCACCGCTGGATGCAATATCCCCCCCTGCAAAGGCCAGGGCCATCAGCCCCACGAATGACAGGGTGATAATCACGCCCACTTTGGAACTGAAGAAATTGCGGAAAAACTGCAGCATCGCACCTTCGCCAAACAGCTATGCCCGCGAAATGCGGGCCGGTCGGGCGGCTTTAGGCGGCAATTGGCCATCCCGCAATGGGCGGCAAGGGCGCTACCCACGGCTCGTCGCATTGCCAGCGCTTCGCTTTGACAAGCCGCGCCGTGGTGGCCTAGGCGCAAAGAGGATTCGCTGCCGGGCAAACCGTGCAGCGGTAATCGATGCAGGGGAATTTATGCCGCACCGACCCTATATTGTCGGCAACTGGAAGATGAACGGCCTGCGCGCCGCGATGAGCGAGGCCCGGTCGATTGACCGTGGGGCCCAGCGCCATCCGGGCGTCCGGGTTGGCATCGCGCCGCCGTTTACGCTGATTCACGCCATGGCCGAAGCCGGGCAGTCGCTGTTCGTCGGCGGGCAGGATTGCCACGCCCAGGCCAGCGGAGCCTTCACCGGCGATGTGTCTGCGGCGATGCTCAAGGATGCGGGCGCGGTGTTCACCATTGTCGGGCACAGCGAACGCCGGGCCATGCATGGTGAAAGCGATGCCGTGGTTCAGGCCAAGGCTGATGCAGCCATCGCCGCCGGGCTGGACGTGATCGTCTGCGTCGGAGAAACCGAGGCGGAGCGCGATGCCGGCCGGGCTGAAGCCGTGGTCGAAACCCAGCTGGAAGGCTCACTGCCGCGCGGTGAAGGCGATGAGGCCCGGGTGACCGTGGCCTATGAACCGGTCTGGGCGATCGGCACCGGCCGAGTCCCTTCAGTGGATGACGTTGCGGCGATGCACGCCGCAATCCGTGCGCGCTTGCTGGCCATTTACGGCGAGGCGGGTGCGGCGGTGCGGATCCTCTATGGCGGTTCGGTCAATGCGGGCAATGCCAGTGAATTG
Source organism: uncultured Novosphingobium sp. (assembly GCA_964550775.1). Taxonomy (GTDB): domain Bacteria; phylum Pseudomonadota; class Alphaproteobacteria; order Sphingomonadales; family Sphingomonadaceae; genus Novosphingobium. The sequence goes on along the minus strand of CAZKAX010000136.1, from coordinate 2,385 downwards.
CTGGCGGTGGCCGAAGTGGGCGGAGCGCTGGTTGGCGGGGCCAGCCTGACGGCGGACAGCTTCCTCCAGATCGTCGCTGCGGCGGGTCCGGCCGAGGATTGAGGCAGGCGGCGGGCCGCCACGCCTTGCGCTATGCCCCAACCGCGCCTAGATGCGCGGCAACAGATCTTTCTCGCGGATAGCCCATGTTCATTTTCATCACCGTCGTTCAGGCGATTGTCGCCGCCCTGCTGGTCACCGTCATTCTGATGCAGAAATCGGAAGGCGGCGGGCTGGGTGTGGGCGGCAGCCCCGGCGGGCTGATGTCCGCGCGCGGCGCAGCAGACTTTCTGACCCGCGCCACTGCAGTGCTGGCAACCATGTTCGTGGTGCTCAGCATCGTGCTGGCGGTGCTGGCCGTGCGGACCACTTCGGGCCGGACGATCGACACCAGCCTGCAGCGCACCCAGACCCCGATCGAAGCTCCGGCTGCCGCACCGGCCAGCCCGGCCGCTTCGCCCGCGGCCGTGCCCGATCCGCTGGGCGGCGCAACCAAGCAATAAGCCGCGCAAGGCCAATTGGGCCGCGCGGGATCGCAGCGATCCCGGGCGGGCCGATGGCGTGCGTCTTATCAATCTCATCTGTGGATTGCGGCAGGCAACGCTTGCCCGAATCCCGCATACCGGATTAAGGCCCGAATCCCATGGCGCGGTTCATTTTCATCACCGGCGGCGTGGTCTCCTCGCTCGGCAAAGGTCTCATGGCGGCAAGCCTCGCGGCATTGCTCCAGGCGCGTGGCTACAAGGTCCGCATTCGCAAGTTCGATCCCTACCTCAACGTCGATCCGGGGACGATGAGCCCCTATCAGCACGGCGAAGTCTATGTGACCGATGACGGGGCGGAAACCGACCTCGATCTGGGCCACTACGAACGCTTTACCGGGGTGTCGGCGCAGCAGGCGGACAATATCACGTCCGGGCGGATCTACCGTGACATTATCGCCAAGGAACGGCGCGGGGACTATCTGGGCGCGACCGTGCAGGTGATCCCGCATGTGACCGACGCGATCAAGGAATTCGCCAAGGCCGAAGTCGACGATCTCGATTTCGTGCTGTGCGAAATCGGCGGCACGGTGGGCGATATCGAAGGCCTGCCGTTCATCGAGGCATTGCGCCAGCTGCGCAACGAGCTGGGCCGCGAGACGACCTGCTCGGTCCATGTTACGCTGGTGCCATATGTCGCGGCAGCGGGTGAGCTCAAGACCAAGCCGACCCAGCATTCGGTGCGCGAACTGACCAGCCTGGGGATCCAGCCGGACATTCTGCTGTGCCGCTGCGAACACCCCCTGCCGGACAACGAACGCGCCAAGATCGCGCTGTTCTGCAACGTCCGCAAGCAGGCCGTGATCCCGGCGCTGGATGCCAGCAGCATCTATTCCGTGCCGATCCAGTACCATGCCGAAGGGCTGGACGATGAAGTGCTGCACCACTTCGGCCTGTCTGCCCCCAAGCCGGATCTGGCGCGCTGGGTCGATATTGTCGATCGCTATCAGCACCCCGAAGGCGAAGTGAACATCGGCGTGGTCGGTAAATATGTCGGCCTGCCCGATGCCTACAAGAGCCTGAACGAAGCGCTGGTCCACGGCGGCATGGCCAACCGGGTCAAGGTCAACATCCGCTGGATCGACGCCGAACTGTTTGAAGAGGATGACAGCGAAATCGTGGCGCGGCTGGAACCGCTGCACGGGATCCTCGTCCCCGGCGGGTTCGGAGTGCGCGGGACCGAGGGCAAGATCGCCTCGGTCCGCTTTGCCCGCGAACGCAAGGTGCCGTTCTTCGGGATCTGCCTGGGCATGCAGATGGCCTGCATCGAAGGGGCGCGCAACACCGCCGGGATCGCCGCCGCCAGCTCGACCGAATTCGGAGCCACCGACGAACCGGTGGTGGGGATCATCACCGAATGGATGAGCCCCGAAGGCCTGCAACAGCGCGGCGCCGATACGGACCTGGGCGGCACGATGCGGCTGGGCGCCTATGAAGCAAAGCTGGGCGCGAACAGCCACGTTTCGGCGATCTATGGCGGCGCAACCTCGATCAGCGAGCGCCACCGCCACCGCTATGAAGTCAACGGCGCTTACCGTGACCGGCTGGAAGCGGGCGGGCTGGTGTTTTCCGGCATGTCGCCCGACGGGCTGCTGCCCGAAATCGTCGAGCGGCCGGACCATCCGTGGTTTGTCGGGGTGCAGTTCCACCCCGAACTGAAAAGCCGCCCGTTCGATCCCCATCCGTTGTTCGCCGGGTTCATCGCCGCCGCGCTGCAACAGGCGCGGCTGGTCTGATCCTGCTTTGCGTGAATTGGTGGTGAAAACCGCCGGAATTGTGGATTTTCGGTCTGCAGGGGCAAGAT
>CAZKAX010000135.1:0-6632 GCA_964550775.1 uncultured Novosphingobium sp. | reverse complement strand
CCCCTCCGTCAGCGCTGCGCGCTGCCACCTCCCCCAAAGGGGGAGGATTGAGGGAGGGCGTTGCCATTACTCCTCGATCAGCTCTTCCAGCCGGGTCTTGAGCTTGAGGATCCGCTGGGCGGCTTCGGTGAAGGTTTCCACTTCATCGCGCCGGTTGTTACCGCGCGCTTCCTTGGCGGCTTCGACATAGCCTTCCATGTCGGCTTCCAGCGCATCGACCAGGATGCCGATTTCGTCCTCGGTCAGCTTGACGGTGTGGGTATCGGCCATGGTCGTGATCCTGTGTTCAAAGGTTAGGCGCGCGGCATTGCCTGCAAGTGGGCGCGATTTCCAGTGTTAAGTCAGCACTTGCCCGTCGGTAAAAGCCGACGGGCGCGGCAGCCTGGGCGGATCCTCCCCATTTTTGCGAAGCGGAAATGGGGAGGGAGACCGCCCGCGTGGAGGGGTTTCGGCCTCGCCGCATCACCCCTTCGTCAGCCGCCTTCGGCGTCTGCCACCTCCTCATCGCGGGAGGATCTGGCTGGTCAAATATGGATCGGCTTGCCCGTCACCGCCATGGCCGCTTCCTTCATCGCTTCGCTGTGGGTCGGGTGGGCGTGGCAGGTATAGGCGATGTCTTCGCTCGTCGCGCCGAATTCCATTGCCAGGGCAGCTTCGGCGATCATTGTGCCGGCCACGCTGGCGATGCACCACACGCCCAGCACGCGGTCGGTCTTGGCGTCGGCAATCACCTTCACGAAGCCTTCGGGCTCATGGTTGGTCTTGGCGCGGCTGTTGGCCATCATCGGGAACTTGCCGACCTTGATCTCGCCGCGTTCCTTCGCGGCTTCCTCGGTCAGGCCAACGCCCGCGAATTCGGGGCTCGTATAGACCACGCCCGGGATCACATCGTGATTGACGATGCCGGTCAGGCCCGCGATGTTTTCGGCGACGGCGATGCCTTCGTCCTCGGCCTTGTGGGCCAGCATTGGCCCCGGGATGCAATCGCCGATTGCCCAGACGCCGTCCACCTTGGTGCGGAAATCATGATCGGTTTCGATCTGCCCGCGCGCGTTGAGTTCCAGCCCGATCTTGTCGAGCCCAAGACCATCGGTGTGTGGACGGCGGCCGATGGCGACCAGCACGCAGTCGGCCTCGATGCTCTCGGCGGCACCGCCCTTGGCGGGTTCGAGCGTCAGTGTGGCCTTCTTGCCCTTGACCACGGCCCCGGTAACCTTGGTGCCCAGCTTGAGCTCCATGCCCTGCTTCTTGAAGATCTTCGCCGCTTCCTTACGCACGTCCATGTCCATGCCGGGCAGCAGTGCGTCGAGGAATTCGACCACGGTGACCTTGGCCCCCAAGCGCCGCCAGACCGAGCCCAGTTCCAGCCCGATCACCCCGCCGCCGATCACCACCAGGTGCTGCGGCACTTTGTCCAGCGCCAGCGCGCCGGTGCTGTCGACGATAATCCCCTTGTCGTTATCAACCTCGACCCCCGGCAGCGGCGTGACGCTCGATCCGGTGGCGATCACCACGTTCTTCGCGGTGTAGGCCGTGCCCGCAACCTCGACGGTGTGCGCGTCCTTGAACGTGCCGTAACCCTTGAGCCAATCGACCTTGTTCTTGCGAAACAGGAATTCGATCCCGCCGGTCAGCCCCTTGACCGCATCGGCCTTGTCCGCCTGCAGCGCGGCCAGATCGAGCTCGACCTTGCCGAGCTTTACGCCGTACCGCGCGAGCGTGCCATTGGCGGCTTCCTCGAACTTTTCCGAACCGTGCAGCAGCGCCTTGGAAGGAATGCAGCCGACGTTGAGGCAAGTCCCGCCCAGCGTCTCACGGCTTTCCACGCAGGCGGTTTTCAGCCCGAGCTGCGCCGCACGGATTGCCGCGACGTACCCGCCGGGGCCGGCGCCGATGACGATAAGGTCGTAGGTGTATTCAGCCATTTCGGACAATCCTTAAAGGTCGATCAGCAGGCGGGTGGGATCCTCGATCGCTTCCTTGATCGTCTTCAAAGCCGTAACCGCCTCGCGCCCGTCGATCAGGCGGTGGTCATAGCTGAGCGCCAGATACATCATCGGGCGGATCACGATCTGCCCGTCGCGCACGACCGGGCGGTCCTCGATGCGGTGCAGGCCCAGCACGGCCGACTGCGGGGGGTTGATGATCGGGGTGGACATCAGTCCGCCGAACACGCCGCCGTTGGAAATGGTGAAAGTGCCGCCCTTCATGTCGTCCATGGTCAGGGTGCCGTCCTTGGCCTTCTTGCCATAGGCGGCGATCGCCTTTTCGATGTCCGCAAAGCCCATCGCCTGAACGTCGCGCACCACTGGCACGACGAGGCCATTGGGGGCGCTGACCGCGACCGAGAGGTCGACATAGGGGTGATAGACGATCTCGTCGCCCTCGATCCGGGCGTTGACCGCCGGGAAGTCCTTGAGCGCAAGGCACGCGGCCTTGGCGAAGAAGCTCATGAAGCCGAGCCGCACGCCGTGCTTCTTTTCGAAGCTGTCGCGGAAGGTGTCGCGTGCCTTCATCACCGCGCTCATGTCGCAATCGTTGAAGGTGGTGAGCAGCGCTGCGGTGTTCTGCGCGTCCTTGAGCCGCTTGGCGACGGTCTGGCGCAGGCGGGTCATCTTGACGCGTTCCTCGCCCCGGTCGCCCGCGGGGGCGGGGGCGACAGCCGGTGCGGCAGCGGCGGGAGCCGGGGCGGCGCTCTTGGCGGCGGCGGCGGCGAGCACGTCTTCCTTGGTCAGGCGGCCGTCCTTGCCGGTGCCTTTGACCGCGGCGGGGTCGATCCCGTGTTCGAGCACCGCGCGGCGCACCGCGGGGCTGAGCGTCGCGGAGTCGCTCGCCGGGGTTTCGACAGCCGGGGCAGGGGCCGGTGCAGCGGCGGGGGCCGCAGCAGGAGCGCCCGAACCCGCCTCGATCGTGGCGATCACCGCGCCGACGGCGACGTTATCGCCAACCTTGGCGATCTGCTGGCCCATTACGCCGGCGACCGTGGCGGTCACTTCGATCGCGACCTTGTCGGTTTCGAGGCTGGCAATCGGATCATCGACCGCAACGGCATCGCCCGGCTGCTTCAGCCATTCGCCGATGGTGGCTTCGGACACGGATTCGCCCAGCGTGGGCACTTTGACTTCGGTGGACATACTCAACCTTCCGATTCAATTGCCCTCTCCCCTTCAGGGGAGAGGCTAGCGAAGCTTGCTCCCAGGGGAGCTAGCGTAGCTCGGAGAGGGGCCTTTGCACCGGCAGGCGCGGAGCCCCTCTCCAACTTCGGCTAGGCAGCAAGCTGCCAAGCCTGCGTATCCTCTCCCCTGAAGGAGAGAGGGCAGTCATCAACTCTTCTTCCGCCGCCTGATTTCGCTCCGGACCGAGAGGCCCAGCGCGTGGCTGATCAGGGCGCTCTGTTCGGCCTCATGCCGCTTGGCGAGGCCCGTGGCGGGCGAGGCGCTGGCGACGCGGCCGGCATAGCGGGGGCGGGTAACCTTGCGCTTGGCCGCGATCAGGGCTTCCTCGATCAGGCTTTCGACAAAGAACCACGAACCGTTGTTGCGCGGTTCTTCCTGGCACCAGACCACTTCTTCCAGCTGCGGCATCTTCGAGAAGCGCAGCGCCAGCGGCTCACCCGGGAAGGGGTAGAGCTGTTCGAGCCGGATGATCTGGGTATCGTCGATCCCCGCCGCGTCGCGGGCTTCCATCAGGTCATAGGCGACCTTGCCGCTGCACAGGATCACACGCTTGGTCTTGGCATCATCAGCCCCGCCGCGATCGGACAGGATCCGCTTGAAGTGCGCCTCACCCACGAATTCGCGTCCCTCGCTCTTGGCCATCGGGTGGCGCAGCAACGACTTGGGGCTCATGATGATCAGCGGTTTGCGGAACGGACGGTGCATCTGCCGGCGCAGGCAGTGGAAATAGTTCGCCGGGCTGGTGATGTTGCAGACCTGGATATTGTCCTGCGCACACAGTTGCAGATAGCGTTCAAGCCGGGCCGAGCTGTGCTCCGGACCCTGCCCTTCATAGCCGTGCGGCAGCAGCAGGACGAGGCCATTGGCGCGCAGCCACTTCGATTCCGAACTGGCGATATATTGGTCGATCACGATCTGCGCGCCATTGGCGAAATCGCCGAACTGGGCTTCCCAGATCACCAGGCTTTTCGGATCGGCGCTGGCATAGCCATATTCGAAGCCGAGCACGCCGTATTCGGACAGCGGGCTGTCATGCACTTCGAACTTGCCGTGGGGCACCGTGGTCAAGGGCACGTATTTGTGCTCGTCGGTCTGGTCGACCCACACGGCGTGGCGGTGGCTGAAGGTGCCGCGGCCCGAATCCTGACCGGACAGGCGCACGCCGTACCCTTCGGACACCAGACTGCCAAAGGCGAGCGCTTCGCCGGTGGCCCAATCAAACCCCTGGCCTGAGGAGAACATCTCGCGCTTGGCATCGAGCACGCGGGCCAATGTCTTGTGGATCGTCAGCCCTTCGGGAACCGTGCAAAGCGTGCGGCCCAGGCTGTCGAACAGCTTCTGTTCGATGCCCGTATGGACGTTGCGCCGCGCGGTTTCCGGGTCAGCCGGGGCGTGCAGCCCCTGCCAGCGCCCGCCGAACCAGTCGGCATGGTTGCTCTTGTAGCTTTTCGAAGCTTCGAATTCCTGTTCCAGCGTGGCGACGAAATGGGTTTCCATTTCGGCTTCCTGTCCGGACGCGATCACGCCTTCCTTGGCCAGCCGCTCGGCATAGAGCTTGCTGACCGGCGGGTGCTGGCGGATTTTCTGGTACATCAGCGGCTGGGTAAAGCCGGGCTCATCGCCTTCGTTGTGGCCGAAGCGGCGATAGCACCACATGTCGACCACGATGTCGCGGCCGAAAGTCTGGCGGTAATCGATCGCCAGCTTGCATGCGAAAGTCACGGCTTCGGGATCATCGCCGTTGACGTGGATGATCGGCGCCATCACGCCCTTGGCGACGTCCGAAGGATAGGGCGAACCGCGGCTGAACTGCGGGCTGGTGGTGAACCCGATCTGGTTGTTGATGATGAAGTGGATGCAGCCGCCGATGTTGTACCCGCGCACCCCGGAAAAGCCGAAGCATTCCCAGACGATCCCCTGGCCCGCAAAGGCGGCATCGCCGTGGATCAGGATCGGCATGACCTGCTTGTGCTTGCCGGGACCGATATCGTCGCGGAACACCTGATTGGCGCGGGTCTTGCCCAGCACGATCGGGTCCACGGTTTCGAGGTGCGACGGGTTGGGGACCAGGCTCATGTGCACCTTCACCCCGTCGAATTCACGGTCGGTGCTGGTGCCCAGGTGGTACTTCACGTCGCCCGAACCGCCGACGTCCTCGGGATTGGCGGTGCCGCCCGAAAATTCGTGGAAGATCACGCGGTAGGGCTTGGCCATCACGTTGGCGAGCACGTTGAGGCGGCCGCGGTGGGCCATGCCATAGACGATTTCGCGCACGCCGCGCTGGCCGCCGTACTTGATCACCGCTTCCAGCGCCGGGATCATCGATTCCCCGCCGTCGAGGCCAAAGCGCTTGGTGCCGACGTACTTGCGACCGAGGAACTTTTCGTACTGCTCGCCGCGGATCACCGCCTGCAGGATCGCCTTCTTGCCGTTGGGGGTGAAGTCGATCGACTTGTCGCCGCCTTCGATCCGTTCCTGGATGAAGCGCCGTTCCTCGACATCGGCGATGTGCATGTATTCAAAGCCGACCTTGCCGCAGTAGTTGCGGCGCAGCACGCCTACCAGTTCGCGCACCGTGGTCCATTCCAGCCCCAGCGCGCCGCCGACATAGACCTTGCGGTCCAGCGCCGCGCCGACGAAGCCGTGGTATTCAGGCGAAAGATCGGCCGGCAGGTTCTGGTGCGACAGGCCCAGCGGATCGAGGTCCGCCGCCAGATGCCCGCGCACCCGGTAGGTGCGGATCAGCATCATCGCGCGGATCGAATCCGCCGCCGCTTCCTCCACCGCGCGGCCATCCAGCTGCGCGCCGGCACCCTTGGCGGCGGCCTTGATCGCGGCCTGCATCTGGGTGGGATCGAGCGCGACCGTCAGGTCATCGCTGGCGTTGCGCCAGTCGGCACGGCCCCAGCTCGGACCCGGCTGCGGGTCATCGGGGAGGAAATTGTGGCTTTCGTTGCCCATCGTAAGCATCGCCCTTTGGCTAGGGCGGTCCACCGGACCGCCCGTGTCTTGCTTAAAGTACTCAGGGGCAAAGACGTTCCCTGGGGAGGTCCGCTATGCCCGAAACGTGGTTAACGCCGGCTTAGGAAAGCGCTCAGGGAAACCGGCTCAGGCCAGTTCCTTGAGCACCTCCGCCAGCGTCTCACCCAGCAGGCTGGGCGAGGAGGAGACGCGGATCCCGGCCGCTTCCATCGCCGCGATCTTGCTTTCGGCATCGCCCTTGCCGCCCGAAACGATGGCGCCGGCGTGGCCCATGCGGCGGCCCGGAGGGGCAGTGCGCCCGGCGATGAAGCCGGCCATCGGCTTCTTGCGCCCGCGCTTGGCTTCGTCGATCAGGAACTGCGCGGCCTGCTCTTCCGCATCACCGCCAATTTCGCCGATCATGATGATCGACTTGGTTTCGTCGTCGGCCAGGAACAGTTCCAGCACGTCGATGAAGTTGGTGCCGTTGACCGG
>CAZKAX010000134.1:0-6643 GCA_964550775.1 uncultured Novosphingobium sp. | reverse complement strand
TGCATGCCGTTGTCGCGGAAGAATTCGCCCATGGTCGCGCCGGTGTAGGGCGCCAGGTACTGCAGCGGGGCAGGCTCCGACGCGGTCGCGGCGACCACGATCGAATATTCCATCGCGCCGTTTTCTTCGAGCTGGCGGACGATCTGCGCCACGGTCGAACGCTTCTGCCCGACGGCGACGTAGATGCAGTACAGCTTCTTCTTTTCATCGTCTCCGGCGTTGGCGGCCTTCTGGTTGATGAAGGTGTCGATCGCGACGGCGGTCTTGCCGGTCTGACGGTCACCGATGATCAGTTCGCGCTGGCCGCGGCCCACGGGCACCAGGGCGTCAATCGCCTTGAGCCCGGTCTGCACCGGTTCGTTGACCGACTGGCGCGGGATGATGCCCGGCGCCTTGACTTCGACGCGCTGACGGCTGGCCGCGACGATCGGGCCCTTGCCGTCGATCGGGTTGCCGAGCGCATCGACCACGCGGCCGAGCAGGCCCTTGCCGACGGGAACGTCCACGATGGTGCCGGTCCGCTTGACGACGTCGCCTTCCTTGATCTCGCTGTCCGAGCCGAAGATCACGACGCCGACGTTGTCGGCTTCGAGGTTGAGCGCCATGCCCTTAACCCCGTTGGCGAATTCGACCATTTCACCGGCCTGGACCTGGTCCAGACCGTGGATGCGGGCGATACCGTCACCAACCGACAGCACCGAACCGACTTCCGAGACCTGAGCCTCGGTGCCGAAGCTGGCGATCTGGTCCTTGATGACCTTCGAGATTTCAGCGGCGCGGATATCCATCATTCAGCCTTTCATCGCGTTAGCGAGAGTGTTCAAACGGGTGCGGATCGAGCTGTCGATCTGGGTCGAGCCAATCCTGACGACAAGGCCGCCGAGCAATTCCGGATCGACCTTTGAAGAGAGTTTCACGTCCTTGCCTTCGCGCTCTTTCAGCTTCGCGGCGAGCGTCTTGAGCTGGGCGGCGGACAGCGGGTGGGCGGAAGTGACTTCGGCGCTCACCTCACCGCGGGCGGCGGCGGCGATCGTCACGAAGGCGCGGACCACTTCGGGCAGGATCGCCAGACGGCGGTTGTCGGCCAGCACGCCCAGGAAATTCTGCGTGAGCGGCGAAACCTTCAGCAGCTTGCCCACGGCGGCCATCGCGGTTGCGGCAGCGCTGCGGGTAACGCGCGGGTTGCGAATCAGTGCGGCCAGATCAGCGCTTTCCGCAATCGCCGCACCCAGCGCCGTGAGATCGGATTCGACGGCTGCAACCTTGCCGCCTTCGCTGGCCAGGTCAAACAGCGCAGAGGCGTAACGCCCTTGCAAACTCGCAGTAATGCCGCCGGAAGAGTCCACGCGTCTTGGTTCCTTGCATCGAATGCGTTGGTGGGGCGGGTAACAAGCCGGACTTGCTTCCGCCCCTTGAGACGGGGGCGCGCATAGCATGATTGTGCTGCGATGCAAGGTGGGGCTAGGACATTCTCGCAACAGAACAAGAGCGAGAGCGGAGAGATGGGCGATACGATCCGGATTACCATGGCCGATGGCTTCGAAATGCCGTGCTATCACGCAGTCCCCGCGGGTGAGCGGCGCGGCGGGCTGGTGCTGGTGCAGGAAATCTTTGGCGTCACTGAACATATCCGCGAACTTTGTGATGAATATGCCGCCGATGGCTATGAAGTGATCAGCCCCGGCCTGTTCGAGCGAATCGAGCCCGGCTGCGCGCTGGGCTATTCCGGCGCGGACTGGGAACGCGCAGTGCAGATTGCGCGCAGCGAGCATGACTGGGAACAGGGCCTGGACGATACCCGCCGGGTGATCGCCTGGCTGCGTGAACGCGGCGGCCCGACATTCATCGTCGGCTATTGCTTTGGCGGGTCGGTTGCCTGGCGCATGGCCCAGACCTGTGACGATCTGGACGCGGCCAGCTGTTACTATGGCGGCTATGTCGCCACCCGCTTTGCCGATGAGGCCCCGCGCTGCGCGACGATCTGCCACTTTGGCCGCTATGACCCGATGGTCGAATTCGCCCCGGTGGAAAAGCTGATCGAAAAGCAGCACCCGACCGCACAGATCTTTGTTTACGAGGCCGGACACGGGTTCAATTCCGACCGGCGCAAGGACTATCACCCCGAAAGCGCTGAACTGGCCAAGGAACGCACGCTGATGCTGTTCAGGGCCCTGGGGGGCTAGATTCGCTGGGCGGCGCGCCGATACGCATCGTCCTTGTCGCGCTTGCCAACCGCGATGACGGTTACCGTCACAACGCCGTCGTCCACCTGATAGACCAGCCGATAACCGGATGAGCGCAGCTTGATCTTGTAGCAGTCCTTCATCCCGTGCAGCCGCGCGGCGGGAACGTGTGGCTGTTGCAGCCGCTCTTCAAGCTTGCTGGCAAATTGGCGGCGCAAATCGGGTTGGAGCTTGCGCCATTCCTTCAGCGCCTGCTCGACAAATTCGAGCTCATAGGTCTTCAAGCCGCACCTTGATGCGCTTTTGCGTCTGGCGCGACTTTACGATCTTGCCGAGCTCCAGATCCTCCAGCCGATCAAGAATCTCTTCCCACGCATCGGCGGGGATCAGATAGGCGGCGGGTGAGTTCCGGTTGAGAATGGCCACGGGCGCACCTTCCGCTTCGGCGATGACAGCCGACGGGTTCTTCTTGAGTTCCGAGATCGAGACGCCGAAATCGGCCAGCAGTGGTTTTCCCATGACCGTTTAATAGGTCATTTAACAGGTCTCGTCAAGCTGCTGGTCAGCTGGAAGGCGTCAGGCTAGCCTGTTTGAATGGCCAAAATCCTCATCATCCTGCCACAGCACGATTTCGATCCGACCGAAGTGGCCTTCCCCTGGCTGGTCTGGTCGCGCGCTGGGCATGATGTGGTGTTCGCGACCGAAACCGGCGAGGCGGCGGCCTGCGATCCGGTGACGCTGACAGGGGAAGGACTGCCCCGGCTGGCACGTTCGCTCAGGGCACGGGAAGAAGCGATTGCTGCTTATGCGGCGATGGCGGCGCACCCCGCGTTCCTTGCGCCGATCCGCTGGGATCAGGCGCGCGCGGCCGATTACGCGGCGCTGCACTTTCCGGGCGGGCACGCGCCGGGGATGAAGCGCTATTGCGAATCGGGCGAGGTGCAGCGGCTGGCGCGAGAAGCCTTCGCGGCGGACCAGCCGGTCAGCGCCGTGTGCCACGGGGTCCTCCCGCTCGCCCGCGCCGGCGTGTTGGCGGGGCGGCGGACCACGGCATTGACCCGGATCATGGAAGGCGTGGCGGTGCGGCTGACGCAAAGCGCAATGCCGGGCCACTACCGCACCTATCCCGAAAGCGTGGAGCATGAGGTGCGCCGCCTGATCGGGGCCAAGGGGCGGTTCGTGCCGGGGCCGGTCCTGCCCAGCTATGCCGATGCCGCGCACCCGCAGGCCGGGTTCGTGGAGCAGGACGGCCGCTATCTCTCCGCGCGCTGGCCGGGCGATGCCTGGACGCTGGGGCTGCGGCTGCTTGATTTGCTTTGAGCGCAAGCTGCGGGACGCGAGCCCGACTCGCTGGGTCTAATCAGGGCCATCAACCTGAAAGGACCCAAAATGACCTATCGCATCACCGGACTTGACCCCGCCCAGTTCGCTCCGCTCTTCACTCTGTCCGACGCCGAACTGGAACGCCGCGATGCACGGCGGGTAACGGCGCTGGCGGATCGGGGTTACCCCTGCCGCATTTCGCTCGAGGACGCGCGGGCCGGGGAGGAACTGATCTTGTTGCACCACACCAGCCACGATGTCGCGACGCCCTATCGCAGCGCCTATGCGATCTATGTCCGCGCGCAGGCGTCCGCGGCCGATCATGTCGACCAGACTCCGCCGGTGTTCGAAGGGCGACCGCTTGGCCTGCGCGGGTTTGATGAAGCGGGAATGCTGCGCGATGCCCGGCTGGCCTTGCCGGGTGAGGCCGACGCGAAGATCCGCGATTTGTTGGCCAACCCGGAAATTGCCTATATCCATGCCCACAACGCCGCGCATGGCTGCTTTGCCGCACGGGTGGACCGCCATGGGGAGCAGGACTGATGCTGCCGGACGACGATTGCTGGACCGCCGTGCTGCAACGCGACCGCGCGTTTGACGGGCGCTTCGTGACCGGCGTGCTGACCACGGGAATCTATTGCCGCCCCAGTTGCGCGGCGCGGCATCCGGCGCGGGGCAATGTGCGGTTCTTTGGCGATGGGGCAGCGGCGCGGGCGGAGGGGCTGAGGCCGTGCAAGCGCTGTTTGCCCGATGATGTCAGCCGCGATGAGCGCGCGGTGCTGGCGGCCATCGCGGCGATCAAGGCGGCTGAGCAGCCGCTGGCCCTGGCCGCGCTGGCGGCGGAGACGGGCTATTCGCCCAGCCACTTCCAGCGGGTGTTCACCCGTCATACCGGCCTGTCCCCCGCCGCCTATGCCCGTGCGCTGATGGCCGAGCGGGCCAAAGAGGCGCTGACCGGCGAGGGGCAGGTGACGCAGGCGATCTATGCCGCGGGCTATTCAGCGCCGTCGCGGTTCTATGATGCAAACAGGGAGCGACTGGGGATGACGCCATCGGCATGGGCCAACGGGGGCAAAGGAGTGACGATCCATTGGGCGGCGGTGCCGACCAGCCTGGGTCAGATGCTGGTCGCCGCGAGCGACAAAGGCGTGTGCCGCCTGTCCTTCAATGAAGGCCGCGAGGCGCTGGAGCAGCGCTTCCCGAACGCGGCGCTGGTCGAGGGCGGGGAAGACTTTGCCAGGCTGTTGGCCGATGTGGTCGCGGCGGTGGAAGCACCCGGCGATTTCGCGCACATCCCGATCGACGTGAAAGGGACGGCCTTTCAGGAAGCGGTGTGGCGCGAACTGCGCCAGATTCCGCTCGGCGAAACCCGCACTTATGCGCAGCTGGCCGCCGCTGCGGGCAAGCCCACGGCCGTGCGCGCCGCGGGCAGCGCCAACGGGGCCAACCATGTGTCCGTGCTGATCCCCTGCCACCGGGTGATCCGCACCGGGGGCGGGCTGGGGGGCTATGCCTGGGGGCTGGAGATCAAGCGCAAGCTGCTGGAAAAGGAAGGCGCGGTGCTGGCGCTGGGCGATTGACTTGGCATTCCCTTGCTGTATTGCATTGATAATACAGCAAGGGAATCGCCGATGAATGTGATCAAGCCCGACCAGTCTCTTGCCCTGCGGGTCCTGCGCTATCCGCTGACCTTGCTGGTGCTGGGGTTCGTGGCCTTTTCAGTGCTCTATCTGGCCACGGCGATCACCGCCGGACGGCCCGACATCCTGCACCGCAGCCCGCTTCAGCCCTTGGTGATCCTGGCCGGATGCGCCGTGTCGGTGTGGCTCTACAAGTTGTTCCAGCGCAAGGTCGAACGGCGCGAGGATGCAGAGTTCGCGCTGGCCGGTGCGGGCAGGGAACTGGCCGCCGGACTGGGGATCGGCTTTGCCGTGTTCAGCGCCGTGGCGCTTGCCGCCGTGCTGGCGGGCGGCATGAAGATCGAGGGGCTGCGCGGCATGGGCAACCTGTGGGGCATGCTCTCCATGGCGATCATTTCCGGGCTGTTCGAGGAACTGCTGTTTCGCGGCATTGCCTTTCGCCAGCTGGAGAATGTGCTCGGTTCCTGGGCGGCGCTGGCATTGACCAGCGCGTTCTTCGGGCTGGCCCATATCGGCAACCCGGATGCGACCTGGTTTGCCGCCTTTGCGATCGCGGTAGAGGCCGGGATCCTGCTGGGCGCGGCCTATATGGTCACGCGGCGGCTGTGGCTGGCGGCGGGTATCCACGCGGCGTGGAACTTTACCCAAGGGTGGGTTTTCTCGGTCCCGGTATCGGGCGGGGATGCGCCCGAAGGGCTGCTGCAGACCACCTTTTCCGGCCCGGCCTGGATCAACGGCGGAGCCTTCGGGCTGGAGGCTTCGGTCCCGGCACTGGTCGTGGCGACTTTGGCGGGCTTGTATCTGCTGCGGATCGGAATTGGCCGGCATGGCTTGATTGCGCCGGTCTGGCAGCGCAAGCTGGGGCAAACACCGGGAGAATCCGAATGACCATGCCCCTGCCGCAAGGCGCCCCTGCCACCCTGCGCGATGCCTTTGCCCATATCGGCCAGGTGACCAGCCCGACGGTGCTCGACGTCAAGGTGATGGCTTTCACCGAAGCGGCGGCGATGACGCTCTATTACAAGACCGCCGAAGGGACCGACAATGCGGCGGTGCGCGCGCTGCTGGAAGCCAACGGGCGCGAGGAATTCCTCCACGCCCAGCGCGCGGCCATGGCGGTCAAAGCGATGAGCGGCGAGGACTTCTTCCCCCCGCTGGCCGAAGATAACCCTTATCTGAAGGATGGCGCCGCACCCTTTGCGCCGGTCACGCCAGAAGCGCTGACGGGCCTCGCCCAGGGCGAATTCGGCGGTGAGGCGCTGTATGAAAAGTGGGCGGCGAACTGCGATAATGCCGAAGCCGCGCGGCTGTTCCGCCTCAACGGCAAGGAAGAGACCGACCACGGCAACCGGCTGATGCAGGCGGCGGCGCTGCTTTAGAGTTCAAGCGGATTGGATTGAATTGCATCCCTTTCGCTGCGGCGGACAGGGCGGGTTCAGGCATTAGGGTCAGGACCTGTTAAATGCACGTTCGAGGCGTCAAAATGGCAAAGATATC
>CAZKAX010000133.1:0-6648 GCA_964550775.1 uncultured Novosphingobium sp. | reverse complement strand
CATCGGCGGGCGGGGTGATGATGCACCAGCGCTGCTGGAACAGGCTGGCAAAGCCCGCGTCCGGCCCGCTGCGCTCGGTCCCGGCCACCGGGTGCGCGGGGATCACGGCCACGCCGGGCAAGGCTTCGGCCAGGGTCCGGGCGACGGTCTGCTTGGAGGAGCCCACATCGCTGACCACCACGCCCGGTTTCAGCCCTGGCGCGATGGCGGCGGCGGCGGCGCCCATTGCTCCCACCGGTACGCACAACACCACCAGATCGGCAGCGGCGACAGCCTCTGCGGCGCTATCAAACACCTTGCCGACCAGCCCACGTTCCGCCGCGCGGGCGCGGGTGGCGGGATCGGCGTCCCAGCCGGTGGTGGTTACCTGCGGCAGGTGCTGCTGCACTGCCAGCCCGGTCGATCCGCCCAGCAGGCCAAGGCCGATGATCGCCACCGATTGGAAAGTCACTTCGCTGCCTCCGCCAGTTCGCGCAATACGCGGGCGATCTCGTCCATCTGCGCTGCCGTGCCGATGGTGATGCGCAGCGCCTGCGGCAGGCCCTGACCCGGCAACCAGCGGACGATGTAACCCGCATCGGCGAGGCCGTGATAGGCTGCTTCCGCGCTCAGCTTGCCCTCGAACAGGATCAGCACGAAGTTGGCCTCGCTGGGCAAGGGCCGCAGCCCGCGGTTGCCCAATGCGTTCAGCGCGCGGACAAAGCGCGCGCGCTCTGCCGCGTTGTGTTCGCGGGCATGGGTGACGAAGGCCTGATCGTGCACTGCTGCCAGCCCCATCGCCTGGCCGGTGTTCGATACGTTGAACGGCCCGCGGATGCGGTTGAGCGTGTCGATCAGCGGGGCCATGCCGGTGGCCCAGCCGATCCGCTCGCCCGCCAGCCCATAGATCTTGCTGAACGTCCGCGTCACCAGCACATTGCCGTGTGCCTCGGCCAGCGCCAAGGCGCCGTCATCGTCCGCCGGATCGAGGTATTCGGCATAGGCCTGATCGACCACCAGCAGCACGTCCGCCGGCAGTCCGGCGTGAAGCCGCGCCACTTCGCCTTTGGCCAGGAAACTGCCGGTGGGGTTGTTGGGATTGGCGATGAACACCACCCGGGTCTTGTCCGTCACCAGCGCCAGCAGCGCATCGACATCGGTGCCGTAATCGGCATCGGGGGCGACGACCGGGGTCGCGCCGCAGCGCCGCGCGGCGATGTCATAAACCGAAAAGCTGTAGCGCGGGAACAGCACTTCGTCGCCCGGTCCGGCATAGCCCTGCGCGGCGAGGTGCAGCAATTCGTCCGAACCGGTACCCATTACCACCAGCGCGGGATCAAGCCCGTGCAGCGCGGCAATCGCCCCGCGCAGCTCCTTGCTGTCTGGATCGGGATAGCGCGATGGCTCCACCGCGCGCGCCGCCAGTGCCGCCGGGCTGCTGCCCTGCGGGTTCTCGTTCGCCGACAGCTTGATCAGCGGGCGTCCGTCCGCGCCGGTGCTCTTGCCCGGAACATAGGCGTGGATTCCGGCGATCCAGCTCTTGGGGGTGGGTGCCTTGGTCATTGCGGGGCGGCCTTAGCAGGCTTGTCGGCAATTGACAGCCCGCTTGCCGTCCCCCAAGCCCGGAAACAATATGTCGCAGGCCGATATCCTCACCGCCAGCCACGTGCTGGACCTGACCGCGCCGCTCCCGCTCGATGGCGGGCAGAGCCTCGATGGCGTGCAGATTGCCTATGAAACCTATGGCACGCTGAACGCGGACAAGAGCAACGCGGTATTGATCTTTCATGCGCTGACCGGCGACCAATGCGTGGCGAGCCCGCATCCGGTGACCGGCAAGCCCGGCTGGTGGATCCGCATGGTCGGGCCGGGCAAGCCGATCGATACCGACCGCTGCTTCGTGATCTGCGCCAATGTGCTTGGCGGCTGTTATGGTTCCACCGGCCCGGCCAGCAAGGCGGCGGACGGGCAGCCTTATGCCATGCGCTTTCCGGTCATCACCATCCGCGACATGGTCCGCGCGCAAGTCGCGGTGCTCGATGCGCTGGGGATCGCACAGCTCCACGCCGTGGTCGGCGGATCGATGGGCGGGATGCAGGCGCTCAGCCTCGCTGCCAACTGGCCGGACCGCGCGCGGGCCGTGCTGGTGATCGCCAGCACCGCGCGCCATTCAGCCCAGAATATCGCCTTTCACGAGGTTGGGCGGCAGGCGATCATGGCCGATCCGAAGTGGAAGGACGGCGATTACGGCACCGGCAAGGGCCCGGACAAAGGCCTCGCCGTGGCCCGCATGGCGGCGCACATCACCTATCTTTCCGAAGAAGGGATGCACGACAAATTCGGGCGGAAATTGCAGGACCGCGATGCCAAGACCTTTGGCTTCGACGCCGATTTCCAGGTCGAAAGCTATCTGCGCCACCAGGGGCTGAGTTTCACCGACCGGTTCGATGCCAATAGCTACCTCTACATCACCCGCGCGATGGATTATTTCGATCTGGCTGAGGAACACGGCGGGCGGCTGGCCGATGCCTTCGCGGGCACCAAGGCGCGGTTCTGTCTGGTCAGTTTCGATACCGACTGGCTGTACCCCACCGCCGAAAGCCGCACCATCGCCCATGCGCTGAGCGCAGTCGGCGCGCCGGTCAGCTTTGTCGAGCTGTCCGCGCCGTTCGGGCATGACAGCTTCCTGCTCGACGTTCCGGCGCTCGACCGGGTGATCAAGGGTTTCCTGCAATGAGCGCGCTGCGCCCCGATTTGGCGGTAATCGCCGCCAATGTTGCGCCGGGCAGCAAGGTGCTCGATGTCGGCTGCGGCGACGGCGATCTGCTCGCCGCGCTGCGCGATGCCCGCCAGGCCGATGCGCGCGGGATGGAGCTTGATCCGATGGGCGTAGCCGAATGCGTCGCGCGCGGGCTGTCGGTGATCCAGGGCGATGCCGATACGGACCTGTCGTTCTACCCCGACGGGGCAGTCGACTATGCGATCCTCAGCCAGACGCTGCAGACCACGCGGCGGCCCGATCTGGTGCTGGATGAATTGCTGCGGATCGGGCGCCAGGCCTTCGTCAGCTTCCCCAACTTCGCGCACTGGCGGGTGCGGGCCAGCCTGTTGTGGCACGGGCGGATGCCGGTGACCCGGCTGCTGCCGGTCGCCTGGTATGAAACCCCCAATATCCACCATGTCACGGTCAGCGACTTCCGCGATCTGGTTGCGGCCCGGGGGCTGAAGGTGGAAGGCGCGTGGTTCCTGTCCGGCGACAAACGGATCAGCGACGCTGCAGCGAGCTGGCGCGCGGAACATGCGGTGTTTCTGCTGTCGAAGTAAGGTCCTCTCCATTTTTCGCGAATGCGACAAATGGGGAGGTGGCAGACGCCGCAGGCGGCTGACGGAGGGGTAATGCGGAGAGGCCCTTACCCCTCCGTCATTCGCTGCGCGAATGCCACCTCCCCATTTGTGCTTCGCAAAAATAGGGAGGATCTGGGTCAACAAACCTGCAGCACGGAATCCCCGCGCGCCAAAGCCCACAAACTCAGCCCCGCCGCCCGTGCGCGCTCGACCGCCATCGAGGTGGGGAGCGAGACGCAGACCAAGGTGGTCGCCCCGCCGCGCACGGCCTTTTCGACGATCTCGTAGCTGCACCGCGCGGTAGAAAGCACGAAGCCGGGGGACAGCGGCTGGCCGGCGCGGGCCATGGCGCCGATCAATTTGTCCATGGCATTGTGCCGTCCTACGTCCTCACGCGCGCAACTGATTGCGCCATCGGGCGCGACCCAGGCGGCGGCATGGGCCGCGCCAGTGGCCTTGGTCAGCGGCTGGAATTCGCGCAGGGAGGAGAGCGCGGCAAAGATCGCGACGGGGGCGATTGGATCGTGCGCCGCAACCGGGGGCAGGGCGCGCGCCACTTCGGTCAGGTTTTCGATCCCGCACAGCCCGCAGCTCGATTCCGCCACGCGGGTGCGGACCCGCTCGGTCAGCTTGTCGACGCCCAGGCCGGTAAGCTGCGCGCGGACGATCCAGCCCAGCTCCACTTCGGTCACGGCAATGTCGGTGCAATCGGCGGCGCTTTGCGCCAGACCCTCGCTCAGCGCAAAGCCCAGCGCGAAGTCTTCCAGATCCTGCGGGGTGGCCATCATCACGGCATAGGACAGGCCGCCATATTCCAGCGCCACCGGCACTTCGGGCACCCACGCGCGCGTCACGGCGCGGCGGGTGCCCTCGGCGGTTACTTCAATCGGTTCAGTCAAGCTTACATGCGCTTCAGGGCGCAGAGCTTGTTGCCATCCGGATCGCGCAGATAGGCGAGGTACAGCGTCATCGCGCCGCCTTCGCGCACGCCCGGCGGGTCTTCGATCGCCTTGCCGCCGGCCGCCACGCCAGCTGCGTGCCAGGCATTGGCCTGTTCCGGCGTGTCCATGGCAAAGCCGATGGTCATGCCGTTGCCGGGGGTGGCCGGCTCGCCATCAATCGGGGGAGTGACCAGGAACAGCCCGCCGTTGTGCATGTAAATCAGGCGGCCCTTGTCATCCTGGATCCCGGGATTGCCGCCAATCGCGGCGAAGGTGGCGTCATAGAACTGCTTCGACCGGTCGATGTCATTGCTGCCGACCATCATGTGCGAATACATCGCGCTCTCTCCTCTTGAGTTGCGATTCGGAACTTGTCGCGGCGCGGGCGGCGCGTCAATCGGCCATTACCCGCGCGCTGCCATTTCTGCATCGCCATCGCGCATCGGCAGCAGCACCAGCAGCACCAGCGCGGCCAGCGAACCCAGCCCCATGCAGAAGGAAACGAGCAGCAACTGGTCCGTCCCGAACGCCTTGAACAGATAGCCCGCGATGATCGGCGATCCTGCCGCGCCCAGCCGCCCGACGCCCAGCACAAAGCCGGTCCCGGTCGCCCGGGCAAAGGCCGGAAAGCCCTTGGCAAAGGCGGCATAGAACCCCACGACCGCGCCATTGCCAAAGAACATCGCAGTAAAGGCAGCGGCGCGCCAGCCATCGATGCTGTCATAACCACGGCCGAACAGCGTCACCCCGATCAGCGCCAGGAACAGCATGATCACGGTCGGCAGCTTGATGTCCCAGCGCTTCATCAGGAAGCCCAGCAGCAGCCCGCCCAGCGCCCCGCCCACATTGGCATAGGTCAGCACGCTCGCCGCCACCGGCGGGGCATAGCCCGGGGGATAGTCGGACACGATCTTCACCGCCCATTTCAGGATGTAATAGAACGTGATGGTGTGGAACATATAGCCGAACGCCAGCAGCAGCGTGACCGGGCGCAGCCGCGGGTTGGAGAGGATCTCCATCAGCCGCGGCTTGGGTGCATCGGCCACCAATGCGGGCAGCGCGGCAATCGGCGCCTTGCCGAATGCGGCGAGTGAACGGTTGATCCGCGCCACCGCATCGGCGGGCCGGGTGGCGGTGTAGAAGGCCGGTGTTTCGGGCACCAGCAGCATGACCAGCGGGATCATTGCCGCCGTCACCACCGCGCCGAACAGGAACACCGCGCGCCAGTCGAAATTGGGCAGCAGCCAGGTTTGCGCGACAATTCCGCCGATCACCCCGCCCAGCGGATAGCCGATGACATAGATTGCCATCGACAGGCTGCGGGCCGAAGCGCTGGTGCATTCGGCGGTCACCGCGTTGGTCGATGTCAGCATGCCGCCGATACCAAGGCCGGTGATGAACCGCCAGATCGACAAGTCGGTCAGGCCGCTCGCCGCGTGGGCCATGTACATGCCGACCGCCATGACCGCGAGGCAGACCAGCATGGTCGGCTTGCGGCCCCGTTTGTCGGCCAGCCCGCCCAGGATCACCGAGCCAAAGCCCATGCCCACCAGTTCAGCCGACAACATCACCCCCAGCGCCTCACGCGGGACGCCCCATTCCTTGGCAATGCCGGGCGAGGCGAAAGCGCTCGACAGCACGTCGAACCCGTCGAGTGCGTTGAGCAGCACCATCAGCACGACGACGACATACTGCCGCCAGTTCATCGGCGCATCGTCGATCACCCGCTGCGGATCGGTGCCCATCGTTTCAGTCATGCCCGGTAAGTCCTCGTCCCGATCGTTTCTGTTTATCCGTGCCGGATCACTCGTGGATGCGTGCCAGCAGTTCCATCAGGGTCTTCACTTCGGCATCGCTGAAGCGGCTTTTGACCCAGTTTTCGTGTTCGCGGATCGCACGCTTGGCATCGGCCAGTGCGGCTTCCCCGGCAGCTTCCAGATAGAGTGCCTGCTTGCGGCCATCGGTCGGCGATTTTTCGCGGCGCAGGTAATGGCGCGCCTGCAGGCGGTTGACGATCGTCATGGTGGTCGCGCGGTCCATCCGCAGCTTCTGGCCAAGGTCGATCTGGGAAATGCCGGGATGATCGGCCACCAGCCACATGACCGAGACCTGTTTCTGCGTCAGTTCGAGATCGGTGAAGGTCTCGGTGAAGTGGCGGTAACAGGCGCCGTGCGCCAGCCGGATGTGGAATCCGATGATCTCGTTGATCTCACCCAGATAGGTGTCGTCGTCATCGTGTTCGACGGTGGTCACCGCGTCCAAGTCGTCATCCCTCACCCGCATAGTGCTTGCCTATTTGTTTGCATTGCATACAATCCGATTCGAGGAGAGGATGCAATGGCCCATTTCCCGGATACCCCCAGCTTTACCGGTTTCAACACGC
>CAZKAX010000132.1:0-6733 GCA_964550775.1 uncultured Novosphingobium sp. | reverse complement strand
CGAACTGGGTGATCGTCAGCGGCAGCAGCAGCAGCGAGCTGGCGAAGATCGGCGGAATCACGCCCGCGGTGTTGAGCTTGAGCGGCAGGTGGCTGCGGTCCGCTTGCATCATCCCGTTCTGGCTGGCGCGCTTGGGATACTGGATCAGCAGCCGCCGCGTCGCGCGTTCCATGAAGCAGATCATCAGGATCAGCGCGACCAGCAGGGCGATCAGCCCGATGATGGTCCCGCCGCCAATTGCCCCGGTGCGCCCGCCTTCGAACAGGTTGGCGATGAAGGTAGGCATCTGGGCGACAATGCCCGCCATGATGATCAGCGAAGTCCCGTTGCCGATCCCGCGCGAGGTGATCTGTTCGCCCAGCCACAGCAGGAACATCGTTCCCCCGATCAGGCTGATCACCGCGCCCACGCGGAACATCATGCCCGGATCGACCACGGCCTGCAGGCCGCTGGAAGCGCCATAGGCTTCGAGCCCGGCGGCGATGAACCAGCCCTGCACCGCAGTCAGCAGCACGGTGCCGTAACGGGTGTACTGGTTGAGCTTCTTGCGCCCGCTTTCACCTTCCTTCTTCAGCGCGCCCAGCGCCGGGTGCAGCGAAGCGGCGAGCTGGACCACGATCGAGCTGGTGATGTACGGCATCACGCCCAGCGCAATCAGGCTCATCCGTTCCAGGCTGCCGCCCGAGAAGGTGTTGAAAATATCGAGAATGCCGCCCTGGGTCTGCTTGTAGAGCTGCTGCAGGATCAGCGGATTGACCCCCGGCAGCGGCACGAAGCTGAGAAAGCGGAACACGATCAGCGCCCCGACTGTGAACCAGATGCGGTTCTTCAGTTCGGTCGCTTTGGAAAAGTTCGCGAGGCTGAGGTTGCTCGCGATGTTATCGGCGCGTGATGCCATGTGCTGATTAAGCCTTGCTGTGGATCCGCTTCGGATCGCTTGTCAGCCCCCATATAGGGACGATTGCGCGATGTCGAACCCCTGCAATGCATCATCCCCGCACCAGTGGTGCGGGGATGGAGCTTGCCTTACTTCGCGGCCTTGTTGGCTTCGCGGCGGGCGGTCTTCTTTTCGTGCTCGCTGGGCTGGGCAGCGGGCAGTTCGACCGAACCACCGGCCTTTTCAACCGCGGCGAGCGCGCCCTTCGACACGCCATCGACGGCGAACTTGGCCTTGGCGGTGAATTCACCCTTGCCGAGCAGACGCACGCCGTCTTTGCCACCGCGCGCCAGGCCAGCGGCCTTCAGCGCGGCGTGATCGATCACCGCCTTGGCATCGAGCTTGCCCGCGTCGATCGCCTTCTGGATCAGGCCCAGGTTCACTTCGGCGAAGTCCTTGGCGAAGATGTTGTTGAAGCCGCGCTTCGGGATCCGCATGTGCAGCGGCATCTGGCCGCCTTCGAACCCGTTGACGCTGACGCCCGAGCGCGCCTTGGCGCCCTTCTGGCCGCGCCCGGCGGTCTTGCCCTTGCCCGAGCCGATCCCGCGGCCCACGCGCATGCGGGACTTGCGGGCACCATTGTTGTCGGAAATTTCGTTCAGTTTCATCGTATGCACTCGCTTTCGCTTTGGTCGCGCTTATGGGAAGGCGGGCGCATAGGCGAAGTGCGGGGCAATGTCACCCCCCTTTGTCAGCCGCCTTTGCCGCCCCGGCGCAGCCAGCGCGAAACCGGCAGTTCGAACCCCCGGTGCAGGATGATCGCCGCGATCAGGCAGGCCGCCAGCGCCGCCAGCGGCATGGCCTGTGCCGCCCCCGCATCCCGCAGCGGGGCGAAATGGCGCGACAGGTTGTTGAACGCCGAAATCACGATCGGGTGCGAAAGATACAGGACATAGCTGGCCGCACCGATCAGCAGCACCGCGCCATTGCGCACGGACCGGCCATGGCGTTCCAGCACCAGCGCCGCCGCCACGATCACCGCGCCCGGAAAACCCGCCAGGAATAGCCGGTGGACGTCCTCCACCAACGGATGCAGCAGAACCATGGCCAGCGGCCCGGCCACGATCCCCAGCCAGCCAACCCAGACCGGCACCCGCCCCAGCCACGGCCAGGCCAGCCCCAGCAGCATGCCCAGCACGAATTCATAGACAATCGGATTGCCATAGAAATCCGCCAGCGACGGCGGCACCAACCGCAGCCCGACCAGCGTGACCGGAATGGTCAGCAAGGCCGCCACCGCGGTGGTCCGGGCCAGCGGAGCCAGCTTCAGCGCCAGCGTCAGCGCGAACAGCAGATAGAAAAACATCTCGAAATTGAGCGACCATCCGACATAGAGCAAAGGATAGTACAAGGGCGGATCGCCGCTGGGCAGGAAGAACAGCGATCGCACCAGCAGGCCCAGCCCTGCCCCGTCGGCCTGCCACTGGTGCAGCGCCGTGGCGGCGGCAAGGAATAGCAGCGAGACCAGCCAATAAGCCGGAACGATCCGGATCACCCGGTTGTGCAGGAAGGCACCCGGCCCCGGCATCCGATCACGCGAGATATGCAGCATGATGAAGCCGCTGATCACAAAGAACACGTCGACCCCGGCCTGAAACAGGCCGATGTCACCGCCCAGCCCGGAGGTGGCCAGCAGGGGGGCCAGATGCACCACCACGATCATCAGCGCGGCCACGGCCCGCAAGGCCTGCACATTGCCCAGCAGGCCGCCCATCTTCCCGTCCGTCACCCGATCTTGCCCCTGCATTCCATCGCCGGAGCGCTTGTGCCCAGCACCGCGGCGGAACGCAACTCTCTATGCGGAAACCGGTGATGCTGCCCACTTCCGGCGCAGGTAAATCCGCGCGGGGCGCTCGATCCAGATGAAGCTCAGCCGGGCGATGGCTACCATCACGATCAGCCACAGCGCCATGAACCAGCCCTGCCGGGCCAGATCGACCATGCCCTGCCCCGGCAGCAGCAGCACCAGCAGCGCCAGCTGCACCGGCACGTGCCACAGATAGAGCCCATAAGTGCAATCGCCGATCCACACCGCCGCGCGGCGCAGCGGCTCGCCCGCGCGGGGTTCGATCCGGGCCAGCAGCACCAGCGCTCCGCCGATTGCCACAACCGATGCGGCATAGCGCAGCGGCACCGACGGCGCGGCCAGCATCGCCGCCAGCGCCGCCAGCCAAATTACTAGCAGCGCCCCGCCCTTGCCCGGACGCAGTGCCAGATGATCGTTCAGCCGCGCTGCGGCGACCCCGGCAAAGAAGAAGAAGGCGCAGGCCTGAACCTGCGATTTCGGGGCCAGCCCGACCGTGGCGATGCAGCCCAGCAACAGCAGCAGGAACCCCGCCGGCCCCAGCACGGCCAGTCGCTTGCGCCCCAGCCAGAACAGCCCATAGATCAGCACCTCGACCGAGACCGACCAGATCGGGCCGTTAAAGGTGTGAAAGTTGGCATCTGTCCAGTTCGAGGCAAAGCCCAGTTGCAGCAGGAAGTTGGGCAGATCGAACCCGGCATAGAGCAGGTTGGTCTGCAGCTTGGCCATTGCGGCAAATTGCAGCGCGGTAACCACCAGCAGGGTCAGCAGGTGCAAGGGATAAAGCCGCGCGAACCGGTTCACCCAGAATTCCCGCGCCGCCACATCACGCCCCAGATAGGCAGCGGCGAACACGAAGCCCGAAATCACCCAGAACAGCTGCACCGCGAGATAGCCATAATCATAAAACGGCCTTAGCCAGCCCTGCCCGGGTTCAAACCGCATGCAGTCCGCGCAAACCAGCACATTCACGCCGCCGCTGGCGAAATTCTTGTAATGAAACAGCAGGATCGCCAGCGCTGCAAAGCCGCGCAGCCCATCGATCAACGCAAGCCGATCCGGTGCGCGGTGCGCATCGATTGTCGCCACGGGCGTTGCCAATTGCGCCGCACCTGCTCCGGCTGTGCCTTGCTGCATGGTTCAGCGCCGATCCGTGCGCGCCAAGCCGGACAGCGGCGGGGCGCCGGTCTTAGCCTTGGTCATGCCGCGACCTCTTCCGCCGCACCGGCCCGGCGCGCCAGGCTCCGCCGGAACTGTTCGATCCGGCTGTCGACCATCCGCACCACCAGCCAGGCCAGCGCCATCGACACCGCAGCCGTGGCAAGGGTCCACAAGGTCGGGTTGGCTTTCAGCACCGGGATCACACCGATCAGCGAAAAGACCAGCAGATGATCAAGATAGACCGGGAATGACAGTTCGCCGACCGCACGGTCACGCTGGTTGTGGCGGCTCCAGCCATGGATCGCGGGCAGTCCGACGGCAACCAGCACCAGCAGTGCCAGCCGCGGCGGTGTGAAGAACACGTCCTGTGACCAGTTCCCGAGATAGAGCGGCCAGGCCAGGATTGCGGCCGGCACCAACAGCGCCAGGATCCGCGCCCGGCCGCTTTCCCAGCGCGCCTTGTTCGCGGCCCAGCCCTTGTATGCCAGCACTCCGGCAAGAAACAGGGCCAGTTCGAACGGGAAGAACCGGTGCGACCACGGATCGTCCACCCAGCCAAACAGCGCAGCGACGATCCGGGCCAGCAGCGACAGCCCGGCAATCGCGGCAATCTGCCCCGCCGGGCGGCGGGCAATGAACGGCGCGATCAGGTAAAAGGTCAGCTCCAGGCTGAGCGACCAGGCCATGGGGATCATCATGAAATGGAACACCTCGTCCCCGCCCGATCCCAGAAACCGCGATGACCAGACCAGATGACCGTCACTGACCCGCAACCACACCGGCAATTCCTGTCCGATTACCGTTATGTTCAGCAGGCCCAGCCCGACCCGTTCGATCACGGGAATGCGATCCTGCCCATAGTTGGCCAGCGGCGTTTCGATCCCCCGGGCCTGCAGCAGTGCGAACAGCCCGACGTGAATCGCCAGGAAAAACAGATAGATTCCATAGATCCGCAAGGCGCGGTTGACATAGAATGCGCGGTTAAGGGCGGGCCGGTCATAACGTTCGTTCAAGACCAGGCCCATGTAGAAGCCGGAAATGATGAAGAAGCACTGCACCGCCAGCGGCCCGCCAATCATGGTGTAGCCGCCGATCCCGCCGGTATGCTCGAACAGGACCGCCAGCGCCAGCAAGACCCGCAACAACCCCATTCAGCCCACTCCGCCCAGATGTACCAGCAAGGGCTTAGGCGATCATGGTTAACACGCGGTCACCGAGCGCCTGAAACGCGAAAAGCCGGACCTTGCGGCCCGGCTTTCCGTTTGGCAGTGCCTTGGCGGCGGGTCAGTCGACCACGGCCACCATGTGCGGCAGCTTGCGGATCGCACCGCGCACTTCGGCGGTGTCTTCCAGTTCCACCACGCGGTGCATCTTGCCCAGGCCCAGGCCGATCAGAATCTTCTTCTGGCTTTCCGGGCGGCGGATCGGTGAACCGATCTGCTTGATCTTGATCTTCGCCATGGTCAATTACTCCGCAATCGCATCGGCGGCAGCTTCTGCTTCCGCCGCGCTCGCACCGCCGCGACCCAGCAGGTCGGCGACCTTCTTCCCGCGGCGCTGCGCAACCGACTTCGGAGAAGTCTGGTTGACCAGGCCGTCGAAAGTGGCGCGGATCATGTTGTAGGGGTTGCTGGTGCCGACCGACTTGGTCACCACGTCAGCCACGCCCAGGCTTTCGAAGACAGCGCGCATCGGGCCACCCGCGATGATCCCGGTCCCGGCCGGAGCCGAGCGCAGGTTCACCTTGCCAGCGCCGAACCGGCCCTTGCAATCGTGATGCAGGGTGCGGCCTTCCTTCAGAGGAACGCGGACCATCTTCTTCTTGGCAGCGGCAGTCGCCTTGGTGATGGCTTCCGGCACTTCGCGCGCCTTGCCATGACCGAAGCCGACCCGGCCCTTGCCATCGCCGACCACGACCAGCGCTGCAAAGCCAAAGCGCTTGCCGCCCTTCACGGTCTTGGAGACGCGGTTGATGTGGACGAGCTTTTCGATCAGCTCTTCGCCGCCATCTTCCTCGCCCCCACGACCGCGACGGTCATCACGACCACGGCCGCCGCCACGCCCGCCGCGGTCATTGCCGCCACGGTCATTGCCGCCCCGTCCACGACCACGGCCACGGCCGCCATCACGATCGCCACCCTCGGGGGCAGCAGCAGCCACTTCGGCAACGACGCCTTCGGCTTCAATGTTGGTTTCGTCAGCCATCTTAGAACTCCAGCCCGCCTTCACGCGCAGCGTCAGCCGGCGCCTTGACGCGGCCATGGAACAGGAACCCGCCGCGATCGAACACGACGGCAGTCACGCCAGCCTTCTTGGCAGCTTCGGCCAGGGTCTTGCCGACCGTGGCAGCCGCCTCGACGTTCGCACCGGCGGTCTTGCTGCCCTTGGTCAGGGTGCTTGCCGAAGCGATGGTGCGGCCTGCCGCATCGTCGATGATCTGGGCGTAGATGTGACGGCCCGAACGGTGCACCGAAAGCCGCGGACGGCCACCGGCGCGCGCCTTGAGCGCGGTGCGAACGCGCCGACGGCGGCGCTCGAAAAGGGACAGCTTGGCCATTACTTCTTCTTCCCTTCCTTGCGGAAGATGAACTCGCCGCGGTACTTGATGCCCTTGCCCTTGTAGGGTTCAGGCTTCCGCCACCGGCGAATTTCGGCCGCAACCTGGCCGACCTTCTGCTTGTCGATGCCCGAGATCTCGATCGTGGTGTTGTCGGGCGTCTTGATTTCGATGCCTTCCGGCACGTCGAAATCGACGTCATGGCTGTAGCCGAGCTGCAGCTTCAGGTTCTTGCCCTGAGCATTGGCGCGGTAGCCGACACCGGTGATTTCGA
>CAZKAX010000131.1:0-6815 GCA_964550775.1 uncultured Novosphingobium sp. | reverse complement strand
CCCCCGTGGCCGGACGGACCAGCGGGCGAGCGATGGTCTATCTCAGCTCGGCCGTTTCGGTAACCGTCATGCTCTATGTCGGCTGGGTGCTGAACGGCGGAAAACCGGTCAATCTGGCCCATTTCACCAACAAATTGCTGCCCACGGGGCTAAGCAGCGCCGGGCTGCTGATCGTGCTGGCGCTGATCATGGGGTTCATTTCGGTGGGCTCGCTCATCACCTCTCGCCACCAGCGGGAGAAGCTGCGGATCCCTTATGGAGTCGCGATTTCGGCGGGCGGGATCTGGGCGATCATCGTCCACCTCTTGCCGCTGCTGCAACACACAAATTCGACCGGAGCCTTCGGGTGAACCGGATTTTAACCAGTTTGCCCGAAACAGGACGGAACCACTTCGGGATTTTTCTAGGGGGCTTACTCAGCCATGGATAAGAAGAAGCTGATGCTGCTGCTTGGCGCACTGGTCGTTGCGATCGGTACGGCCATGGCCGCGAAGAGCATGTTGTCGGGGGCTAGCGCGCCCCAGGCGGAGGCCGCGCAGCAGGTCCCCACCGGACCCAAGGTGCTGGTGGCGCAACGCGCGCTGCCGGTCGGCACGATCATCACGGCGGATTCGATTTCGTTCCAGCTGTGGCCCAAGGAAATGGTCCAGGACGCCTATTTCATCGACGGCGAAGCCGACATGAACAAGCTGTTGGGCACCGTGGTGCGCTATCCGGTTACCGCCGGCCAGCCGGTTACCCAGGGCGCGCTGGTTGCGCCGGGTGATCGCGGCTTCCTCGCTGCGGCGCTGGGGCCGGGCATGCGGGCCATCACCATTTCGGCTTCGCAGAAGACCGGCGTGGCCGGGTTCATCTTCCCGGGTGACCACGTTGACCTGATGCTGACCCAGACGGTCAAGGCCACCGACGGCGGCGAATCGATGAAGACCGCCGAAACCATCCTGCGCAACCTGCGCATCCTGGCGACCGACCAGTCGACCGAAAGCGAAACCAGCGAAGGCAAGACCGTGGTCCGCGCCTTCCGCACGGTGACACTGGAAGTGACCCCCAAGATCGCCGAAAAGATCGCTGTCGCCCAGACGCTCGGCACGCTGAGCCTCGCGCTGCGCTCGATCGCGGACAACCAGGCCGAACTCGACCAGGCGATTGCCAGCGGCGCGATCAAGGTGCCGGCCGGTGCCACGAAGGAACAGGAAGACAAGCTGCTGAGCCAGGCGATCAACCGCCCGATCGAAAGCGGCACCACCTTTGCCACCGGCGGTGACGTCTCGCGCTTCCAGCGCAAGTCGATGCCGAGCCAGCAGAGCGCGGCCAACCAGGTTGTGAAGAGCGTGACCAATGCGATCGCCAGCTTTGCCGGTGCCGCTGGCGGAACGCCTGCCGCTAGCGCACCGCGCCCCGCTGCTCCTGTCGGCCCGGTGGTCCGCGTGACCCGCGGCAAGAGCACGACCGAAGAACCGGTGGGGAACCGCTGAGATGAACCCGAACCCATACCTGACCGCCATTGGCGGCCTGTCGAAAGGCAACCCGATGAAGCGCCTTGCCACCTCTCTCCTGTCTGCCGCCTGCTTGGCAGCGCCGCTCGCGCTGCTGGCACCGGCGGGACTGCAGGCCCAGTCGGTCAGCCGCCCGGCCAATGACATCAACCTGTCGATCGGTCGCGGCCAGCTGATCACGGTGGCCGGCAGCATGACCGATGTGTTCGTCGCGAACGAACAGATCGCCGACGTTCAGGTCAAGTCGCAGCGCCAGCTGTATGTCTTTGGCAAGGCCGGCGGGGAAACCACGGTCTATGCCAGCAACGCGGCAGGCGACATCATCTGGTCTTCCAACGTCCGGGTGGGTTCGAACATCGAAAGCGTCGATCAGATGCTGCACATGGCGATGCCCGATGCCAAGGTCGCGGTTTCGACCATGGGCACCGGCACCTACCTGCTGACCGGCACTGTCGGCGCGCCGGAAGACGCGGCCGAAGCACAGCGGCTGGTTTCAGCCTATGTCGGCAAGGACGCCAATGTCATTTCGCGCCTGAAAATGGCCACGCCGCTGCAGGTCAACCTGCAGGTGCGCTTTGCCGAAGTCAGCCGCACCCTGGTCAAGACGCTGGGCACCAACCTGACCACGATCGACGGCACCGGCGGGTTCAAGTTCGGTCTGGCCCAGGGCCGCGCGATTGGCGGGACTGTCAACACCAACCCCTTGCTGCCCTTTGGCGTCGGCAACGCGCCTTCGGGTTATGTGATCGATCCGATTTCGGGCAAGGTCGCGCTGACCCCGGGCACGTCGGTCGGGGCGCTCAACGCATCCAACACGCTGGCCGGGATGGGCCGTTTGTTCGGGATGAACATCCTGGGCGCGCTGGACGCGGCTGAAACCGCGGGTCTGGTGACCACGCTGGCCCAGCCCAACCTGACCGCGCTGTCGGGCGAAACGGCAGACTTCCTGGCGGGCGGTGAATATCCGATCCCGATCAGCCAGGGTCTGGGCACGACCAGCATCGAATACAAGCGGTTCGGTGTCAGCCTGTCCTATACCCCGACCGTGCTGGCCAATGGCCGCATCTCGCTCAGGGTCCGCCCCGAAGTTTCGGAACTGTCGAGCCAGGGTTCGATCACCCTCAACGGCTTCGAAGTGCCCGCACTGACCGTGCGCCGCACCGAAACCACGATCGAACTGGGTTCGGGCCAAAGCTTCATGATCGCCGGCCTGATGAGCAACAATGCCCAGAACACCGTGCAGAAGCTGCCCGGCGCGGGCGATGTGCCGATCCTGGGTTCGCTGTTCCGTTCGACCAGCTTCAAGCGCGGCGAAACCGAACTGGTGATCGTGGTGACCCCCTATCTGGTCAACCCGGTTGATGCCAATGACATCAGGCTGCCGACCGATGGCTTCCAGAACCCCAACGACATCGAACGGGTGCTGGGCAACATGAACGTCGGCGGCAAATCGGGCGGTGACCGTCCGAAGCCTTCGGCCGCGCCCAAGGCGGTGGAAGGCCCCAAGGTCGGTGACCTTGATGTGCCCGCCCTGCCCGCTGCGCCCGAGCCTGACAAGAAGGCCAAGCGCAAGAAGACCCGCACCGCCGCCGCATCGCAGGATGTCGGCCCCGGCTTCAGCCTGAACTGAGAGAGGTGAACCCAATGCGTAACTTCACGAACCGCAAGGCGCTCGCCTCGGCCCTCACCCTTTCGCTCGCGCTGACCCTTGGTGGCTGCGTTGGCGGTGTTTCCGACAACCCGTCGCTGGAAAGCGTCCATCAGCCGGTGGTGCAGCGCACCAACTTCACGCTGGACCTGACCACCGGCCCGGGCGGACTTTCGCTGCCCGAACAGCGCCGCCTGTCGGGCTGGTTCGAAGCGATGGACCTGCGTTACGGTGATCGCATCGCGATCGACGATCCGCTCAGCAGCGGCGCGACCCGCAGCGCGGTGGAAGCCGTGGCCAGCCGGTACAGCCTGCTGGTTGGCGATGAAACGCCGGTCACCCCGGGCTTTGTCAATGCCGGCACCGTGCGGGTGATCATCACCCGTTCCAGCGCCACCGTGCCGGGCTGCCCGGACTGGGGCGGCAAATCGGTGACCAACCTGCAAAGCGCGACCAGCAAGAATTATGGCTGCGCGACGAACAGCAACATTGCCGCGATGATCGCCGATCCGGAACACCTGATCCACGGCGCCACCGGCAAGGGTCAGACCGTCACGATGAGCTCGACCAAGGCCATCGAAACCTACCGCGAGGCCAAGCCGACCGGCAGCAACGGTCTGAAGGCCGAATCGAGCAAGGGTAACTAAGCCATGAACGCTCCCTGGAAACCCGGTACGCCCGGAAATCGCGACGCCTTTTCCGCCTATATCTGCGATGACGCTGCACTGGATGTGCTGCGCCCGGTCGTGATCGAGCTCGGCTGGCAGCCTGAAAAGTGCCACAAGGGCGGTCTGCGCAACGCAGTGCAATCGCTGTCGATCACCGCCAGCCCGACCATCCTGATGGTCGACCTGTCTGAAAGCGGCGATCCGCTGAGCGACATCAACGCCCTGGCCGAGGTTTGCGAACCCGGAACAGTGGTGATCGCGGTCGGTCAGGTCAACGACGTACGGCTGTACCGCGACCTGCTGGCCAGCGGCATTCAGGATTACCTGCTGAAGCCGCTCTCGCCGGGCCAGGTCCGCGATGCGCTGGTCAATGCGCAGGCGACCTATGCCTCGCCCAAGAGCCACGATCCCTCGGTTGCCAAGAAGCACGTTTCGACGGCAGTAATCGGGACCCGCGGCGGGGTTGGCGCTTCAACGCTGGCCACTTCGCTGGCCTGGCTGTTCAGCGCCGATGAAAAGCTGCCGACCGCGCTGCTCGATCTTGACGTCCACTTCGGCACCGGCGCGCTCGCGCTGGATCTGGAACCGGGCCGCGGCCTGACCGACGCGATCGACAATCCGGGCCGCATCGACGGGCTGTTCATCGAACGCGCGATGATCCGGGCCAACGATCATCTGGCAATCCTTTCGGCCGAAGCGCCGATGAATGCCCCGCTGATGACCGATGGTGCCGCCTTCGTGCAGCTGGAGGAGGAATTCCGCCAGGCGTTCGAAATGACGGTGATCGATCTGCCGCGCAACATGCTGATTAATTTCCCGCACCTGCTGGCCGATGTGAATGTCGTGCTGCTGGTCACGGAAATGACCCTGGCCGGTGCGCGCGATGCGATCCGCATCCTGTCGTGGCTGAAAAGCAACGCCAGCCATGTCCAGCCGATCGTGGTGGCCAACAAGGTCCAGGCCGGCGTGGGCGAGATCAGCAAGGCGGATTTCGAAGCATCGATCGAACGCAAGATCGCCTTCTTCATTCCCTATGACATCAAGGCCGCCAGCAACGCAGCCAAGCTGGGCCAGACCTTTGCCGACGCCAACCGTTCGAGCAAGGCCGGTTCGGTGATCCGCGATGTCAGCCGCGCCGTGATGGGCGTGGGCGATGGCGAAACCGTGGAAGTTGCGGCGAAGGCCAAGGGGTCGTTGCTCGGCAAACTCGATCTCAAGGCGCTGATGCCCAAGAAGTCGAAAGACAAGGCACCGGTTCCGGCCAAGGCCTGATCCGGCAACAACCCGGCGCGGTGCCTGACATGGCACCGCAGCCGAAAATGGAAGGCGTGTTGCGCAGATGAGCATGATCCAGCTCCTGCTTTTCGCTGTAGGCCTGATGGCGTTCATGACGCTGGCCTATATGGCGTTCGCGGGCCCTTCGGCGGCCAAGGAAGGCGCGCGCCGGCTTGAAGCGGTGCGCTATCGCCATTCCGACAGCACGACCGACAAGGTTGAAGCCCAGCTGAAAAAAGCGGTCGCGGCGCGCAAGCCCAAGATGCACCAGATCGCCGGATCGGAATCGCGCATCGCCGCTCTGGAACTGCGCCTGCACCGCACCGGCAAGCCGTGGACCCTGTCACAGTATGCCTATGCTTCGGTCGGACTGGGTCTGGCTATTGCCGTGCTGGTTTTCCTGAAAACCGGCGCAGCGCTGCTGGCGATTGGCGTGGGCGCAGTGGTGGGCGCGGGGCTGCCGCACATGGTGGTTGGCTTCTTTATCAACCGTCGTTCCGCCCAGTTCACTTCCAAGTTTCCCGACGCGATCGAACTGCTGGTGCGCGGCCTGCGTTCCGGTCTGCCCGTGACCGAGACGCTGGGCGTGGTCTCCACCGAAGTTCCCGGCCCGGTGGGCGAGGAATTCAAGCTGGTGACCGAACGCATCAAGATCGGCAAGTCGATGGAAGATGCGCTGCAGGACACGGCGGACCGGCTCAACACGCCCGAATTCAGCTTTTTCTGCATCACTCTGGCGATCCAGCGCGAAACCGGCGGTAACCTGGCCGAAACGCTTTCGAACCTGGCTGATGTGCTGCGCAAGCGCGCGCAGATGAAGCTCAAGATCAAGGCGATGAGCTCGGAATCGAAGGCTTCGGCCTATATCATCGGGGCCCTGCCCTTCACCGTGTTCGGCATGGTGTACTGGGTGAACCCCAAATACCTGGGCGGCTTTTTCACCGATGATCGCCTGATCGCCACCGGCCTTGGCGGCATGGTGTGGATGGGCATCGGCGCCTTCATCATGGCCCAGATGATCAATTTCGAGATCTGAGCGAGGGACTGGAACAACTGTCATGAACAACCCGCCCGGACCTACGCTCCTCGGTATCGACGTCATCTATGTCGGCTCCATGCTGGCAGGATTGGCCGCGCTTGCCGTGATGTTCGCGATCTATACCGCGATCACCATCCGCGATCCCATGGCCAAGCGCGTCAAGGCGCTGAACGAGCGGCGCGAGCAGCTCAAGGCGGGGATCGTTACCCAGACCGCCAAGAAGCGCGCCTCGCTGGTCCGCAAGACCGAAACCACCGACAAGATGCGCGACACGCTGTCGTCCTTGAAGGTGCTGCAGCAGAGCCAGCTGGAAATGATCCAGCAAAAGCTGGCCCAGGCGGGGATCCGCCGCAAGGAACTGGCCGTGGCCGTGATCTTTGCGCGCATGATCCTGCCGATCGTGCTGGGCGGGATTGCCGCCTTCATGATCTATGGGCTGAACTACTTCCCCACCTGGGGCGGGATGAAGAAGCTGATGGCTTTCGCCACGGCGGTGGGTCTGGGTTACAAGGGCCCGGAAATCTACCTGTCGAACCTGATCTCCAAGCGCACCGACGCGGTCCGCAAGGGCTTGCCCGACGCGCTCGACCTGTTGGTGATCTGCGCCGAAGCCGGTCTGACCGTGGACGCCGCGTTCAACCGCGTCGCCAAGGAACTGGGCCGCGCCTATCCCGAACTGGGCGACGAAT
>CAZKAX010000130.1:0-6888 GCA_964550775.1 uncultured Novosphingobium sp. | reverse complement strand
CATGCAGCCGCGCGCCTTGGCCAGGCGGATCAGCATCGGCAGGTTGATCCCGGCGATCACTTCGACCTTGCCGGCCTGCATCAGCGAGATGGCGAGGTTGGACGGGGTGCCGCCGAACAGATCGGTCAGGATGATCACCCCCTGGCCGCTATCGACCGCCTTAACCGCATCGGCAATCTCGCGCCGGCGTAGTTCTGCATCATCGTTGGGGCCGATGCACACGGTCGCCACGGCGTCTTGCCGCCCGACAACGTGCTGCATGGCATTCACGAATTCCTCGGCAAGCTTGCCGTGGGTGACCAGGATCAGACCGATCATAGGGGACCGTGTCTCCGCAGTTGCGACCCGGCGAATCCTGCCGGAAAGTGGGGCCAATTGCCCGTGTCGACCGGCCCGGTCAATGCCTTATCTCCCGCTGGCCTTCCACCGCATCGGCGGCGCGGCTGGCAAGGTTGCGGTGGAGTACTGCCGGATCATAGCCTTCCGCCCGCAGCGCCGCCGCAATCTGCTCTGCCGTGAAGACCGACCGGTGCCGTCCGCCGGTGCAACCGAAGGCTACGTTGACATAGGCTTTGCCCTGCGCCTGATAGCGCGGCAGCAGCATCAGCACCAGATCACGCATCCGGGTAAAGGCTTCGTCCCAGGCCGGATCCTTGCGGATATAGGCCCCCACCGGCGCGTCCTGCCCGGTCTGTTCGCGCAGGTCAGGATCCCAGTGTGGGTTGTCCAGGAACCGCATGTCGAACACCAGATCGGCGATCGGCGGCATGCCCCGGGAAAAGCCGAAGCTGGTGATCGTCACCGTGGTCGGCAGCGGCGCATCCTGGCCAAAGCGTTCGCGCACCGCCTGTTGCAGATCATTGGTGGTATAGTCGGTGGTCGAAATCACCATGTCGGCCCAGCGCCGCAGCGGCTCCATCTGCTCCCGCTCGGCCGCGATGCCGGTGGCGGCGGGGACGTCCTGCGCCAGCGGGTGGCGGCGGCGGGTCTCGTTATAGCGGCGCTCCAGCTCTTGCCCGGAGCAGTCAAGGAATAGCGTGGTCAGTTCGATGTCCGGGCGGCCGACCAGCACTTTGACCCGGTCAATAACTTTGGCCGCATCGAAGCCGCGGGTCCGCGAATCGAAGCCGATGGCCAGTGGCGACCGCAGCTCCGGCGCAGGTGCATCGGAACTGTCGATCAACCGGGGAAGCAGACGGATCGGGAAGTTGTCGATCACTTCCCAGCC
Source organism: uncultured Novosphingobium sp. (assembly GCA_964550775.1). Classification (GTDB taxonomy): domain Bacteria; phylum Pseudomonadota; class Alphaproteobacteria; order Sphingomonadales; family Sphingomonadaceae; genus Novosphingobium. Next base: position 5,660 of record CAZKAX010000130.1, on the reverse strand, counting down.
CAGATCCTCCAGCACTTTCAAAGCCGTGGTCTTGCCCGCGCCAAGCAGGCCGGTAACCAGCAACACGCGCTGGCGGGGAGGGGCAGGGGTCTCACTCATCACTGGCCCCCTAGATGGGCCTGCCTGGCCATGTTGTGAAGGGGGCCGAACCGGGCTGTCCCCGGTGCACTGGGTTGACACACAACAGGGGTGGAAGTTGTGTGACCGTTGGGCCGGGAATGGCGCTCTAAGCCATTAAGAACAGGCACGATTAAGGGCTGGCCGGGCACTGTGCGCAAGTGCGGAAGTGTGACTTTGGCATCGTCACGCTGCGCCGCCCTAATTGTCCTGCGCGCCGCTGTGGGAATCGGTGAGGATGAGAAACCAGCCATCACGGCAGAATCGCAGATCGCGGCGATGTAGGAAAGCCTTGTGTATAGCGGCGCCACCCCGATCAGGTGTGACAGCAAGGGGGGCAGGCTTGGCCCGCCCCCAGATGGCAATCCTAAATCCCGTCGACGCTCTTGCTGACCAGAATGTTCACCGAAACGCGGCGGTTCTGGGCCTTGCCTTCTTCAGTATCATTGCTGGCCAGCGGATCGGCCTTGGCCATGCCGGTGGGGGTCAGCATGCGATAGGGTTTCCAGCGGCAGGCCTGCTGCAGATAGTTGATCACGCTGCCGGCCCGCTTTTCGCTGAGGGTCTGGTTGTATTCATCGCTGCCAACCGAATCGGTGTAACCCACCACCAGCATCAGCGCATTGTCGGTCGCTTCGGCCATACTGGCGGTGCTGCACAGTTCGGCCTTGGCCTGGGCCGAAAGCGCGGCCTTGCCGGTATCGAAATAGACGTTGGTCGTGCTCTTGATGTTGTATTTGTCGATATCGCCCAGCCGTCCGCGCAGTGCCTCGGTCGCGGCGGTCTGTTCGGCAAAGCCTTGTGCGGTGGCGTTGCGGATCATGCTGGCAGTCTTGAAATCGCCATTGCGGAAGCTGACCTGGCTGGCGATCAGCCCGTCGGGGGCCTGCAGGGTCTTGATCGTCACCGGCAGACCATTGAGCAGCGCATCGGTGCCCAGCTTGGTCTTGCCGCTGCCAAACAGGCCGCCGCTGGTCTTGACCTGGGTGGTTTCGGTGATCGCGATCAGGGTGCTGGCGCCATCGGCAGTGGTCACGCGCAGCCGCGAGCCGTTGCGTGCGGCAATGACGCCTTTCACTTCGGGTCCGGCGGCAAGCTGGGTCAGATCGAGTGGGCGTTCGCCGTTGACGACGATGCTGGGATCGGGTGCCGGTTGAGCCGCCAACTGGGCCGATCCGGTCAGGGTGAGCATGGCCAGCAGGAACAGGGTTCCGGGCCGGGTGGAAATGGTGCGCATCTGGTTCCTCCTACAAGCTGCCCCTGTGCAATGGCCTGTTCATACAAACCTTGCTGGCAGATGAACAGGGCTGCACCCGACAGGGCCGGAGCGGGCGGTTGGAGCGAGGGTTGCGGTGAACCGATCCGGGCCATGACCGCGTGTATACGTATACCCGGCGCTTGCTGCGCGGCCCGTCTGGTCTAGCCTGCCTGCAATCCGGTATCCGGAGCAGAGGGAGAGTCTGGAATGCAGCAGCGCGGAATATGGGCAGGTGCGGCGGCGGCGCTGCTGGCACTGGCTGTCCCCGGCATGGCCCTGGCTGCGCCTGCTGGCCGGTTCCAGTCCGAACGCCCGGCACCGCGGGTTGATTACTGGCAAAAGCGCGCGGCGGACATTTCAAAGGAACTGGCCGCCAAGAAGAGCCTGCGGCCGGTGCGGATCCTGTTCGTCGGGGATTCGATCACCGATTTCTGGCACCTTGATGCCAACCCGTGGTTCCCCGGGCTCTATTGCGGTCGGGCGATCTGGGATGAAAGCTTTGGCGGCAAAGTGCCGGAAATGACCGCGCTCAACCTGGGGGTGTCGGGGGACCGGATCGAACATGTCCTGCACCGCCTGCTGCCTGCGGCCAAAGGCGGGGAGGGCTGGCTCGACCGGCGCGATCTGGCACCCGATACGGTGTTTCTGATGCTGGGAATCAACAATTCGTTCGATGCCGAAGCCCCAGCGACCGACAGTATCTATCAGGGCGTGCTGGCCGTGGTTGCGCGGATACGGGAGCGCAAGCCCGGGGCGCGGATCGTGATTCAGTCGCTGTTGCCCACCGATGATCCGGCCAAGAACCGCGATCTGGTGCAGCCGGTCAACGCGCGGCTGCAGGCCTATGTTGCCGCGAACAAGGGGCTGCGGTTCCTCAACCTCTATCCCGCGTTCACCGACGATCAGGGCCTGCAGCGGCGCGATTTGTTCAACGATGCCTTGCACCCCAGCCGCGCGGGTTACCGCGTCTGGCGGGACCGGCTGGTCGAATTCCTGAACGACAAACCGGCCTGAACCGGTTCAGGCCAGTCCGTAGCGTTCCAGCGCCAGCTGCGCCTTCAGGGCCAGTTCCGTGCCGCCCGGCCACAGGCGCAGCAGCGGCAGGGTGACGCCTTCCAACGTGCAATGGTCTGCCGCTTCGATAAAGCGCGGGGCATCCGGATCCAGCCTCAGCACCAGCGCCGCTGGCACGTCCTGAGTGGTGGGGAAGGACAGCAGGCCCAGGTTGCGCACTTCGAGCAGGCCGGTGATGCGGGGTGGGGGGCTGGCGTAAAGCCGGTCCGCGCGCCGTTCCAGCGTGACCCCGTCATCCCCCACCAGCATGGCACCGCGATCGATCAGCGCCAGCGCCAGCATGCTCTTGCCGCTGCCGCTCGGCCCCTCGATCAGCACGGCGCGGCCAGCGATGGCAACGCAAGTGGCGGAATGGACCAGGCTCATTCCTCGTCCTCTTCATCCGCCACTGCGGGCAGGTCCAGCACCAGCCGGGCACCGTCCTGGCCATCGCGGCGGTCGGTGGCCTTCAGGGTGCCATCGTGGGCTTCGGCGATGGTCCGGGCGATGGCGAGGCCCAGGCCCGAATGGCTACCGAAATCCTCTTCGCTGGGGCGCAGCGAGTGAAAGCGTTCGAACACCTGTTCGCGCGCTTCGGGGGGGATGCCGGGGCCGGAATCGATCACCGCCAGCTGGACCCGGCCATCGCGCCGTTCCAGCTCTATACGCACTTCGCCCTGCGGCGGCGAGAAAGAGACCGCGTTGTCGAGCAGGTTTACCAGCACCCGTTCCAACCGCGCGGGATCGCCCGGCACTTCGAACGGGCCAGGGCCCTGCGGCGCGACGGCAACGGTGCAGGCACTGCCGGGCGCGCGTTCCGCCCGGGCGCGGACCAGCATGGTGGCCAGCGCGCCAAGGTCCACCGGCACGAACTGGGTGCGGCTGAGCTCCGCGTCGATCCGGCTGGCTTCGGCAATCTCGGTTACCAGCCGGTCGATCCGGCGGACATCGTGAGCGGCGATCCGGGTCAATTCCTGGCGCAGCGCGGGGTCCTGCACCTTTTCCAGCGTTTCCAGCGCGCTGCGCAAGGACGCGAGCGGATTCTTGATTTCGTGGGCGACATCGGCGGCAAAGCTTTCCACCCCGTCGATATGGCGGCGCAAGGCCGCGGTCATGTCGGAAATCGCGCGGGCGAGCAGGCCGATCTCGTCACGGCGTTCGGGCAGGCGCGGCACCACCACGGCGCGGTCGCGCCCCAGCCGCACCCGCACTGCGGCGCGGACCAGGGTGCGCAGTGGCTGAACGATGGTCCGCGCCAGAAACAGCGAGAGCTGGATCGAGATGATCAGCGTCACCCCCAGCACGATCGCCAGCGTCTGGCGGGCATCGCGGACCGACTGGGTAATGTCGGTGGCGTTACGGGTGGTCAGCAGCAGCTCGCCGCGCACCCCCACCGGGGCGGCGGCGTTGATCACCGGGGTTTCATCAGGCGCGGCGCGCTGGACCACCACGGTATGGCCGCTGGCCATGGCCTGGGCCAGTTCGGGCCAGGCGGCGGTGCTTTCCTCTGGCGGATCGCGGTACGGCGGCAGCGGCGGCGTGCCGAGCAGGAAATTCATCCCCCGGTCCAGCACCCGCCCGCCCTTGAGGTAGAGGCTCTCCTGCTCCGGATCGGTGAAGGCAAAGGTCGGCCCGGCGATCTGGAAGCTGTCGAGCAGCAGCTTGCCCTTGGAATCGTACAGCCGCAGCCGCAGTTCCTGCTCACGTGCAACCCGGTCAATCAGCGCGCGGCGGCCGGAAATCGGGGTTTCGGACAGGCCATCGGCCGTGATCGCCGCTTCGGCCTGGGCCAGCCGGAACCGCTCTGCCAGCAGCTGTTTGCGATAACTGTCGAGGTAGAACAGGCTGCCCGCCATCAGTCCCAGGGCGATGATGTTGACCGCCAGGATCCGCGCGGTGAGCGATGTGCGGCGGGTCCAGAACAGCTGGATCGGGCCGTCGCGCGGTTCGGCCGGATCAGCCATCGGTAAACGAATAGCCCGCGCCATACAGCGTTTCGATCGCCGAAAATTCGGGATCCGCAGCGCGGAATTTGCGGCGCAGGCGCTTGATATGGCTGTCGATCGTGCGATCATCGACGAACACGTCATCGCTGTAGGCCGCGTCCATCAGCTGGTTGCGGCTTTTGATCACGCCGGGGCGGGTGGCCAAGGCTTCCAGGATCATGAATTCGGTGACGGTCAGCGATACCGGCTGTCCGGACCAGGTCACGTGGTGGCGGGCCGGGTCCATCACCAGCCGCCCGCGTTCCAGCGCTTCGCTGGGCGGCTCGCTGGGCGTCAGCTCCACTTCGCCCCGGATCAGTTCGGCTCGGCGCAGGATCGCGCGGATCCGGGCGACCAGCAGGCGCTGGCTGAACGGCTTGGTGATATAATCGTCCGCGCCCATGGCCAGGCCCAGCGCCTCATCCGGTTCCTCGTCCTTGCTGGTCAGGAAGATCACCGGCAGCCCGCTTTTCTCGCGCAGCTGGCGCAGCAGTTCGAGCCCGTCCATCCGCGGCATCTTGATGTCGAACACGGCCAGGTCGGGCGGGTTTTCCAGCAATGCCTTGAGCGCGGTGGCCCCGTCGGAATAGACCCGCGTGGCGAATCCTTCGGCCTGCAGGCCAATCGAGACCGTGGTCAGGATGTTGCGATCGTCATCGACCAGCGCGATCGTCTGCTGCGGAGTGGGGACGCTGTCGGCCATGCGGCTCTTGGCATTGTTGTGCGGGGTGAACGGGTTAGCCTGTCTGGGGGCATGTGGCAAATGGCCATGCTGACACCGGTGTAAACGATTGATTGGCGGTCTTTTTGGCCAAAAAGCCAAGCTTGTTTGACGGAATCGCCGCGCTCGACTATGCGCCCCTCGACTCCTCTGCATTCGTATGCAGGGGCCGGGCGCGCAGCGGCGCGCGTCCACAACCTGATTGACGGAGATGACCTTGACCGGTGCGCTTTCCTATCCGCTTGAAAAGCAGGGCCTTACGACCAACGCAAAGCTGTTTGCGAACCTCGGCACCGCGCCGCTGGTGGAGCACGCCCTGCAGCGCGGCGAAGGCCGACTGACCAAGGACGGCGCGCTGCTGGTCGATACCGGCAAGTTCACAGGGCGCAGCGTGAAGGACAAATTCGTGGTTCGTGATACGACCACCGAAGAATCGATCAACTGGGGCAAGATCAACCAGCCGATGTCGGTTGAGCACTGGGCCAACCTCAAGGCGGATTTCCTCAGCGCGTTGAAGGATCGCGAC
>CAZKAX010000129.1:0-6924 GCA_964550775.1 uncultured Novosphingobium sp. | reverse complement strand
TCGAACACGCCATGCGGATGCGCAGCCTGATGGGTTTTGTCCCGCGCCGCTATGATCCCGCGATTGTCGAAGCTTTGGCCATGGCCGGGGTGCTCGCCCCGGACATCGACCGCGCGGCCCGCGAAGCAGCCCTGGCCCGCACCGCGATCTGGCTCGACGCCGGGGACCGCGATGCGAAGTGGAGCGCTGAGCTGACGGGCGAAGGCGCGGTGATGGTCAAGCGGGTCTGGCGCGGGGTGACCGATGCCTATCCGATTGACGCACAGTTCCTGACCAGCGCCGAAGCACGCAAGCTCGCCCGCCTCGCCGCCGAAAACGTCGAGGTCTATTCCGCCCCGGCCCGGCTGGTTCGCGCCGGAGCAGCTGTGGAAGAAGCGCCCGAGGTGGAAGCCGAAGTCAACGAAAACGACCAGACCGCCCCGGTAGTGCGCAGCCAGTCGGTCAAGGATCAGGTCACCCGCCCGTCCGAACTGCTCGACGCCGTGCTCGCCGCCGGGCGCAAGGGGCTGTCGATTGCGCGCTACAAGGGGCTGGGCGAAATGAACGCCGAACAGCTCTGGGAAACCACGCTCGACCCGGAAAACCGCAGCCTGTTGCAGGTGGAAGTCGAGGATGCCGACGTGACCGACGACATCTTCACCCGCCTGATGGGCGACGTGGTCGAACCGCGCCGCGACTTCATCCAGGAAAACGCGCTGAACGTGGCCAATCTGGACGTATAGGCCGGCAATCCTCCCCCACCGGGGGAGGGGGACCGGCGAAGCTGGTGGAAGGGGGCGAGCCAGATTGCGCGCGGCAGCGCGCAGCCGCTATCCGCGGCGTTTCTTGACAGCCCCCCTCCGTCTCGCTGCGCGAGCCACCTCCCCCGGTGGGGGAGGATCGTTCAAGCCTCAGGAAAGAACCGCGCGATCACGTCGCGCGCCAGCCGGGCCGGGCGTAGGGTTTCGGCGTCGATGCAGCACCAGCTGGACTTGATCTCGGCCAACACGTCCTCGCCGCGCTTGATCACGGTTTCATAGCTGGCGCGGGCGCCGTGGAACTTTTCGAGCAGGACCGTGGCGATCACTTCGTCGCCCAGGAAGGTTGGGCGGCGATAGGTGATTTCGTGCTTCAGCGCGACCCACAGGTGCGCCGCCACCGCCTCGACCGGGGCCAGACTGCGCCAGTGATCGATCACCGCGTCCTGCACCCATTTGAGGTAGGAGGCGTTGTTGACGTGGCCCATGAAGTCGATGTCGGCAGGATCGATGGCGATGGCGAAGGAATGGGGCAGTGCGTTGTTCACACCGGTGTAAATAGTGCTTCGCCTGCGGCTTGACCAGTGGCCTTGCGGTGAAGCGTTGCGGCCAGAGGTTCGGTGTCAAGATCCCTTATCCAACCTCCGTTCGTGTCGAGCGAAGTCGAGACACATCTCGCAGCGCCAGTGTGTCTCGACTTCGGCCATGGGCCGAAGTTTATCCTGAGTTGCGGCTGCCAAGCCGCAAGCCGAAGGGCTCGACACGAACGGAGAAGGTGGAGTTGGGTCCTGTCCCTAGATCGCCTCACCAGCCGCGCGGCCGCTGGCCCAGGCCCACTGGAAATTATAGCCGCCCAGCCAGCCGGTGACGTCCACCGCCTCGCCAATCGCGTAGAGCCCCGGTACTTTCGCCGCTTCCATGGTGCGCGATGACAGGCCGGCGGTGGCGATCCCGCCGGCGGTGACTTCGGCCTTGGCAAAGCCTTCGGTGCCGCTGGGGTGGAATTGCCAGTCGGCCAGCCGGGCCTCCAGACCGCGCAGTGCCTTGTCGTTCTGCGCGCCCAGTTCGCCCGACAGTCCGGCGCGTTCGAGCAGCACCGCGCTCAGCCGTTCGGGCAGGGGCAGCGCGCGGGTCAGCGACTGGCGCGGGCTGGCGCGCTTGGCGTCGAGCAGCCAGCCGGGGCGGTGATCGGGCAGGAAGTTGACGCCGATCGGGCTTCGGTGCTGCCAGTAGGAACTGATCTGCAGCATTGCCGGTCCGGACAACCCGCGATGGGTGAACAGCGCCGCTTCGCGAAAGCGGACTTTCTGCCAGCGCACTTCGACCTCGGCGGAAACGCCGGACAGTTCGCGGAACAGCGCCTCATCCTCGCCCAGTGTGAACGGCACCAAGGCCGGGCGCGGCTGGACCACGGAGAGGCCGAATTGCCGTGCGGTGTCATAGGCCATGCTGCTGGCCCCCAGCTTGGGGATCGACGGCCCGCCACTGGCCAGCACCAGTGCGGGCGCACGGTGCGTTTGGCCGCCAAGGGTCACACTGAACTGCCCGTCGCCATGGCCGACTGCGCTCACCGGCTGGCCGAACGCGAATGTCACGCTGCCCTTGCGGCATTCCTCCACCAGCAGGTCCACGATCTGCCGCGCTGAACCATCGCAGAACAATTGCCCCAGCGTCTTCTCGTGCCAGGCGATACCATAGCTTTCGGCCAGATCGAGGAACTGGCGCGGGGTGTAGCGGCTCAGCGCCGACTTGGCGAAATGCGGATTGGCCGACAGGTAGCGATCCGGCGCGGTGTGGAGATTGGTGAAATTGCAGCGCCCGCCGCCGGAAATCAGGATCTTGCGCCCCGGCTCATCATTGTGATCCACCAGCAGCACCCGCCGCCCGCGCTGCCCGGCGGTGGCCGCGCACATCATGCCCGCCGCGCCTGCGCCGATGACGATGGCGTCGAAGCAGGTTGATGATCCAACCGACACTTCAACTTACCTCGTCATGCTGAACTTGTTTCAGCATCCATCGCGCCGCACAGGCCAAGGGGCTGAATGGCGAAATGGACCCTGAAACAAGTTCAGGGTGACGATGCTGGAAGGGCTTGGGTTGTGGCGATCCCATCACGCCGCCAGAATGCTCTGCGCCACGGCCTCGCCCGCCTTGATCCCGTCGATCGCGGCGGAAAGGATTCCCCCGGCATAGCCCGCGCCTTCGCCCGCCGGGTAGAGCCCCTGGGTGTTCAGGCTCTGGAAGTCCTTGCCGCGGGTGATCCGCACCGGGCTGGAGGTGCGGGTTTCGACCCCGGTCAGCACGACGTCGGGGTGGTCATACTGCGCGATCTGGCGGCCAAACACCGGCAGCGCCTCGCGCATTGCCTCTACCGCAAAATCAGGCAGGCACTGGGTCAGGTCGGTCGGAGTCACACCCGGCTTGTAGCTGGGATTGACGATGCCGAGCGCGGTCGAGGGGCGTCCGGCAAGGAAGTCCTCCACCCGCTGCCCCGGCGCCTTGTAGCCCCCGCCGCCTGCGGCAAAGGCCGCGCTTTCCCACTTGCGCTGGAACGCGATCCCCGCCAGCGGGCCGTCCGGGTAATCGCGCTGTGGTTCGATCCCGACCACGAAGCCCGAATTGGCGTTGAATTCGGCGCGCGAATACTGGCTCATCCCGTTGGTGACGACGCGGCCTTCCTCGCTGGTCGCCGCCACCACGCGCCCGCCCGGGCACATGCAGAACGAATAGACCGTGCGCTGGTTGCTGGCGTGATGGACCAGGCTGTATGCCGCCGCGCCCAGGATCGGGTGTTTGGCAAACCGGCCATAGCGCGCTTCGTCGATCCAGCTTTGCGGATGCTCGATCCGCACCCCGATCGAGAACGGCTTGGCCTCGACATGGACACCCTCGGCATGCAGCATTTCGAAGGTTTCGCGCGCCGAATGGCCGACCGCCAGCACCACGTGACCGGCCTCCAGAAAACTCCCGTCCGACAAGTGCAGCCCGCGCATCCGGCCCTGTTCCAGTTCCACCCGCTCGACCCGCGTTTCCCAGCGGTATTCGCCGCCCAGCGCCTCGATCTGGGCGCGCAGGCTCTCGACCATGGTGACCAGCCGGAAGGTGCCGATATGCGGGTGCGCTTCCCACAGGATATCGTCCGGCGCCCCGGCGTGCACGAATTCCTCCAGCACCTTGCGCCCCAGAAAGCGCGGATCCTTGACCCGGCAATAGAGCTTGCCGTCAGAGAAGGTCCCCGCGCCGCCTTCGCCGAACTGGACGTTGCTTTCCGGGTTGAGCTCGCTGCGCCGCCACAGGCCCCAGGTGTCCTTGGTGCGCTGGCGCACCACTTTGCCGCGCTCGATGATGATGGGCCTGAGCCCCATCTGCGCCAGCACCAGCGCCGCGAACAGTCCGCAGGGTCCCGCGCCGATCACCACGGGCCGGGTGCCGCTCCACCCGGCAGGCGCGCGCACGGGCGGGGTCCAGGTCATGTCGGGGGTGGGGCGCAGGTCCTTGTCGTTCGGGAACCGGGCGAGCACCGCGGCTTCGTCCGCCACATCGACATCGAAAGTATAGACCAGCAGGATCGCCGACTTGCGCCGCGCATCGTTGCCGCGCTTGAACAGGGTGAACCCCCGCAGCTCCTCCGCCGCGATCCCCAGCCGCGCGCAGATCGCCGGGGCAATCGCCTCGGGCGGGTGATCGAGCGGCAGGGACAGTCCGGACAGGCGCAGCATCGGCAATTCAGTTCGTCGGACAGGAAAACGTGGTGAGCCCTGCTGGGTTCGAACCAGCGACCTACTGATTAAAAGTCAGTTGCTCTACCGACTGAGCTAAGGGCCCTGACCACGGCTGCGCGCTTAGGGGGCGGGGCGCGCGGGGTCAATCCTCTCTTGTGGGGATTGCGCGGGCAAGCTGTGCGGAAAGCTGGCGCAGGGTGCGCCCGGTGATCGGATCGCGCCAGGCGGGAGCCACGGCGCAGGCCGGGGTGAGCACGAACATGCGCGTGCGGAACAGCGGGTGCGGCACGGTCAGGTCCGGGGCGGACCAGCACCCGCCGGACCACAACACCAGATCGAGATCGAGCACCCGGCTCGACCAGCGCTGCCCGCGCGTGGTCCGCCCGAATTCGCGCTCGATTCGCTTGAGCGCGGCGAGCAGATCGGGCGGTGACAGGCTGGTTTCCACCAGCGCCGCGCTGTTGGCATAGCGCCGCAGCGAGGGGCCGATCGGCGCGCTGCGCAGCGTGGGGGAGCGGGCCAGCACCGCGATCCCCGCCTGCTCCAGCGCCGCCAGCGCCGCCTGCAGCACACGTTCGGGCCGGCCATGGCGGTGATGGCGCTGGTTGGAACCGAGCGCGATCAGATAGGTCTCGCGCCGCGCTGCGCTCACTTGTCCTCGGCAATCCGACCGTAGAGCTGCGGGCGGCGGTCGCGGAAAAAGCCCATGCCGGCGCGGTGGGTGGCGGCGCGGCCAAGGTCCAAGGTGCGCACCAGCACGCCGCTTTCCGCTGCACCGAACGCTTCCACCAGATCGCCCCATTCGTCAGCGATGAAGGAGTGGCCGTAAAAGCGCTGCCCGTCCTCATCCCCGATCCGGTTGGCGGCCACCACCGGCATGCAGTTCGACACGGCATGGCCCTGCATCGCCCGGCGCCACATCCGGCTGGTATCGAGCCCGGCGTCATAGGGTTCGCTGCCGATCGCGGTGGGATAGAGCAGCAGTTCCGCGCCCAGCAGCGCCATCACGCGGGCACATTCGGGGTACCACTGATCCCAGCAGATCCCCACGCCCAGCTTGTGCCCGAAGGCGTTCCACACCTTGAACCCGTCATTGCCGGGGCGGAAATAGTACTTTTCCTCGTAGCCCGGGCCATCGGGAATGTGGCTCTTGCGGTAGGTGCCCTGAATCTGCCCATCGGGATCGATCCAGGCGAGCGTGTTGTAATAGTGGTGCCCGTCACGCTCAAAAAAGCTGGTCGGGATCGCGATTTTCAGTTTTTCGGCCAGCGCCTGCATCGCCCGGACCGAGGGGTGATCGGCGGTCGGGCGGGCCAGCGCGAACAGCGCCTCGTCCTCTACCTTGCAGAAGTACGGGCCGGAAAACAGTTCCGGCGGCAGCACCACTTGCGCGCCCTTGCTCGCCGCCTCCTCGACCAGCATCGAGACGGCAACGATGTTTTCGGCCTCGTCATGCGAGCCGAGCGGCAATTGCAGGGCGGCGACAGTCAGCGTGCTCATGCCGCCCCCAATATCAGCGGCGCTTGCGGAACAACAGGGTCATGCGGTCGCTTTCGCCGATTTCGATCAGGCGGGCCTTTTCCGCCGGATCGGTCACTCCCGAAAGGTTGGGGGGCAGCATCCACACGCCGCCCTTGTGGTTGGCCGGGTCCTTCTTGTTGGCATTGATCTCGCTCTTGCCGACCAGTTCATAGCCGCAGGCCTCGATCATCGCGATCACATCAGCCTGGCGCATATAGCCCATGGTGCCATCGACATAGGCCGCGGGGGCCTTGTCGCGCGCGCGGTGTTCCTCGATCCCCAGCAGGCCGTCTTCCTTGAGCAAGCCGGAAATGGTCGCCAGTTCCCGCCGCAGCAGGTCAAGCCGCCACAGGTTGTGGATCTCGCGCATGATCAGCACGCGGTCGACCTTGCCCTTGAGATCGGCCGGCGCATCGTCGCTGTTCCAGCCTTCGGTCGGCGCGAGATCGGCCTGCCCCGCCAGCCAGGGCGCGGATTTCGCCGCCCAGGCATCGTGCAGGCTGCCATAGCCCTTCTTCATGTTGTCGGTAGAGGTGCGGACATCGGGATTGAGCCCGATGTAGCGGCCATTGGTCCCCAGAAACGGCACCAGCACCCGCGTGTACCACCCGCCCGAAGGCATGTAATCGACCACGGTCATCCCGGGCTTCACCTTGAAAAAGGCCAGCGTCTGGGCCGGATGGCGATGGGCATCGCGGACCCGGTCGGCATCGCGGGCGGGATTGGCCAGCACCACGGCCATGGCCTGGGCATCGGTGATCTTTTCCTTGGCCGCCAGCGGCGCCTGGATCGGCACGGCCAGCGAAACCGACAGGGTGAAAGCGGACAGGGCAAGCAGGCTGCGACGCATGGCGAAGGGTCTCCCAACAGAATTTCAATTGGTTCGCGGTCTAGGGTCAGGACCTGTTAAATGCACGTTCGAGGCGTCAAAATGGCAAAGATAT
>CAZKAX010000128.1:0-7178 GCA_964550775.1 uncultured Novosphingobium sp. | reverse complement strand
GTGCTGATGATGCGCGATCTGATCGCGATCGCCCAGACCGGCACCGGCAAGACCGCCAGCTTCGTGCTGCCGATGATCGACATTCTGGCCCACGGTCGCCGCCGCGCAATGATGCCGCGCAGCCTGATCCTTGAGCCGACCCGCGAGCTTGCCGCGCAGGTGGCCGAGAATTTCGAGGCTTACGGCGTCAACCACGATCTCAAGATGGCGCTGCTGATCGGCGGCGTGCAGATGGGGGATCAGGTCAAGGCGCTGAACGAAGGCGTCGACGTGCTGATCGCCACCCCCGGGCGGCTGATGGACCTGTTCGAACGCGGCAAGATCCTGCTGACCGGCTGCGACCTGCTGGTGATCGACGAGGCTGACCGGATGCTCGACATGGGGTTCATCCCCGATATCGAGACGATCTGTTCCAAGCTGCCGACCACCCGCCAGACCTTGTTGTTCAGCGCGACCATGCCGCCACCGATCAAGAAGCTGGCCGACAAGTTCCTCAGCAATCCCAAGTCGATCGAAGTGGCCCGCCCGGCCACCGCCAACATCAACATCGCCCAGCACAAGGTGAAGGTCGATGTGCGCAAGAAGCGCGATGTGCTGCGCCACCTGCTGCGCAATGACAATGTGTCGACCGCGATGATCTTTTGCAACCGCAAGACCACCGTGCGTGATCTGGCCAAGAGCCTGAAGCAGAACGGTTTTGCCGCTGGCGAAATCCATGGGGACATGGACCAGCCGGCCCGCATTGCCGAACTGGACCGGTTCAAGGACGGAACGATCAACATCCTGTGCTGCTCTGACGTCGCGGCGCGCGGGCTTGACGTGAAGGGGGTGAGCCACGTGTTCAACTTCGACACGCCGTGGCACCCGGATGACTATGTCCACCGCATCGGCCGCACCGGCCGCGCCGGGGCAACGGGGCGGGCGTTCACGTTCGTCACCGATGCCGACATGGAAGCGATCGAGAACGTCGAGAAGCTGACCGGCATGAAGATCCCGGTCTACGACTTGGCCGCCGACAAGGGCGATGCGCCCCCGGCGGCGAGCGAAGACCACGAAGATGCGGCCCCGCGCGAAGCCCGCTCGCGCCGTGAGCGCGCCCCGCGTGCGCCCCGCGAGGAACGCGCGCCGCGTGAAGCACGCGCTCCCCGAGAAGCGCGGACTCCCCGTGAAGAACGGGCACCGCGTGAAGAGCAGGCCCCGCGTGAAGAACGCGCCCCGCGTACCGCCGAACCGCGCCGCGAACGCCGCCGCGATGGTGACGATGGTCCCAGCGTTCCAGGTGAATGGAACGGACCGGTTCCTGGATTTCTTGGCGTTTCAGCACTTTAAGACCGTCTATTTGAAACCTGGCCCGCTTCCCGCGCAACCGGGAAGTGGCTAGGGTTACAAAGGTTACAAAGGTTACAAAGGTCACAAAGGTCACGCGGAATCGCTGTTTTGCACTGTGTAACCTTCGTTGAAATTCGCCGCTTTTCACCTGTTCAACCGATCATCCCAGATTGCGGCGATGTAGGAAAGTTCTTTCGAGAGCCACGAACCGACTGGCCCCGCCATCCCCAATGCACGTGGGATCACCGGGGACGCCCATATCCAGCATCGGCATGAGGCCGACCACGCCGCGGCCTCTCTGACCATTCGCACAAAAGAAAACGGGCCCGCCCCGGGTGGGGGCAGGCCCGTCTTTCAGCCGTGGCCCTGGATCAGAAGCGAACGCTGATCGAAGCGCGATAGGCCTGGTTCTTGATGTCGTCCCGGCCGATCGTGGTATCAGCGCTCAGCGAGAGGTTGACCTTGCCCGCGGCGATGGTCAGCCCGCCGCCCAGTTCGGCCCAGTTCTTGTCCTGTCCGCCCAGGCCAAAGGTGACCATCGGCCCCGGCATGGCCGAAGCGAAGGCACCGTCGAACATGATCGGGTTGGTTTCGAATTCATGCACCCAGTTGGCGGTCAGGAACGGACGGAACTTGCCCTTGCCGGCCAGATCGAGACCCAGGCGTGCCTGAATGCTCTTGAAGTCGGCCCGGTCGAACACCATCGCAGTCGGCCCGCCGGTTTCGAGGCTGCGCCCGAAATCGATCCGGCTGGCGCGCAGGCCAACATGCGGGGTTACCGCGAAGTTGCCTTTGCCCAGGTTGGCGCCCAGGTTGACTTCCGAGGACAGCGCCAGGGCATTGTCGCTCGACAGCAGGGTATAAGGCGTGCCCGGCAGGTTGCCGATCCGGCTGGTCTTCGAATGGTACTGGCCCGCCGACATCTGCGTATCGAGGTAGAGCTTGCCCCAGTTGTACTTGGAGTAGAGCGTCCCCTGGATCACGCTGCCGGTAACCCCGCCCGGAGCCCCGGTGGTCGTCCCGTCAAGATCGGTATAGGTCAGCGCGAAACCGACATGGCCGTTGTCGCCCACTTCGGTTTCGATCCCGCCCGAAATGTACCAGCCATCGAACTGGTCATTGCCCGAACGCGGCAGGGCCGTGGTCATCGGGGCGCTTTCGCCATCGATATAGCCCCCTGCCAGGAACGCGCTCATCGTTTCGGGCAGCTTGCCCGATTCGCTGGCAACCTCAGCCTCGCCGCTGGCCGCGCCGAAGCCGCCCAGGCTGGTCACGCCCGGCATCTGCAGGTTTCCGCGCAGGCGGTTCTGGATCATCGCCGTGGTATCGGCCGGGCGGCCGTAATAGGCGATGGTCCCGCCGGTGCCGCCCAGGTCAAGCCCGGCCAGACGCTGGCGGATCAGGCGCGAGCTGTTGTCCAGCGCCATGGTGCCAAGCGACGAACGCAGCGTTTCGGTGCGCGGGGCCAGGGCATCAAGCGTGGCACGGATGGTTGCGGCATCCTGCAGATCGAGCACCGCCAGGATATCACCCACCTTGCCGCTGGCGCGGCCCGTGTCGAGCAGGGCAGCATAGGCCCGCTGGACCGGCGAGGTGGTGTCGATCACGCTGGAATAGGCTGCCGCATCGATCCGCAGCTGCACCGCATTGGCCGAATAGAGCACGGTCGGCTTGAGGATCGCGCTCAGCGAATTGGCAGAGCTGAACGTGCCCGACACGCCGCCTGCTGCGGTGAGGATGGTGTAAAGGTCATTCGCACGGATCGCCGAACCGGTTGCTCCGCTGACCGCCAGCACGCCGCCGACATTGGCCGTGCCGGTGGATGCACCGTTGGCAACCACGGCGATCCGGTCGGAAACGCCGTTGTTGAGCAAGTTGACGAAGTAGTTGGTGCCCGATGCCATCACCAGGTTGCCGCCGATGGTCAGCGTGCCAGTGGTGGTGGTGGTGCCGGGGGCGAACTGGCCCAGCACGCTGGTCAGGAACGGAGCGTTGATCCGGCCCGAACCCAGCAGGGCACCGCCGAGCAGGCTGTAGTCACCCATCGAGGTCAAGGTGCCGTTGACGGTAACCGTCCCGGCAAGCTGGTTGGTGCCCATCAGCGTGGTCAGCGAAGCACCGCTGGCAATGTTCAGGCCGGCCGCCGCCGTGCCAATGGTCAGGCGGTCAATCGTGATGTTCGCGCCCGACAGCGTGGTGGTGCCCGCAGCAGCAAGGGTCACGTCATAGTATTGCCCGGCCGTAGAGGTGGTGCGCACCGGATCAACGTTGTTCGGAACGAAGCCGCTGGCACCGGGCAGGCCATTGGCCAGCGTTGGTGCAGGGGCAGCCACGCCCTGGATGGTTGCCTGCGATTCGAGCACGACATCGCTGAAGCCGGCATCCGAAACGCTCTGCGCGCCCGAGATCGAGGCGATGGTGGCGTTGCCGGCATTGTTCGATGCCGTGCCGATCGGCCCGCCCGTGATCGTTTCGACCCCGGTCTTGGTGTCATAGCAATCGCTGACAGTGGTCGTCTGGAAGCAGATCTGGCCGAAATCGCCCGATGTGCCGTTCTTCTGATCACCCGTGGTGGTCGGCAGGCCATTGACCAGCGAGCCGCCCGACAGAATGGTATAGGCCGGATCCAGCGTGGTCACCCAGCGGGTCGGATCGGTCCAGGAACCATCGCCTGCCTTGGCGCTGACATAGTGGTACGGGTTGTTGGCCGCGACCCAGTCCCAATAGAGATAGAGCGGCTGGTAGAAGCTGACCGCACCATAGCTGTAGGGCGCCGCGCCACTGAAGAACCGTGAATAACCGCCCGACAGCACGCCGGCTACGACCTGCTTCGAGAAGTTCTGCAGGATCAGCGGACCACCCGAATCGCCCGGTGCGGTGATCCCTTCGGTCGGCGTGGTGCCGCTGAAGCGGGCATTGTCACGGAAAGCGTTGAAATCGAACGGGCTGGCCCCGGAAACGCCGCGGCGCGGATCGTCGAAATCCATGAAATAGAGGTTCTGCGACAGGCCCGAAGGGGGCTCGCCGAACAGGAAGGCTTCAAACGTATCGAGATCGGTCAAGGCGCCGATCATGTTTTCAGCCGAACGGCGGCGGAAATCCGAACCGCTGGTCTGGCCGGTCTGGCCCGTGCCGATCCCGCCATAGCCGGTGATCTTGACGTTGTAGCCGGTGCCGCCCGCAGTGATCGTGCCCGGATCGGGCAAGGGTGAGAACAGCAGCGCCCAGGTCGGCACATTGGCAGCCGGGGTGTCAAGCGTAGCCATGGCCACGTCGCCGTACAGGAAGCTGCGAGCGTCGGGTTCCAGCGAATAGGGATTATAGACCACGAAGTTGGAATTGTAGAACGCCTGGGCCACGTTGGTCTGGAACTTGCCAGCGCCGCCCGGGCCGCCGAGCAGCCAGCGGACGAGTTCGTCAGTCTGGCCTGCTGCATTGGCGCGGGTGCTCGCTTCAAAACCAAAGCCAATGGCCGTTCCGCCCGATCCGGCACCATAGGCCGTGTTGGGGCGAGAATTGACGCAGTGCGCGGCGAAGATCACCGTGCGCGGGTTGATCAGCGTGGCGGTGCACAGACCAACAAAGCCGCCGCCCGAATCAACGATCATCTGGCCAACGCCGTTGACCCCCAGGGGGTCGCGGGCGGTAATGGTGGTGCCAGGGTTGGAAATCAGGATTGAGGGATCCGGCGCGCTGACCTGGACAAGGTTGGGAGCCTGAGCTTCTGGAGCGACCGCTTCGAGCGTCGTCGACAGTTGCGGTTCGGGCAGGGTGATCGCCGTCAGGCCCGCGCCCTGCGCTTCGGGAGCGACCGCGGTAAGCGGCGCATCAGCGGCGAAAGCGGGCTGGGACAGAGCGGACAGGGCAATCGCGCTGGTGGCAAGCAGACGAACCCGATTGGTAACCGGCGCGCGGAAAAGGTTTTTCATGGTTTGGAAGACTCCCTTGTTGGGATGAACTTGCCTTAACTGGCGCACAAGACAAGCCCGTTTGTTCACTGACTATTAATCAGTCTCAAACCGTATCAAGTTGACAACAGTCTTGCGCAATAATCTGATAAATCGGCAATAAAATTAGGCCGGTCAGGCGGCGTTGCGGCGCGCGGCGGGCCGGATTGACAGAATCGGGACATTTCCCGGTCAGAAGCCGCCGATCAACCCGCCTCAGCCAGTTTGACGAAGCTATCGATCACGCGCTTGGGCCCGGCGTTTTCGAATTCGATTTCCAGCTTGTTGCCTTCCTGTACGGTGACCGTGCCATAGCCGAATTTGTCATGAAACACCCGTGCGCCAAGCGCGATGTCCCCGCGCGGTTTGGCGGCGAAGCTGGCGGCGCTGCGGGTTGCTTCGGGCAGGCGGCGCGGGGTGGGGTCATAGCTTTGCGCGGCGGCGCGCTGCCAACCGGGGCCGCGCGTTGTGCCGCGTTCGGGCTGGTCACGGGCGACATGGGCGAACGGATCGTCGCGCTCGCTCCACTGCGCCCGCCAAAGTGAGGCACCGCCGGACAGGGTGCTTTCCTGCTCGATATGCGCTTCGGGCAGTTCGGCGATGAAGCGGCTGGGGATTGAACTGGTCCACTGGCCATAGATCCGCCGGTTGGACGCATGCAGGATCGTGCAGCGCCGCCGCGCGCGGGTGATCGCGACATAGGCGAGGCGGCGTTCCTCCTCCAGACTGGCGAGCCCGCCTTCGTCCAGCGCGCGCTGGCTGGGGAACACGCCTTCTTCCCAGCCGACCAGGAACAGATTGTCGAATTCCAGCCCCTTGGCGGCGTGGATGGTCATGATCGTGACCTTGTCGACATCGTCGGCCTTGTCGTTGTCCATCACCAGGCTGACATGTTCGAGGAAGTCGCCCAGCGTCTCGTATTCCTCCATCGCGCGGGCCAGTTCGGACAGGTTTTCCAGCCGTCCGGCGCTTTCGGCGGTCTTTTCGGCCTGCAGCGCGGCAGTGTAGCCGCTTTCGTCAAGCAGCACCCGGACCAGCTCTGCGGGAGAGCTGGTCTTGGCCAGATCGCGCCAATGCGCCACACTGCGCATGAAGCCCAGCAGGGTGTTGCGGGCGCGGGCGGGCAGTTCGTCGCTGTCCGCGATCTCGACCGCCGCGAGGCTGAGCGGCACGCCGCGCGCGCGGGCGTGGCGGTGGAGCTTTTCCAGCGTCTTGTCGCCCAGACCGCGTTTGGGTGTGTTGTAGATCCGCTCGAACGCCAGGTCGTCGCTCGGCTGCGCGATCAGCCGCAGGTAGGCGAGGGCATCGCGGATTTCGGCGCGTTCGTAGAACCGGAAACCGCCGATGATCTTGTAGGACAGGCCGATCGCGATGAAGCGGTCTTCGAATTCGCGGGTCTGGTATTGCGCGCGCACCAGGATCGCGACCTGGCTGAGCAGTGCGCCTTCGCGTTCGAGCCGCTCGATCTCCTCACCCACCCGGCGCGCTTCCTCGGGCGCGTCCCACACGCCGATCACGCGGACCTTGTCGCCGCCGTTGCGCTCGGTCCACAGCGTCTTGCCCAGCCGCTCGCTGTTGGCATCGATCAGGCCAGAGGCGGCGGCGAGGATATCCGGGGTGGAGCGATAGTTCTGTTCCAGCCGGATCACCTTGGCGCCGGGAAAATCCTGTTCGAACCGCAGGATATTGGCCACTTCTGCGCCGCGCCATGAATAGATCGACTGATCGTCGTCGCCCACCACGCAGATATTCTTGTGGCCTTGCGCCAACAGCCGCAGCCACAGGTACTGGACCTGGTTGGTGTCCTGATATTCGTCCACCATCACATATTTGAAGCGCCGCTGACACTGTTCCAGCACGTCGCGGTGCTGGCGCAGGATGTTTAGCATGTGCAGCAGCAGG
>CAZKAX010000127.1:0-7195 GCA_964550775.1 uncultured Novosphingobium sp. | reverse complement strand
CCGGGGGAGCGGGCCGGCCAGGCCAAGCTGATCGCGGAGGCGATCAGCGCACCCAGCAAGTATTGACTTAACGCCGACTCCCCCGTAACGGCCCCACTTCAAATTCAGCGGCGCAGCGCCGCGCCCGAGGAACATCATGAAGATTCGCAACAGCCTCAAGTCGCTCAAGGACCGCCACCGGGACAACCGCGTGATCCGCCGCCGTGGCCGGACCTATGTGATCAACAAGACCAACCGCCGCTTCAAGGCGCGCCAGGGCTAACGCCTGCTGGCGGTCCGCATGGCGGACCGGCTCAACCTTGCGGCCCGCCTCCCGAACCGGAGCGCGGGCCGAAAGCGTTTTGGCGCAAGGGGAAACGGACAATGATCGAAGCCGTAGTGTTCGATGTCGGCAATGTGCTGGTCCGCTGGGACCGGCGGCTGCCCTTTCTGGACCGATTCGCCGATCCGGCCGAGCTCGATCATTTCATGGAAGAGGTCATCCCGCTGGCCTGGCATGCCGAGCATGACGCCGGCCGCCCTGCAGCGGAACTGGTGGCGGAACGCAGCGCGCTGTTCCCGCACTATGCCGATCTGATCCATGACTGGTTCGCGAAGTTCAACCTGTCGATCCCCGGCCCGGTGCCCGGCAGCCCCGAACTGGTCGAAGCGCTCCATGCGCGCGGGGTGCCGCTTTACGCGATCACCAATTTCGGCGCCGATACCTGGGCCGGCTTTCGCCCGACTTTCCCGCTGGCGGACCGTTTTCACGACATCGTGGTATCCGGGGTAGAGCGACTGGCCAAGCCTGATCCGGCGATCTACGCACTGGCCCAGGCCCGGTTCGGCCATGACCCGCAGGCGATGTTGTTCATCGACGATAGCCTGCCCAACGTGATCAGCGCGCGCGGGTGCGGCTGGCACGCCCATCACTTTACTGATGCGGCGGGGCTGGAAGCCGAACTGCGGTCGCGCGAATTGCTGTAGTCGGGATTCTTTGGTTGGTGCGCCAACTGCATCCGCAGTTGGCTTGCAACACCGGCCCGCTCCCCACAAAAATAGCCCCCGTCACGTGGACGGGGGCCTTTCTGAGGTGGGGGGCTGTAGAAGTGCCTGGGTATTGCGTCAGGCGGCCGCGTTGCAGCGCGCGAGCTTGTCGGCGCTCAATTCGCCTTTCGGGGTGGCGAAGCTGGTAACTTGTCCGAATTCCTTGACCACGCGGACGCAGGTGTTGACCGGCGCCGAACCATCGCTGCGGCCAGTGCAGCTGTCACCCGCGCAGTTCCACAGCGCGCCGTTGACCACCTTTTTGGACGGTGCATCAAGCGCTTTCACCAGCTTGGCGGTATAGCCGCTGGTCTGGGCCTGGGCCGGAGCGGCGGTGAGCGAGAAACTGGCAACGGTGCCAACGACGGCAAGCGCAGCGACGAGCAGGTTGCGGGCAAACGGATGCTGAGCAGTCTTGTACATGGGAACTCCCCTTATGGCTGGCACGCAGGGATCTGGCGGTTCCTGGGAGGGAGAATGCCGATTTGCGTTGCGAATCACTACCTAATGTAATAGGTTTTAAGTTGCAACCAGAAACTGTGCATCGCAGCAAAGATTTTTTTGTCACACTTCAAGCTGCTTTGCGTTAGGCTCGATTCGGGCATGGGGATTGAAACGATGGGTAAGCTGCACGAACCACTCGACAACCAGAACTGCGGGCTTCCCGCCGCGCTGGAAGTGATGGGCGAACGCTGGAGCTTCATGATCCTGCGCGCCGCGTTCAATGGTCTGCACCATTTCGAGGAATTCCTGGGCGTGCTGGGCATTGCCCGCAACATTCTGTCCAACCGGCTCGCCCGGCTGGTCGAACACGGGATCATGAAGCGCGAGGCGCTGCCCGAGGACCGCCGCAAGATCGAATACCGCCTGACCGAAAAGGGGCTGGATCTGCTGCCCGCCATGTTGGCGCTGCGCCAGTGGGGCGAAAAGTATGGCTGCGGCGTCCCCAGCAACCCCGTGCTGTGTGACGAACGCGATGGCCAGCCGATCGCCCCGATCAGCATCAATGCCCACGATGGCCGCCTGCTCGGCCCCAAGGAACTGGAATGGCGCGATGCCGAAGATGTCGGCAAGCCGCGCGATCAGTATGACGATCCGGTGGTCCGCCCGCAGCTCAGCGTCTTGCGCTGATTTCGGGACAGACCGGCACTTTTCAGCCCTTGCCCTGACCGGAAAGGCCCCGCATAGCGCGGGCATGCCAGCCACCCTCCCCGATTCCCCCGAACGCACCTGTCTGGAAGCGATCGCCACACGCAAGCTGATCCGCGCCGACTACAACGGCACCGAACTGCACCTTGCCCCGCACCTGTTGTTCCAGCGCCACGGCGACCTCTATCTCGGCGCGTTCAACCCGGCCAAGGCCCGGCGCAGCGATGCCGAACCGGCGCTCGGCTATTTCAAGCTGGCAGGGCTCCACAACCTGGGGCTGACCGACGAAGCGTTCGAGCCGCTGGAAGGCGTTGATCTGAGCGTCCCGCGCGAGGGGGATGAGCTGGTGTTTGCGGTTTGAGGGATTGGCCCCGCAAACGCACTTCAATCACCGTCCGTGCTGAGTCAGTCGGGTAAAGGTCAGGACACCCTGGACCTTAGCTCCGCGGCGCCACCCGCCGGTAACTCAGCGCCTCGGTCACATGGATCCGGCCCACGCCTTCACTGCCCGACAGGTCCGCAATCGTCCGTGCCACCCGCAGCATTCGGGTATAGCCGCGGGCTGACAGCCGCATCGCTTCGGCGGCTTGCATCAGCAGCTTGCGGCCCGGCTCGTCCGGGGTGGCGTGCGCTTCAAGCAGATCGCCGTCGAGTTCCGCGTTGGAGCGTTTGCCGGTGCCAGTCATCCGGGCAGTCTGCACGGCGCGGGCGGCGGCGACGCGCTGGGCGACCTGGGCGCTGCCTTCGGCCGGGGGCGGCAGGGCCAGGTCGGCGGCGCTGACCGGGTCAACCTCGACATGCAGGTCGATCCGGTCGAGCAAGGGCCCGGACACCTTGCCCTGATAATCGGCGGCGCAGCGCGGGGCGCGGCTGCAGCCGAGCGCCGGATCGCCGAGATGCCCGCAGCGGCACGGGTTCATCGCCGCGACCAGCTGGACCCGCGCCGGGAAGGTGACATGGGCATTGGCCCGCGCGACATCGACCACCCCGGTTTCGAGCGGCTGGCGCAGCGAATCGAGCACCGCGCGCTGGAATTCGGGCAATTCATCCAGGAACAGCACGCCCAGATGCGCCAGGCTGACTTCGCCGGGGCGCACTTTCAGCCCGCCGCCGGTCAGCGCCGCCATCGAGGCGGAGTGGTGGGGTGAGCGGAACGGGCGGCTGCGGCTGATCCGCCCTTCCTCCAAAGTGCCCGCGACCGAGGCGACCATCGACACTTCCAGCGCCTCTGCCGGAGTGAGTTCGGGCAGGATGCCGGGCAGGCAGCTGGCCAGCAGGCTTTTGCCTGCACCCGGCGGGCCGATCATCAGCAGGTTGTGGCCCCCGGCGGCGGCGATTTCGAGCGCGCGCTTGGCGGTTTCCTGACCCTTCACCTGCTTGAGGTCCGGGCCGAAGCCGGGCTCATCCGCCACGCCGGGTGCGGGCGGGCGCAATTGCTGCACGCCTTTGAGGTGGTTGAGCAAGCTGATGATGTCTGGCGCGGCGAGCACCGGCACGCCGCTGGCCCAGCTCGCCTCAGACCCTTGGGCGGCGGGGCAGATCAGCCCCTTGTCGATCCCGCTAGCGTGGATCGCGGCGAGCAGCACGCCGGGGGTCGGCACGACCCGGCCATCGAGCGCCAATTCCCCCACCGCGACAAAATCAGCCAGTTGTTCCGCATCGGTCACCCCCATCGCGGCGAGCAGGGCCAGCGCGATCGGCAGGTCATAGTGCGATCCTTCCTTGGGCAGGTCTGCGGGGGAAAGGTTGATCGTGATCCGCTTGGGCGGGAGCGAAAGCCCCATCGCGGCCAGCGCCGAATGGACCCGTTCGCGGCTTTCATTGACCGCCTTGTCCGGCAAGCCGACCAGGTTGAATTTGGGCAGGCCCGGCGCGATCTGGCACTGCACTTCGACCGCGCGCGCCTCCAGCCCCAGATAGGCGACCGTCTGAACCAGCGCGACCAAGCATTACCCCCAGGATTACTGCGTAGTTTGCAAGTCATGGCGCAGGCATGGGGCGGTGTCGAGGGGATCGGGCCAAAGTGGATCGGGTAATTTGCACATCCGCCACAGGCCCGCGCCGGTAACCCAAACTTAACCCGTTACCTTGGGATTCGCGCAAGCGCCCAGCGGCGATAAGCTGCCCATGCGCACGTTCATCGCCCTGCTGCTGTCCCTGATCGCGTTCGCGGCCCATCCGGCTGCGGCGCGCGATGTGGTGACCGAAGTGGTCGAGGAAACGGTGTTCGTCAGCAATGGCGGCTCCGAACGCTTTGTCGCCAGCGCGCCCGCCGCGATCCCGCAGGGGATTGCGCAGTTCGGGCCGTTCCGGGTGCTCGATGCCAGCCGCGTCGCGCTGGTCGATGTGACCGACGCGCGCAGCCCGGCGCAGTTCGCCGCGCTGCTCAAGGCTTTTCCGGGCGTGTCGATGATCGAGATGATCGATTGCCCCGGCACCGAGGATGACCGCGCCAACCTGACCCTGGGGCGGATGATCCATGCCAAAGGCATCGCCACCCATGTCCCCGCCGGCGGTTCGGTCCGTTCGGGCGGGGTTGAGCTGTTCCTGGCCGGCACCCGCCGGATCGCCGATCCCGGCAGCGAGTTCGCGGTGCACAGCTGGGCTGACGAGGACGGGCGCGAAGCCCGCGACTATCCCGAAAACGCCCCGGAAAACCGCGCCTATCTGGACTATTACGCCGAAATGGGCATGACCCCGGCGGAAGCCAAAGGGTTCTATGCCATGACCAATTCGGTCCCGTTCGAAAGCGCCCTGTGGCTGGGCGCGCCGGATATGGCCAAATGGGTCCGGCTGGATTGAGGGATCTACCCCGAATCCCTTGACTCATCCGAAGCGCTCCGTTAACGGCCCGCCACTCTATTCCTGCTGTCGCCAAGTCGGCAGCGCGTCTGTATCGATTTGAAGGCAACTTGCAATGAAGCGCACTTTCCAGCCCAGCAACCTTGTCCGCGCCCGTCGCCACGGCTTCCGCACGCGTTCGGCAACTGTGGGCGGTCGCAACATCCTGCGCGCCCGCCGCGCCCGCGGCCGCAAGAAGCTGTCGGCCTGAGCCAACCGATGGAACTGCCCGTCCTTAAACGGCGGGCCGATTTCCTCGCAGCAAACCGGGGCTTGCGCGTAGCACGTCCCGGTTTTGTGTTGTTGACCCGGCCGAACGAAAGCGAATCGATTCGCTTCGGCATCACCGTCACCAAGAAGATCGGCAACGCGGTGGTCCGCAACCGGATGAAGCGCCGCTTTCGCGAGCTGCTGCGCGCGGCCTTGCCGGTGGAGGGCCTGCCCGGCCACGATCACGTGCTGATCGGCCGTGAAGGCGGGGTGGAGCGTGACTTTGCCCTGCTCCGCCAGGAATTGTCCGCCGCGCTCTCCCGCGCTGCTCAGGGCAAGGGCGATCCGCCGCGCAGGCCGCGCAAGTGAAACGCCTCCTCATCCTGATCGCACGCGGGTGGCAACTGGGGCCTTCGCGCATTCTCCCGCCCTCGTGCCGCTATGCCCCGTCGTGCTCGCAATATGCGATTGAAGCGCTGGAAAAGCATGGCGCGATTAAGGGTGGTTGGCTGGCGTTCAAGCGGCTATTGCGCTGCCACCCATGGGGGGGACACGGTTATGACCCGGTGCCATAGCGCATCGGTGTCTTGACCTTGTAACACACACCCCCATCTACAGACGATCAGGCAGGAAGACAGGAAGAGTATCGTGGACAGCCAGAACCAGCGTAACATGATCCTGGCCATAGTGCTGACCGCGCTGATCCTGTTCGGCTGGGATGCGGGGATGCGCTATCTCTATCCCAATGCGCACAAGGCCCAGCCCGCGGCTGCCGCCAGCGCCCCCGCCAGCCCCGCCGCCGGGGCCAGCGCCGCGCCAGCGCACAGCCGCGATGGCGGGCTGACCAGCCCGGCCGATCAGGCGCTGGAAACCAAGGACCTGAAGACCGCGCTGACAGCGGGCGCGCGCGTGCCGATCCAGGCCCCGGGCCTGTCGGGTTCGATCAACCTGGCCGGCGGGGTAGTCGATGACCTCGTCACCAACCGCCACACCGCCACGGTAGAAAAAGACAGCGGGCCGCAGCGGGTCTATTCCCCGGCGGGCACCCCGGCGCAGCAGTTCGCGCAGTTCGGCTGGGTTGGCCAGAACGTGGCCCTGCCCAATGCCGGCACGCTGTGGACCGCACCGGCGGGCGCGCGGCTGACCCCGCAGACGCCGGTCACGCTCAGCTGGACCAACGGCGCGGGGCTGAACTTTGCGCTGACCTATCGCATTGACGCCGATTACATGATCACCGTCACCCAGACGGCCAGCAACACCGGCGCCGCGCCCGTGGCGGTGCAGCCCTTCGCGCTGATCAACCGCACCGACCGGACGATGAGCACCGACATCTGGAACCTCCATTCCGGCCCGTTCGGCGCGTTTGACGGCAAGGTCCAGTTCGAACCCAATTACAGCGACCTGACCGAACAGAGCCAGATCGCCGCCAGTGGCAAGACCGACTGGGTGGGCTTTACCGACATCTACTGGATGAGCACGCTGATCCCGGACAAGCAGGACGCGACCAGCACGTTCCGCGCCACCGGCAACCAGACCTTCCGCGCCGATCTGGTCTATCCGGTCGCCGCGATCGCGCCGGGCAAGCAGTGGACCCGCACCACGCGGCTGTTCGCCGGGGCCAAGGAAAGCAAGGTGCTGGACGCCTATGAGGCGAGCGGGATCACCAATTTCAGCCTGGCGATCGACTGGGGCTGGTTCCGCTGGTTCGAAAAGCCGATCCTGCTGCTGTTGAAATCGCTGTTTTCCGCCGTCGGCAACTTTGGCGTGGCGATCATGCTGCTGACGGTGATCGTGCGCGGGGTGATGTTCCCGATTGCCCAGCGCCAGTTCGCCAGCATGGCCGCGATGAAGGCGATCCAGCCCAAGATGAAGGCGCTGCAGGACCGCTACAAGGACGACAAGGCCAAGCAGCAAGAAGAGATCATGGCGCTCTACAAGAAGGAAGGCGTCAACCCGCTTGCGGGCTGTC
>CAZKAX010000126.1:0-7391 GCA_964550775.1 uncultured Novosphingobium sp. | reverse complement strand
ACCTGCATGAAGGCGCCGCCCTTGCCCGGCTGGGTGTGCTGGGTCTTGGCGACCTTCCAGATGCCCTTTTCGTATTCCAGGATATTGCCGGGACGGATGTCCACGCCGCTGATCTTCGCCATGGGGATGCCTTCAAGGTTGAGAAAGAACCGGTCCGCAGGGGACCGGAAAGGCGCGCCCTTAGCGCTTCGTGGGCGTCTGGGCAAGGTGGCGCGTCCGTTCAGTTCCTGCTAATCGCCCCGCAGCCAGGGGGAATGCCATGAGGAACCGCTTGATCATGCTGGCCGTATTGGCCGCCGGACCTGCCCTTGCCACGCCGGGCGGGCAGATCGATACCTTGCAGCAGGGCACCTATGTCTGCGAACTGCCGGGCGATGCGACTGGCCCGGCCGGGCTGCGGCGGCACGAACATGACTTCACGGTAATCACCGCTTCCAGCTATCTGACCGACGCGGGCCGGGGCACCTATTTGCTGACCGGCGATACGGTGACCTTCACCAGCGGCCCCAAGCGCGGCGAGAAGTTCAACCGCCTGTCCGACAACTTCCTGCGCAAGCTCGGGCCCGATGGCCAGGACGGCGACCTGCGCTGCGTGCGGCAGGTGGTGAACAACCGGTAGAGACTAACCCGCTACCGCCCGCCGCGTCCGCGCGTAGAGCCACCACACTGCCCCCGCGAACGCCGCCATGCCCAGCGGCGCGGCCCAGGCGCTTTCCTTGACCACGGCCAGCACTTCGGCATCGCCGCTGGCCCCGGCGATCCCGGCGAAGGCCACGCCGAACAGGCTTTCGCCCACGATCAGCCCGGTCGCGGCGAGCACGCCCATGCGTTCGGCAAAGGCCGGTTCGGCCTGCCGCGCGGCCCATTTGTCATAAAGATGGCCGCAGATCGCGCCGACCGGGATCAGCAGGGTCAGACCCATCGGCAGGTAGATCCCCATGCCCACGGCGAGCGGCGGCAGGCTGCCCTTGCCGCTCTTGCGCAGCACCTCGTCAATCACGATCACCACCGCGCCAATCGCCGCACCCAGCCCGATCAGGCCCCAATCGAGGTTGCCGCCCAGCACGCCCTGCGCAATCGCGGTGATCAGCGCGGCTTGCGGCGCGGCGAGCGCGTTTTCGCCCGCACCCGGCGCGCCCTGGAACCCGAAGGTGGTGTTGAGCAAGTCCAGCACCGGCGGGATCACCAGCGCGCCGAACAGCACCCCCAGCACCAGCGCAACCTGCTGCTTCCACGGCGTCGCGCCGACCAGCTGCCCGGTCTTGAGGTCCTGCAAATTGTCGTTGGAAATCGTCGCCACGCCGAACACGATAGCCGTGACGAACAGCGCATAGGCAACCAGCGCGCGGGTCACCGCCGGATCCCCGCTCTGGCCATAGATCGCCGCCAGGACCAGCGAAATGCCCAGGCTGGCAAGGATGCCGACCCCGGAAATCGGGCTGTTCGACGCCCCGATCAACCCGGCCATGTAACCGCAGACCGAGGCGATCACGATCCCGGCCAGCAGCACGTAACCAATCGACAGCGCAATGGTCAGCCCCAGCTGCCCCTCAACCGGCCCGCCGCGCGCAAAGCCCGCCAGCAGCAGTCCGATCGGCACCATCGCCAGCAGAATCGCCCCGCCGATCACCCCGATCGGCAGATCGCGCTCGGTAATGTCGAGGCTGTCGCCCTGCCCTTGTCTGCGTTGCTGCGCCGCGCGCAGGGCCCCGGCGATGCCGCTGATGATCGGGCCGATCATCTTGATCAGCGTCCAGATCGCCGCGAGGCCAATCGTCCCCGCGCCGACGAAGCGGACCTGGCTGCGGAACGTGGTCGAGACGAAGTCCGCCAGCTCGGTTCCGGCAGGCGGCCCTCCGGCAGTAAACTGCGGCAGCAGCACCAGCCAGCCGATCGCCAGCCCGACCAGCATCGCCGCGCCCACCGCCAGGCCGACCAGATGGCCGACCCCGATCAAGGCGAGCGAGAAGCTGGTCGAAAAGGCCGTTGCCCCGCTGCCCAGCTTGACCGCAAGGCTGGCCTCTTCCGCCACCAGCTTCAGCTTGGCGAGCACCGAATAGCCCGCCGACAGCACCGTGCCGAGCACGATCGCGGCCAGGCCCTTGCGGTTCTCCTCTGCTCCGCCGACCCCGGCGCCAACCTTCAGCACTTCGGCCGCCGCAACGCCCTCCGGATAGGGCAGGTCCGAACCCGTCACCAGCGCCCGGCGCAACGGCACCGAATACATCACTCCCAGCGTTCCGCCGACCGCGATCACCGCGACCGATTGCCAATAGGGAAACCCGCTCCACCACCCGATCATAACCAGACCGGGCAGGACAAAGATGATCGCCGACAGCGTTCCCGCCGCGCTGGCGATGGTCTGGACGATGTTGTTTTCCTGGATCGTGGTGTCCGAAAACGCCTTCAACGCCGCCATCGAAATCACCGCCGCAGGGATCGACGTGGCAAAGGTCAGCCCGATCTTGAGCCCCAGATAGACATTCGCCGCCGTGAACAGCACGGTCAGCACCGCCCCCAGCAGCACGCCGCGCAGTGTCAGTTCGGTGAGCGGCAGAGGCCGGGTCACGGGTGGATTATCGCTCATCAGGATGGACCCCGGCTGAAGGACTGGACACTATGGACACAGTCCTGAAAGAAGAAAATCCAGCCCCGCTGCCCCGGTTCAACCCGCACCGGATGAAATGCCCGGCATGGCAGGAAGTCAGGCTTTCCAAGGGATTCGCGGCTGTCATGGCCCGCGAGTATCCCGGTTTGAACGGCTGTAGGAAAGCCCTAATTTGGAAGCCTATTTGGATGGATATCCGGATATACCGATATACGGATATCCGGATAAACGGATATCCATCCAAAGCCATGCGGCGACAGCTTTTGCCGCCATCGGCCTGCCCCGGTCACTGATCCAGGAATTCTGCGCCACCCCCTGGCCAGATCGTTCCGGCCGGAAAAATGAGCCATGATCCAGCAAGATTGCGGTTTGCGGCTGGTTCCTGATCAACGCCGCTGATGACGCATTGGCAACGCCCGGGATCAGATTCGCAATGCCAGTGGCAGGTCTTCGGCACGTGGCGATGAAATCGCCCTACCCCCGCAGCCGCTCCGCAAAAGCCCTGACCGCCGCGGCCTCGTCCCCGCCCCACACGGCGTGGCTGACGGCCAGGAAATCCGCTCCCGCTTCCACCAAGGGAAGGCAATTGTCCGGGGTGATCCCGCCGATCGCGACGCAGGGGATTTCGAAGATGTCCTGCCACCAGGTCAAGGTGGCGAGATCGGCCACGTGTTCGGTCTGTTTGGTCTGGGTCGGGAAGAAGGCCCCGAAGGCGACATAGTCTGCCCCGGCCTCACCCGCTTCCATCGCCAGATGGCGGCTGGCGTGGCAAGTGACGCCGATCTGCGCATCCTTGCCCAGCCGCGCGCGGGCATCGGCGACTTCGCCGTCGCCCTGCCCCAGATGCACCCCGTCCGCGCCAAGCCGTTTGGCCAGCGCGATCGAATCGTTGACGATAAAGGCCACCTCACGCTCCGCGCAGATCGCCTGGAGCGGCTCGGCCAGCCGGGCGGCCTCATGCTCGTCCACGTCCTTGACGCGGAACTGGAACGCCGCGACGGGCCCGGCATCGAGCGCGCGGGCCAGCCGGTCAGGGAATGCGCCCGAAACGTCGAGCGGGGAGATCAGATAGAGTTGGCAAAGGTCCATGGCCGTCTCCCTATCCGCCAAAGCGGCGCGCGCCAAGCGTTCTGGCGCGGTTCATCGCCGCGTGGCAGAATGCGGGGAATGAAGCACATGGCCCTCCTTCCCCTCACCCTCATCGCCCTGACCGGCTGCGTCACGCCCCGCGTGGGCGAGGATGGCAGCGTGGAGGCGCGGCTGGGCCAGACAGTAAACGTGGGCGGCCCGCGCGTGACCCCGCTCAAGGTGCTGGAAGACAGCCGCTGCCCGATGGAAGCCCGCTGCATCCGCGCCGGAGACGTGCGTTTGCAGGTGCGGATCCGCCTTGGCCGGGGCAGCGAGCTGCGCGAAGTGAAGCTGGGCGAGCCGGTGCAGGTGGCAGACGGGCAGCTCACCCTGCAAGGCGTGATGCCCCCGCGCAGCGTGCAGCGCGCGATCCGGCCGGGCGACTACCGGTTCAGCTTTACGTTTGCAGGCGGGTTGTAACGCCAACCCCAATCCCCAGCCCCGCCATCGCCGCATCGAACGCGGCGGGATCGTCGAGCCGGATCGCGATGTGGCGCACCGGGCGGCGGCCGGGCAGCGGTTCGGTCAAGTCCACGATCCGGTTGGGATAGGCCACCGGCACCAGATTGGCCGTGCCGGGCACCTTCAGCACCACATCGCTCACCGCCGTCCGCACTCCCGCAATGCTTGCAGCCGGCACCGCATAGTGCCGCAGCGAGCCCATATGCAGGGTCAGCACGCCTCCGTGCAATTCATGCGGCAGGCGCGGCCATGAAAGGATCCAGCGCACCAGCCAGACGATCGACAACGCGGTCACGCCGGTCAGCGGCCACGCGATACCCGGCCATTTCAGCGCGACGAACAGGTGCATGGCCAGCATTTCCATGCAAGCCAGACCGAAGAAAGCCCAGAGCAGCGGCACGACCCCGCGATGGTTCGCGAAGGTCGTGGCCGGCTGCTCCATGGCTCAGATCTTCCGGGTCGTGGCCGGCTGCTCCATGGCTCAGATCTTCCGGGTCGAACCCTGATAGATCGCTTCGATCGCCTCACCCAGCGAGGCGTCGAATTCGGCGTCGCTCATCTGCGCACGCAGGTCTTCGAGCAGCGCGCGGCTGAAGCTGGCGATGATGCCCTTGTTCTTGCTGAGTTCGACGCAGGCTTCAGGGCGCTTGTAGCCGCCCGACAGCGCGACCACGCGCAGCACCTTGGGGTGGCTGGTCAGCGCATCGAAGGTTCCCGGCACGACCGGCAGCGACAGCTTCAGCATGACCTGCGTGTCCATCGCCTCAAGGTTCTTGAGGATCTCCTCCAGCATGATCACGTCGCATTCGGCGCGGGTCTCGCTCTTGATGTTGATCTCGGGCTCCAGCATCGGCATCATCCCGTGGCTGAGTACCTGGCGGCCGACTTCGAACTGCTGCGCCACCGCGGCGGCGATCCCGGCCGGGTTGGCGGAATTGATCACCGAGCGTTCCTTGGTGCCATAGACGCCCAGCGCCTTCGAGCGGACCAGCAGCGCGTCGAGTTCAGGCATCGGCTTCATCAGCTGCACGCCGTTCGCTTCGTCTTCCAGACCCTTGTCGATCTTGATGAAGGGGACCACGCCCTTGGCGATCAGGGCCTGCGGGGTCGGCACGCCATCGACCGTGCCGTCCATGGTGCGTTCGAACAGGATCGCGCCGATCACCTTGCTGCCATCGAACGCAGCCGAACGGATGATCCGGGCGCGCATTTCGTGGATCAGGCCGAACATTTCCTCGTCATTGCTCCACGCCCCGGCTTCGATCCCGTACCCGGCCAGCGCCTTGGGAGTCGAACCGCCCGACTGGTCCAGCGCGGCGATAAAGCCGTTTCCGGCGGCCATTTTGGCGGTCATGTCAGCAGTGTTCATCGAATCCGTTCCTGTGTTTGCATACGTATGTATCCGGGGCCGATAGCGAGCAGCGCCGCGAAAGGCAACCGTGCTAACCAATCAGATTTCGAGTGCCTTCACGCCAGGCAGTTCCTTGCCTTCCATCCATTCAAGGAAGGCACCGCCCGCGGTGGAAATGTAGCTGAACTGTTCGGTCACCCCGGCATGGGCCAGCGCGGCAACGGTATCGCCGCCGCCCGCCACCGATACCAGCGCGCCTTCGGCCGTCAGCGCTGCGGCGCTTTTGGCCAGAGCGACGGTCGCCATGTCGAACGGCTCGGTTTCGAAAGCCCCCAGCGGGCCGTTCCACACCAGCGTGCGGCAGGTCTTGAGCACATCGGCCAGCGCTTCAACCGCCTGTGGCCCCACATCAAGGATCATCTCATCCGCAGCCACTTCGTGCACGTTGCAGGTGCGCAAGGACACAGGATTGGCGGCGAATTCCTTGGCCACCACCACGTCATAGGGCAGATGGACGATGCAGCCCGATGCTTCCGCCGTTTCAAGAATTTTCTCAGCAGTCGGAGCCAAATCATGTTCGCACAACGATTTTCCGACATTGACCCCGCGCGCCGCAAGGAAGGTGTTGGCCATGCCGCCGCCGATGATCAGGTGATCGACCTGGGTGACCAGATGGGTCAGCACATCCAGCTTTGACGAAACCTTGGCCCCGCCAACCACCGCCGCAACCGGCTTGACCGGGGTGCCGAGCGCCTTGTCGAGCGCCTTGAGTTCTGCCTCCATCGACCGGCCCGCATAGGCCGGGAGCAGATGCGCCAGTCCCTCGGTGGTGGCATGGGCGCGGTGCGCGGCAGAGAAGGCATCGTTGACATAGATGTCGGCATTGGCCGCGATCGCCTTCGCGAATTCCGGATCGTTCGCTTCCTCACCCTTCCAGAAGCGGGTGTTTTCCAGCAGGGCGATATCGCCGGGCTGGAGGATGCCGATCGACTGTTTGACCACGTCGCCCGCGATCTCGGGCACGAACATCACTTCCTTGCCCAGCACCGCCTGCACCGCGTCGAGCGTCATGCTAACCGACATGGTCGAGACCCGCTCACCCTTCGGGCGGCCAAAGTGGGCCAGCAGCAGGACTTTGGCGCCCTTGGCAGACAGT
This sequence comes from uncultured Novosphingobium sp., assembly GCA_964550775.1. Classification (GTDB taxonomy): domain Bacteria; phylum Pseudomonadota; class Alphaproteobacteria; order Sphingomonadales; family Sphingomonadaceae; genus Novosphingobium. The sequence goes on along the minus strand of CAZKAX010000126.1, from coordinate 686 downwards.
TCCAGGATCGTGGGGGCCGAGGCCCGCACCCGCGTATCATCGGTTACCGCGCCGTCCTGCATCGGCAGGTTCAGGTCCACGCGCACCAGCGCGACCTTGCCGGTGAGGTCAGAGAGATCGTCGAGGGTCTTGAACTTGGTCATGTGTCCTCCATCCCCCTCCCGCTTGCGGGAGGGGTCAGGGGTGGGCACGACCGGCAGGTCGTTTGGGCCGCAAGGCCCACCCCGCTGCGACTAGGCGGCACAAGGCCGCCAAGTCTCGCTCCCCTCCCGCAAGCGGGAGGGGTCGAAAGCTTACAGCAACTTCCCCATTGCGCCGGCCGTATCGACCATGCGGTTGGAAAAGCCCCATTCGTTGTCGTACCAGCTGAGCACGCGCACCAGCTTGCCGTCGATAACCGAGGTTTCCAGGCTGTCGATGGTGCTGGAGTTGGCGCAGCCGTTGTAGTCGATCGAAACCAGCGGCTCGTCCGAGAAGCCCAGCACGCCCTTCAGCGCGCCTTCGCTAGCCGCCTTGAGCAGCGCGTTGACTTCATCCTTGGTGGTGTCGCGCTTCGGCGTGAAGGTCAGATCGACCACCGAGACGTTGGGGGTCGGCACGCGGATGGCGCTGCCGTCCAGCTTGCCCTTCAGTTCGGGCAGCACTTCACCCACGGCGCGGGCGGCGCCGGTGGTGGTCGGGATCAT
>CAZKAX010000125.1:0-7512 GCA_964550775.1 uncultured Novosphingobium sp. | reverse complement strand
TGCACAAGGTCCGCGCCGCCTTCTTCACCGGCGGCAATATCCCGGCCGAGGAAGCCTACCGGCTGGGCGCGGTCGAAAAGGTCGTTCCCCGTGATCGGCTGGTCGAGGAAGCGCGCGCATTCTGCGCTGTCATCGCCAGCAAGAGCCGCAAGGCGCTGGTGATCGCCAAAGAGGCGCTCAACGGGCTGGAACCACGCGATGTCGATCGCGGCTACCGCTGGGAACAGGGCTTCACGCTCGAAATGTACATGCACGAAGACAGCCAGAAGAGCCGCGATGCCTTCGTCGAGACGGGCAAGGCCGCGAAGTTCTGATGCAGCTCTCCTACACCCCCGAGCAACAGGCGTTCCGGGCCGAAGTGCGCGCCTGGATGGCAGCGCACGTGCCCAAGGAGCCGCTCGTCACGCTCGAATGCCGCGAAGGATTCGACCAGCACGTCGCATGGGAACGCACGCTGGCCAGCGGCAACTGGGGCATGGTGACCTGGCCCGAACAGTTCGGTGGGCGCGGGCTGGACCTGATCCAGTGGCTGATCTTCGAGGAAGAGTACTTCGCCGCCGGCGGGCCAAACCGGGCCAACCAGAACGGCATCTTCCTGCTCGGCCCGACGATCATGGAATTCGGCACGGAAGAGCAGAAGGCCCGCTTCCTGCCGCCGATGGCGCGGGGCGAAGTGATCTGGGCGCAGGCCTGGTCCGAGCCCGGCGCGGGCAGCGACATGGCCGCGATCCAGTCCAAGGCGGTGCGGGACGGCGATCACTATGTCATCACCGGGCAGAAAACATGGTCGAGCCGCGCGGCCTTTGCCGATTGGGGTTTCGGCATCTTCCGCACCGATCCCGAGAGCAAGCGCCACAAGGGGCTGACCTTCATCCTGTTCGATCTGAACAGCCCCGGCATCACCCGCCGTCCGATCCGTCAGTTGCATGGGGACACTGGCTTTGCCGAACTGTTCTTCGACGAAGTGCGGGTGCCGGTGGAGAACTGCCTGGCGGGCGAAGGGCAGGGCTGGAACGTGGCCATGGCCACCGCCGGGTTCGAACGCGGGCTGATGCTGCGCTCGCCCGGCCGGTTCCAGGCGACGGCGCAGCGGCTGGTGGACCTGTACCGCGCCAATGCCGACAAGGCCTCGCCCGCCGCGCGCGAAGCGGTGGTGCAGGCCTGGGGCGCGGCACAGGCCTATGCCTACAACACCTATGCCGTCGCGGCGAAGATCATGGCCGGGGGCAAGATCGGTGCCGAGGCGAGCCTCAACAAGATCTTCTGGTCCGAACTCGACCGGGCGATGCACCGCACCGCGATGCAGCTGCTGGGCGCGGCGGCCGAGCTGAAGCGGTTCGCCGATGGCTCGGTCAACCAGTGGCTGGAGGGCTACATCTTCTCGCTGTCCGGCCCGATCTATGCGGGTTCGAACGAGGTTCAGCGCAATATCACGGCCGAGCGGCTGCTCGGCCTGCCGCGGGTGGGAGCGGGCTGATGGACTTCCGTTTCACCGACGATCAACTCACCCTTGCCGAAGGTGTGCGCGATTACCTGAGCGGGACGCACGGTCCCGAGGTGCTGCGCCGGCTCGACGAGCAAGGCAATCGCGATCCCGCGATCTGGCAGGGGCTGGTCGATATGGGTCTGACCGGGCTGTGCGTACCCGAAGCGCAGGGCGGGCTCGGCATGGGCCTCTCCGAAGCCGCACTGATCGCCGCCGAATGCGGGCGGGCGTGCCTGGCCGAACCGCTGGTCGATACTGCATTTGTCGGCGTGCCCTGGCTGGTGGCGCAGGGAAAGCTCGACGGACTTGAGGACGTGGTTGCTGGCACTCGGCAGATCGCCGTACCGCATGCGATCAATCCGTGGGAGGCCGATGGCAAGGGTTCAGCACTGACCAGTGTTGATCCCCTCAGAAACCTCTCCGTTCGTGTCGAGCGTAGTCGAGACACGTCAGCGCCGGGCGTCTCGACTTCGCTCGACGCGGACGGAGATGGGTTTTTGTTGAATCTGGGTGCGCTGATGAGCGCCGCGCAACTGGTCGGGCTGGCCGATGCCATGCTCCACCAGGCGGTCGAATATGCCAAGGTCCGCACCCAGTTCGGCCAGCCGGTCGGCGCGTTTCAGGGGCTCAAGCACCAGCTGGCGAGCTGCTCGGTGGCGATTGAATTCGCCAAGCCGGTGGTCTGGCGTGCGGCGCAAGCGCTGGAAGACAGGCTGGGCAGCGCCGCCGTCCACGTCAGCCACGCCAAGGTGGCGGCGAGCGACGCGGCCATGCTGACCGCCGAAACCGCGATCCAGGTCCACGGGGCCATGGGCTATACCTACGAGGTCGATCTGCACTTCTGGATGAAGCGCAGCTGGGCGCTGTGCGGCGCCTGGGGCGACCGTGCCTATCATTTGCAGCGGGTTGATGATGCGGTTCTGGGCGGTGCCCTGCCAATCGGCCCGCAGCACACTTTTGCGTGAGGAAACCAATGGCTGAAGCCTATATCATCGACGCCGTGCGTACCCCCATCGGGCGCAAGAAGGGCAGCCTGGCCGGGGTTCACCCCGCCGACCTGGGGGCGCACCCGATCAAGGCGCTGATCGAGCGGACCGGGATCGACGCCAACCTGGTGGACGATGTGGTATGGGGCTGCTGCGACACGATCGGTCCGCAGGCCGGGGACATCGGCCGCACCGTCTGGCTGGTGGCGGGCCTGCCGCAGCACGTGCCGGGCACTACCATCGACCGCCAGTGCGGTTCGAGCCAGCAGGCGCTGCACTTTGCCGCGCAGGGCGTGATGAGCGGGACGCAGGATCTGGTCGTCGCGGGCGGATCGCAGGCAATGAACGCGATCCCGATCTCGGCGGCGATGCTGGCGGCGGAGCCTTATGGCTTTTCCAATCCGTTCAACACCTCGCCCGGCTGGGTGGCGCGGTATGGAGACGGGATCCTCAACCAGATCAACTCGGCGGAAATGATCGCCCAGAAGTGGGGCCTGTCCCGCGCGGAAATGGAAGCGTTCGCCGTGGCCAGCCACCAGCGCGCGCAGGCCGCACAGGACAATGGCTGGTTCGATGCCGAGATCGCGCCGATGGCTGAGCTGGCTGCGGACGAAACCATCCGCCCGCAAACCAGCCTGGAAGGTCTGGCCGGCCTGCGCACGGTGCAGGAAGGCGGGATCATCACCGCCGGGATTTCCAGCCAGAACTGCGATGGCGCGGCGGCCTTGCTGGTCGCCAGCGAACGCGCGGTGAAGGAACACAACCTCAAGCCGCGCGCCCGCGTCCACCACCTGTCGGTCCGCGCCGACGATCCGGTGTGGATGCTGACCGCGCCGATCACCGCCACCGAACATGCCCTGAAAAAGGCGGGCATGACCGTGGCTGACATCGACCTGTTCGAATGCAACGAGGCCTTTGCCTCGGTGCCGATGGCCTGGATGAAGCAGCTCGGCATTCCGCGCGAGAAGGTCAACGTCTGCGGCGGCGCGATCGCGCTGGGCCATCCGCTGGGTGCCACCGGCGCGCGGCTGATGACCACAATGCTGAACGCGCTGGAACGCACCGGCGGGCGCTATGGCCTGCAGACCATGTGCGAAGGCGGCGGGCAGGCCAACGTCACGATTATCGAGAGGCTGTAATGGGTATCTGCAAGGGAAGAACCGTCATCATCACCGGCGCCGCGCGCGGGCTGGGCCGGGCCTATGCACTCGCGTTCGGCGCGGAAGGCGCGAACGTGGTGGTCAATGATATCGGCACATCGCTCAGCGGCGAAGGGCGCGATACCAGCGCAGCCGATGGCGTGGTCGAAGAGATCAGGGCCGCTGGCGGGCAGGCGGTAGCGAACTACGAAGACATCACCGATTGGGACGCCACCGGGCGGATCGTCCAATGCGCGCTCGATGCGTTCGGCGATCTCCACGTGGTGGTCAACAACGCCGGGATCGTGCGCGACCGGATGTTCGTTTCGGCCACGCTGGAGGAATGGGACGCGACCATGCACGTGCACCTGCGCGGGCATTTCTGCCTCAGCCGCCACGCGGTGAATTATTGGCGGGAAAAGCAGAAGGGCGGCACGAACCCCGACGCGCGGATCATCAACACCTCGTCCGGCGCGGGTCTGCAAGGCAGCATCGCGCAGGCCGCCTATTCCACCGCGAAGGGCGGGATCGCCTCGCTGACGCTAGTGCAGGCGGCAGAGCTGGGGCGGTATGGCATCACTGCCAACGCGCTCGCCCCCTCGGCCCGCACCCGCATGACCGAACAGGCCTTTGCCGAAAAGATGGCGACCGAAGGTCAGGCGTTTGACGTGATGGACCCGGCCAACATCGCCCCGACGGTGGTCTGGCTGGGATCGAGCCAGAGCGCCGATGTGACCGGCTGCGTGTTCGAACTCGAAGGCGGCAAGATCATGCTGGAGCAGGGTTGGCGCGAAGGCCCGGTGGTGGACAAAGGCGCGAAGTGGGAACCGGCGGAAGTGGGCGCAGCGGTTGAACAGCTGATCGCCAGCCGCGTGCCCCCGCGCAAGGTCTGGGGGACCGCGTGATGCATTTCGCTTTCACCGAAGAACAGGCGATGATCGCGGAGACCGTCAAAGGGTTCTTCGCGGAAAATGCCACCAGTGAGCGCACCCGCAAGGCGATGGCGGCGGACGGGATTGACCGCGCGCTGTGGACCAGCTTCTGCGCCGAACTGGGCCTGGCCGGGATCGGCATTGCCGAGGAACTGGGCGGGGCCGGGCTGGGCATGGTCGAACTGGCGATCGTGGCGGAAGCCGCGGGCAGTCAGGTCGCGGCCCTGCCGCTGCTGGGACAGGCCATGGCCGCGCAGGCGATTGCCGCTGGCGGCAGCGCAGCGCAGCAGAGCGAATGGCTGGGCCAGCTCGTTTCAGGCGAGGCCATTGCCGTCTGCGCTGGCACCGATCGGCTGGACGTTACCGACGGCACGTTGTCAGGCAGTTTCAGCTTTGTCGCGCATGGCGGCGTGGCCGATCTGTTTGTGCTCGGTCAGGGCGATCAGGCATGGCTGGTTCGCGCCGATGCACCCGGGGTCAGTGTGACCCGCCACACGACCATGGACCAGACGCGGCCCTTTGCCACGGTGTCACTCGACGGCGCGGCTGGCGAGCCGCTGGCCGATGGCGCGGCCGCGCTGGCCGCCGCGCGCACATCGGGCTGGATTATTGCCGCAGCCGAGGCGCTTGGCGTGGCGCAGGCTTCGCTCGACCGCACGGTTGCCTATGCCAAGGAGCGTGTGCAGTTCGGCCGCGCGATCGGCTCGTTCCAGGCCTACAAGCACCGGCTGGCGGACATGATGATCGAGATCGAACAGGCCCGCAGCGCGGTCTACTGGGCGGCCTGCGCGGTCGATGAAGGGGCAGACGAAGCGCAGATTGCGCTGCATTCGGCCAAGAGCTTTGCCGCGGACACCGCCTTCCTATGCGCGGGCAACATGATTCAGCTGCACGGCGGGATCGGCTTTACCTGGGAACACGATGCCCACCTTTACTTCAAACGCGCCCGTTCGCTGCAATCGATGCTGGGCCATGGCGATTGGCACCGCGAACAGGTGGCGACGATGGTTTTGGGAGAAGCGGCATGAAGCTTGGTTTCTCGCCCGAAGAAGAACTGTTCCGCGCTGAATGCGCCGACTGGCTGCAAGGCCAGATGGCGGGCGAATTCAAGGACATCAAGGGCATTACCACGCTGACCGCCAAGGCGGAGCGGCGCAAGGAATGGGAACAGCAGCTCGCCGCGCACAAGTGGTCGTGCATCGGCTGGCCCAGCCAGTGGGGCGGGCGCGATGCTAGCCTCGCGCAGCAGGTGATCTTTGCCGAGGAGTACGCCCGCGCGGGCGTGCCGGGGCGGGTCAACCACATCGGCATCGAACTGGCCGGACCGACGATCCTGGCCTTTGGCACCGAAGAGCAGAAGCAGCGCTTCCTGCCCGGGATCGCGGCGGGGCAGACGATCTTCTGCCAGGGCTTCTCCGAACCCGGCGCAGGGTCCGACCTCGCCTCGGTCCGCACCAAGGGGCGGCTGGAAAATGGCGAATGGGTCGTCAATGGTCAGAAGATCTGGACCAGTCTGGCGCATATTTCCGACTGGATCTTCGTCGTCACTCGCACCGAGGAAGGATCGAAGGGCCCCAAGGGCCTGTCGTTCCTGATGATGGACGTTAAGCAGCCGGGGATCGAGATCCGCGGGATCAAGCAGATCAACGGCGATGCCGAATTCAACGAAACCTTCTTTACCGATGCGCGCTGCCCCGAAGACAGCATGATCGGCGCGGTGGGCCAGGGCTGGCAGATCGCCATGGGCCTGCTTGCCTTTGAACGCGGGGTTTCGACGCTGGGCCAGCAGATGGCCTTTCGCAACGAGCTGGACGAAATCATCGTCGCCGCCAAGGCCAATGGTCAGGCGAACAACCCGCTGATCCGTCAGCGCATCGCCAAGGCGGAAATCGGTCTGCGGCTGATGCGCTACGGCGCGCTGCGGATGCTGTCGAACACGGATCATTCCAGGATCGACGGCGCGGCGCTGACCTACAAGATCCAGTGGGCCAGCTGGCGGCGCAGCCTGGGCGAACTGGCGATGGACGTGCTGGGGCAGGCGGGCGAACTGGCCGAGGGGAACGAGTACGAGTGGCAGATGTTGCCCAACCTGTTCCTCTTCAGCCGCAGCGATACGATCTATGGCGGCACCAACCAGATCCAGCGCAACCTGATTGCGGAACGCGGTCTGGGCATGCCGCGCGAACCGAGGGGTGACCTGTGAGCCTGATCCCGACCTATCCCGAACCCCGTGGCCTGCTGAAGGGCAAGACCGTGGTGGTCACCGCCGCCGCCGGTACCGGCATCGGCTATTCCGCAGCCAAGCGCGCGGCGGAAGAGGGCGCGAGCGTGCTGATCAGCGATTTCCACGAACGCCGCCTGGGTGAGGCAGCGGACCGGATCGCGGCAGAGGTCGGCTGCGCGCGGCCCGCGACAGTGGTCTGCGACGTGACCAGCCAGGACCAGGTCGATGCGCTGCACGCCGCCGCGCTGAAGGAACTGGGCCACATCGACGTGCTGATCAACAACGCCGGTCTGGGCGGCGAGGTTGATGTGGTCCAGATGACCGACGAGCAGTGGTTCCGGGTGCTCGACGTCACGCTCAATTCGGTGTTCCGGATGAGCCGGGCTTTCCTCCCCGCAATGTATGCGCGCAAGACCGGCGTGATCGTCAACAACGCCTCGGTGCTGGGCTGGCGCGCGCAAAAGGGGCAGGCCCACTATGCCACGGCCAAGGCCGGGGTGATGGCCTTTACGCGATGCTCTGCGGTTGAGGCCGCCGAACACGGTGTGCGGATCAACGCCGTCGCCCCGTCGATCGCGATGCACGCCTTTTTGGCCAAGGTGACCACCGACGAATTGCTGGCCGAACTGTCGAGCAAGGAGGCCTTTGGCCGCCCCGCCGAGGTATGGGAAGTCGCGAACGTGATGATGTTCCTCGCCTCCGACCTGTCGAGCTACATGACCGGAGAAGTACTCTCGGTTTCGAG
>CAZKAX010000124.1:0-7718 GCA_964550775.1 uncultured Novosphingobium sp. | reverse complement strand
TCGCGACCGAGTTGGCGCGGCCGAACAGGCGCTGCGAGGTGAGGCCGGGCAGACGGGCGATCGATTCGCCAATCGATGCGTCGGGCAGCTTGCCGATGTCTTCGGCCGAAACCGATTCGACGATCGTGTCGGCCTTCTTCTTGGTGTTGACCGCGTTCTGCAGCGAGGCGCGGAAACCCGTGACGACGATCGCGCCGTCATCGGCAACGGTGGCGTCACCGACCGGGGCGGCGTCTTGCGCCTGGGCCGCGGCGGGCAGGACGAAAGCGGAAATGGCAATGGCCAGGGCTGAAACCCCGAGGCCGCGATTGAGCGAGCGATAAGCGTTCACGATTGAACTCTCCCTGTGAACCACCGGATACTGACGGGCCAGGTGGTGCGACCCATGACTGCGGGAGAATTTCAGTCCCTCCCCACATTGGATCGGCGCAATAGGACCCCAATTCCCCTTGCAGGAAGAAGGCATACGTATACGCATATTATGCGCTGTGTGCTGCTGTGTCTGGAATGTCACGCTATTCGTAAGCACCGCTTACCAACTGGCCCAGCTTGCCCTGCGGTGCCACGGAGCCTAGTCTGGCGCGGTTCCGGAGCCATCCTGGCATGGCGGGGACGGGGAGGAACCATGGGGCGCAAACGGTCGAACAAGCCGACCAGTTTCGACATCGCCTATCGCGCCGGGGTGTCGCAGCCCACGGTCAGCCGCGCGCTGCGCGGGTCCAAATCGGTCAGTCTGGCCACCCGCCAACGGATCGAGGCGATTGCGCGGGAACTCAACTATTCGGTCGACAAGAACGCCTCGTCGCTGCGCTCGCAGCGCTCCAACACGATCGCGCTGCTGTTCTTTGAAGAACAGACCACCGACGATTCAAAGATCAACCCGTTCTTTCTGGCCATGCTGGGTTCGATCACCCGGCAATGCGCCAATCGTGGGCTGGACCTGCTGATTTCGTTCCAGAAAATGGAGGATGACTGGCACGTCCGGTACCAGGACAGCCACCGCGCGGACGGGCTGATCCTGCTCGGCTATGGGGACTATACGCTCTACACCAGCCGCCTGACCGAGCTGGTCGAACATGGCACCCAGTTCGTGCGTTGGGGATCGGTGCGCGATGACAATATCGGGGTGACCGTGGGCTCGGACAATCTGGGCGCGGGGCGGCAGGCGGGGGAACATTTGCTGGCGCAGGGTCGGCGGCGGATCGCGTTCCTGGGGCAGGCGGACGAGCATTATCCCGAATTTGCCGATCGCTATCGCGGGCTGTGTGCTGCGCTGACCGATGCCGGGATTGCCGTGGACCCAGCCTTGCAGGCCGATGCCCTGAGCCACGAGGAATCCGGCAGGGCGGCAGTGCGCACGCTGATCGATGCCGGAACCGGGTTTGACGCGGTTTTTGCTGCCAGCGACCTGATCGCGATCGGGGCGATGCGCGAACTGGCCGAAGCCGGTCTGTCCGTGCCGCAGGATGTGGCCGTGGTGGGCTTTGACGATCTGCCCGCCGCCAGCATGACCAACCCGCCGCTGACCACCCTGATGCAGGACCTGAAAGGCGCAGGGGAACTGCTGGTCGAAACCCTGGTCGCCGAAATCGAAGACCGCGAACCACCCCCGCGCACTCTGCCCGCGCGGTTGGTGGTGCGGCGCAGTTCGGGAATTTGAAGGACGGGTTACGTATTCGTATGCGTGTTGCCGGGCGCGCGGCGGCGTGCGAACCCCGTCGGGTACGGGGAGAGGACAGGGCCATGGAAAAACCGCGCCAGAATTGGGCCGGGCTGTGCAACATCAGCTTCGGGTTCTTCGGCATCCAGATCGGCTTTGCTTTGCAGAACGCCAATATGAGCCGGGTGTTCCAGTCCTTGGGATCAAGCATCGATGATCTGCCCGCGCTCTGGATCGCTGCGCCACTCACCGGACTGCTGGTCCAGCCGGTGATCGGGCACCTGTCTGACCGGACCTGGCTGGGGCGGCTGGGGCGGCGGCGGCCGTTCTTTCTGGCCGGGGCGCTGCTGGCGGCGCTGTCGCTGGTGCTGATGCCGCAAAGCACGATGCTGCTGTCGGCGGCGATGTTGCTGTGGCTGCTCGATGCCAGTCTCAACGTATCGATGGAACCGTTCCGCGCTTTTGTGGGCGATATGCTGCGCAAGGACCAGCATACCGCCGGTTACGGTGTGCAGACCGCCTTCATCGGGGCTGGCGCGGTGGCGGGATCGCTGTTTCCCTATCTGCTCGATCACTTCGGCGTGTCGAACGAGGCGCCGCTGGGGGCGATACCCGATACGGTGCGCTATTCGTTCTGGGCGGGCGGTGCGGCGTTGCTGCTGGCGGTGCTGTGGACCGTGCTGACCACTCAGGAATACTCCCCCGAACAGCAACGCGCCTTTGGTGAAGCGGATGAGGCGGCGGCGCCGGGGCCAGACCTTGCCGCGCGCAGTCCTGCTGCGGCCTTGCCGTGGCTGGTGGCGGGCGCGCTGGTGGCCTGGGTAACGCGGCACTGGATGCTGAAGCAGGAGGTGTACCTGCTCGGCGCATTGCTGGCGGGGTATGGCCTTGCCACCCTGGCCGCGATCCTGCTCGCCCGTGCCGGTCGCGCGCAATCGATGCTGGCCAGCATTGTTGGCGATTTTTCGGGCATGCCGCCGATCATGCGGCGGCTGGCCGTGGTGCAGTTCTTCAGCTGGTCGGCGCTGTTCATCATGTGGATCAACACTACCCCGGTGGTCGCACAGCATTTCTTCGGTTCGGTCGATCCGGCCAGCGCCGCCTATCAGCGGGGCGCGAACTGGGTGGGGGTGCTGTTTTCGGTCTATAACGGCGTGGCGGCAGTCGCGGCGCTGACCCTGCTGCCGTGGCTGTCCCGCCGGATCGGGCAGATCCGCACACATGCACTGTGCCTGTTGGCGGGGGCGCTGGGCTATGCCAGCTTTTTCGTGCTCAGGGACCCGCAGCACCTGCTGGTGAGTGAAGTACTGGTTGGGATTGCCTGGGCCTCGATCCTCGCCATGCCCTACGCGATCCTCGCCTCCAGCCTGCCGCAGTCGAAGCTGGGGATCTACATGGGGCTGTTCAACGTCTTCGTGGTGGTGCCGCAATTGTTGGTGGCAACGGTGATGGGAACGATCATGCAGGCCTGGTTCCCGGGCGAGCCGATCTGGACCATGGCCTTTGCGGCGGGAACTCTGGTGCTGGCAGCAATCGCCACCTTGCGGGTGGAGCGGACTTAGAAGTCTGCGGCCAGCTGCAGGGTCAGGGTGCGCGGCGTGGTATAGGTAAAGCCGCCGCTGCTGCTGACCTGCCAGCCGTAATTGTTGAAAGCGTTGATCAGCACCGGACGGATCAGCCAGTCCGCGCCCGCGGCCTTGAAGCGGTAGCGTGCGCCCAGTGTCACCGTGGTCCGCGCCGGGGCGTAGAGCGTGTTGGCGGCATTGCCGACCTTTCGCGACAGGCTTTCCAGCGCGGCGTCAAAGCTCAGCGGGCTCTTGCCCTGACCCAGCCGCCAGTCGAGATTGGCGGCGCTGCGGCGGCGGATCTGGCCGACCGGACGGATCGCGATCAGCCGCGCATCCACCGCCTCGCCCGAAATGCGCGGATCGAGCAGCATGGTCCCGCCGACCAAAGTCAGCCCCGGGGCGAGCTGCCCGGTGAGCGACAGTTCCAGTCCGCGGTTGCGCAGGGTGCCGAGCTGGCGATAGCGCAGCGCCGGATCGAGGTTGTAATAGGGCTTGGTGATCGAAAACCCGCCCGCAATCAGCGTCAGGCGCGGGGTGATCGCATACTTGATCCCGGCTTCGACCTGCCGGGTGTGGATCGCCGCCGGGGCCTCTGAACGGTTGGTGGCCACGTCCGGCGCGACCAGGGCTTCTTCCTGCCCGTGGCTGACCCCGCCGTAGAGCATCACACTGCGCGTCACATTCCACGATGCGCCCAGATTGAACAGCAGCGGGTGATCGCGGGTCACCGGATCGGCCAGCGCGGGGTCGGCAAAGTCGACCGCCTTGCGGTAATTGCTGGTCGACAGCCCGGCATCGAAACTGAACCCGTGCGAGGATACCAGCGACCAGCTGAGCCCATAGGTCAGTTGGCGCACGCGGTCACGGTTCTTGGGGCCGATGGTAAGGGCCGGGGCAGGGCGGGGATCGGGGGCCAGCGCGGTGCTGGGGCCGAGCAGGATCGTCTGCGCGCCGCCAAAGCGGCGGTCCCGCGAACGGCCACGGACCGATGCGGTCAGTTGCTGGCTGATGCTGCCGCTGGTCCAGCGCTTGATCAGGCGGAACTCGCCCGAGAGCGAGCCGTCGCGGCTGTCCGCATCGGCCACGATCCGGCGGCCCGCCACGCTGCCGTCGGGCCGCGTGCCGCCCATGATATCGGCATAGACGCTGTGCTGATCGCGCAGGCTGTAGAACAGTCCGGCTTCCACGCGCAGTCCGCCCAGCGGTGCCTTGACCACCGTACCGGCGGTCCAGTTGTCCTGATTGCGCGGGGTCCAGCTTTGCGAATGATCCTCGCCGCGCTTCATCTTCGGGGGCGGCGTCGTGCCTGCCGGGTAATAGGTCGCTGTCGCCTCATCGCCGCGGTAGATGAAATCGCCGCCGAACAGCAGCACCTGCGTTTCCGGCGCGGGGTTCCAGGCCAGGGTCGCCCCGACCGTTCGATACCGGGCCGTGCCGCCTTCGAACCGGTGCGCGTTGCGCCAGCCGAACCCGCCCGACAGCCCCAGTCGTTCGCCATCAAGCGGTTGCTTCACTTCGAACGAACCGCCGATCCCGCGGGCCGAACTCGACCCCTCTTCAAGATTGAGCGAATAGATCGGCTTGCCGCGCGAGCGGGTCAGCGAATAGTCGACCAGACCGGTCGGTGCAGGGAACGGGTAGCGCAGCGTGGCCGGGCCGACCCGGATCGTGTTGCCATCGATCAACCGGGTGGAAATCCGGTCAACCTGATCGAAGTACAGCCCCTCCAGCCGCACGTTCCCGGCATCGACCGGGTTGAACCCGCGCACGTCCTCGCTGGTGTAGAGTCCGGTCTTCTCGCTGCCGACCGAGCGGCCGAAGGCGTCGCTCGATTGCGTGGTCGCGTTCTCGCTCGCGCGCTGGGCCAGCGCGGTATGCGGCGTCAGGGCGAGCGTCAGCCCGCCAAGGCCCCCGATGATGTATAACGAACGCACGGCTGCGCCCATAACCGCTTGGTGCGGCATGGGAAACGCAAATGTACGTCGTTGGTCGATCCGAGTCGGCGGTTCAGCCCTCGCCGCGTTCGGCGGGGTCTTCATGCAGCCAGGCCGCGTGGCGCGGGGCGCGCTTGGTCTGGCTCCATTCCTCCAGCATGGCCGGGGCCAGTTCGCGCAGTTCGGCGTACTGTTCAGGCTTGCCGATGTTGCAGGCCAGTTCCAGCCGGTGGCCGTTGGGATCGAAGAAATAGATCGAACGGAAGATGCCGTGGTAGGTCGGCCCCAGCACCTCGATCCCCTGCGCCTCGATATGCACCTTGGCCGCCAGTAGCGCCGCTTCGTCCGCCACTTCGAAGGCCAGATGCTGGACCCAGGCCGGAGTGTTCGGATCGCGCCCCATCTCGGGCTGCTGCGGCAGCTCGAAGAAGGCCAGCACATTGCCCCCGCCGCAATCGAGGAACACGTGCATGTAGGGATCGTCCTCGCCGGTCGAGGGCACAGTGTCCTCGGCAAAGGCAGTGGTATAGGTCATGCCCAGCACGCGCTGGTACCATTCGACCGTCTGCTTCGCGTCCTTGCAGCGATAGGCGACGTGGTGGATGCGTTGGAGGGTCGGGGCCGTGCTCACTGGGCGGGCTCCTTCACGTCCAGCGCGCCGCGCCGGAGCTGGTCGCGCTCCATGCTTTCGAACAGCGCGGTGAAGTTGCCCTCGCCAAATCCTTCATCCTTCTTGCGCTGGATGAATTCGAAGAACACCGGCCCGACCATCGTTTCCGAAAAGATCTGCAGCAGCAGCCGGGGATCGCCCTGCTGGGTCGAACCATCGAGCAGGATCCCGCGCCGCTGCAGTTCATCCACCGGCTCGCCGTGGCCGGGCAGGCGTTCATCCAGCATCTCGTAATAGGTTGCGGGCGGGGCGGTCATGAACGGGGTGCCGAGCGCCTTGAGCTTGTCCCAACAGCCAAGCAGATCATCGCAGGCAAACGCGATGTGCTGAATCCCTTCGCCGTTATAGGCGCGCAGGAATTCCTCGATCTGCCCGCCGCCAGAGCGGCCTTCCTCATTCAGCGGAATGCGGATCTTGCCATCAGGCGCGGTCATCGCCTTGCTGGTCAGGCCGGTATATTCGCCCTTGATGTCGAAATAGCGGATCTCGCGGAAACCGGCGATCCGTTCATAGAACGCCGCCCAGTGCGCCATGCGCCCGCCATAGACGTTGTGGGTCAGGTGATCGATCGTGTGGAACCCCGCGCCCAGCGGATGGCGATCGACCCCCGGCAGATAGACGAAGTCGATGTCATAGATCGACAGGTCACCGTGGTCCTGCCCCTCATAGCGGTCGACCAGATAGATGATCGACCCGCCGATCCCGCGGATCGCGGGCAGGCGCAGTTCCATCACCCCGGTGCGGCTTTCGACCGGCTCTGCCCCGCGCTCCAGCGCGAGTTTGTACGCCTTGGCCGCGTCCTTCACCCGCCAGCCCATGCCGCAGCACGAAGCGCCGTGTTCCGCAGCGAACCAGGCCGCCGGGCTGCGCGGCTCGTAATTGGCGATCAGGTTGATCCCGCCCTGCCGCCACAGCTGGACATCCTTGGACCGGTGTTGCGCGATCTGCGTAAAACCCATCGCGGCGAAGACCGGTTCCAGCAGGCCCTTTTCGGGGGCGCAGAATTCGATGAATTCGAAGCCGTCGAGGCCAAGCGGGTTGTCGAACAGGTCGGCCATGGCGATGCAAGCTCCGGTCAATAAGGTTGCATTTGAAACTATATGAATGGGCGGACGGAGTCAAGATTGAGCGTCCCTGCCTCCGTTCGTGTCGAGCCCTTCGGCTTGCGGCTTAGCAGCCGCAGCTCAGGATAAACTTCGTCCTTTGGACGAAGTCGAGACACGCGAGCGCGCGGTGTCTCGACTTCGCTCGACACGAACGGAATGGGGTTTGGTGGCCCTAAAGCACCGGCATCTGCTGGCTGGCGCAGTGGAAGCTGCCGCCGCCGGCCAGTACCGCATCGGCGAGGATCCCCACCACCTCGCGGTCCGGGAAGAGTTCGGCGATCGCCGCAACGCCGTCCGCATCGTGCCGGGTGCCATAGGTCGGCACCACTACCAGCCTGGAGGTGATGCAGAAGTTCATGTAGCTGGCCGGTTCGATCCGGCCCCCAAGTTCACTGGCGCTCTCGACCCGGCCGGGCGAGGGCACCTCGCGCACCGTCACCCCAAAGGCCTCGGCCCGCGCTTTGGCATCGGCATAGATCGCGGCATTGGGATCGTCCTCCCCGGTGGCGCGGGGCAGGGCGAGCATATTCGGGGCAACGAACCGGGCCACGTTGTCGACGTGCCCGTCAGTGTGATCGTTGATTAGCCCGTCGCCCAGCCACAGCACGCGGGTGTAGCCCAGATCGCGCGCCAGCCGCGCTTCCAGATCGGCGCGCGAAAGGGCGGGGTTGCGGTTGGGATTGAGCAGGCACTGCTCGGTGGTCGCCACCAGTCCGGTGCCATCGGTATCGAGCGCGCCGCCTTCCAGGATCCAGTCGCAGGTCTCGACCGGCAGACCCG
>CAZKAX010000123.1:0-7733 GCA_964550775.1 uncultured Novosphingobium sp. | reverse complement strand
TGTTGATGACTTCGTTCGGGTGGTTGACCCGCTTGTAGCTCATGTCGGTGACGTGCAGAAGGCCGTCGATCCCGCCCAGGTCCACGAAGGCGCCGTAGTCGGTGATGTTCTTGACCACGCCGTCGATGATCTGGCCTTCGGACAGGTTCAGGATCAGGCCGCTGCGCTGTTCGGCGCGGGTTTCTTCGAGCACGGCGCGGCGCGAGACCACGATGTTGCCGCGGCGGCGATCCATCTTCAGGATCTGGAACGGCTGCGGGATATCCATCAGCGGCTGCACATCGCGGACCGGACGGATATCGACCTGGCTGCCCGGCAGGAAGGCCACGGCGCCGTCGAGGTCAACGGTGAAGCCGCCCTTGACGCGGCCGAAGATCACGCCGTCAACGCGCTTGCCTTCGCCAAATTCGTTTTCAAGCTTGTCCCAGGCGGCTTCGCGGCGGGCGCGGTCGCGGCTGAGCATCGCTTCGCCTTCGGAGTTTTCGACGCGATCGACGAACACTTCGACTTCATCGCCAACGCTCAGCCCGTGGGGCTGGCCGGCCATGGCAAATTCCTTGAGCGGCACGCGGCCTTCGCTCTTCAGACCGACGTCGATGACGGCCTTGTCGTTTTCGATCGCGGTGATGGTGCCTTTGACCACCCGGCCTTCGAAGCCGCCATCTGCGGCGCCGCCGAGCGATTCATCCAGCAGCGCGGCAAATTGATCGCGCGTGGGGTTGCTAGCCATTGCTAAGTTCCTTCAACGTTTTTCCCGGCCAAGCGGTTGTTTCCGCCGGTCTTTCCTCCGCTGCGACACCATTGTCGCCCTCCCGGTAAGGGGAGGTTTTAAGCGGGCCAAAAGGGCCGATCCGCCACGGGGGCCTCATGCCGTCCGTGGCATCCGGGCAAGGGCAAGCCCCCGCGCGGACCGGCGGCCCCTAGGGCAGGGGGTGCGCAAAAGCAAGGAAAATGGCGGCAGTGCGCCCCGCAGCCGCGCCCGACTTTGTGCGACATATCACATTGCCGCCACCGCACCGGGGGCGTAGCCTGTGGGGCAGGGGCAGCAGGAGGCAGGCCGATGCCGGCGAGTGAGACGATCCACACTGTGAAACCGGGCGAATCGCTCGGGAAGATCGCGCAAAAATATGGGGTTACCGCCACGGCGATTGCACAGCGCAATGCGATCAGCAACCCGGCGCTGATCCAGCCGGGCCAGAAGCTCAAGATCCCTGCGGCCAGCACTCCGCCACCTCCGCCGCCACCTCCACCACCACCTCCGCCAGCCCCTCCGGCCTACAAGCTCAAGCCGCTAGGTGAGCTGTCCAAGACCTACGAAAGCTCTGGCCGGGGTCCGGCGACGGTTTCCGGCGGAGTGGGGGATCCGGGCGGGGTATCCTATGGCAGCTATCAGCTGTCGTCGGCGCGCGGCACGTTGCAGAAATTCATGGAGAAAGAGGGCAAGCCCTGGGCCGCTGAATTCGGCAGCGCGGTGGGCGGCACGGCGCAGTTCACCGCGATCTGGAAAACCATTGCCGAACGCGATCCGGTGGCCCTGCACAAGGCCGAGCACGCCTTTATCCAGCGCACCCATTATCAGGTGCTGATCGATGAACTGATCGCACTCAACGGGATCGATCTGACCACCGCGACCCATAGCCACACCATCCGCGATGTTGCCTGGTCCACCGCCGTCCATCATGGCGGTGCCGGCGGGGCCAAGGTGTTCAAACGCGCCAACGACGTGGTGCCGATCAACCGCAACAAGCCGGGCTTTGACAAGGCGCTGATCGATGCGGTCTATGCCGAACGCGGCAAGCCGGGCGATACGGTTCCGCTGGCCTATTTCCCCAATGTTTCCGCCGCGTGGGTGCCGGGGTTGAAACAAAGGTTCGTGAATGAACGGATCCAGGCTCAGGCAGCTCTGGCGGCAGAATTGGCGGCGGGCGGGCCGTTCCGCGAACCCGGCGCGGTGCAGCCCGCTGTGGTCACGCCGCCCGCACCCGCCACGACCTATCCCCAGCCCAAGCCGGGGATCACCGGTCCGGTCAACACCCAGCTGCCGCTGTCGGGCAAGGGCTTTGTCACCTACAATCCGGACGATGTCGCCGGGACCGATCGCTATGGCACCACGTTGTTCGTCAAACAGATCATGCAACTGGGCGAAGCCTGGGCCAGCGAAAGCCCGGTGCCAGTCAGCTATGGCGATATGAGCCATCCGGGCGGCACGCCGTTCCCGCCGCACAAGGGCCATGTCAAAGGCAACGAAGTGGACGTGCGGCCGTTCTCCAGCAATGGCCAGAACGTGCCGATGACCTGGCAGGCGGCAGGTTATGACCGCGCGCGGACCCGCCAGTTCATCAAGCTGCTGCGCAAGCGCCACCCCGCCGCCGTGGTATTCTTCAACGACCCGGATCTGATCAACGAGGGGCTGTGTGCCCCGCTGGCAGGACACGACAACCATGTCCACTTCCGCATCCCCTGAGCGTCGCTGGCTGCTGATCGGCACGGTGGCTCTGCTGCTGGGCGGGGCAGGGTGGGCCTGGCTCTCTTCCAGTGATCCCGCGCCGGTTCTGGCACCCGCGCCGCCGCCTGCTGCTGCCCCGACTGCACCGACCGCACCAGCGCTGCCCGCACCCGTCGCCGCCGCTGCTACCAGCGTGGCGATCGACCTTGACGGTGATGGCAAGGCGGACAGCGCCCGCATCGCCAAGCGCGGGTACTATGTGGTCGATGATCCGATCGCCTTCAAAGGCGAAGGCGGTGCCAGCGCGCCCGAGGTTGACCTGGGCAAGGACGCGGTAGTGGTCAAGCTGTCAAACGGCACGGAACAAGCGGTCAACTTTCCCCACGCTGACCGGCTCGCGCTGATCCGTCCGGGCAACAAGGCGGAGGAACAGGCCAAGGCCGCAGGTTGCGAGATCCCGGCAGACCGACGCGGATTGCTGGCGCAGGGTGAGGACGGGGCAGTGCTGATCCACCGCGCCGACGGCAAGTTGCTCGCCGAAGCCTGCAGCGAATAGGCCGACTGGCCCCTAGACCCTGTTTCCACCTAAGTGAAACAGGGTCTAGAGCACCGGCTTGTAATGGGGCCGCCGCAGCGTGACGATATAGTCCGCCAGATCGCGGATCCGCTCGCGCTCAACCGTAAACTGCATCGAACCCGGGAAGTTGTGCGAATCGCGCAGAAACTGGCGCAGGGTCTGCGATGTCAGCCCCGGACGGTTGGCGATGTCCTCGAATGTCGGGCTTTCGGGATTGGGCGATGAACTGTTGCGCGTTACCCCGTGGCAGGCGGCGCAGCGCTGCTGGGCAAAGGATAGCCCCTTGCGGACATGGACCGTAGTTGCCAGCGCTCCCACTTCTGGCCGGATCCTTGCCGGGCGCGCCTCGCTCAGCGTTGGGGAAAGGGCGATCAGGGTAAGGGCGGTCAGGGCGATGCGGTTCATGAGCCGGGGCTTATCATTGCCGGGCAACCGGCTGCAACCGCTCAGAGCGGTCGCGCCGCCTGTTGTTCGACAATCCGGATGGCCGCCGCAATTGCCGCGTCGCGGCCAAGGTCGCTGGTGTCGAGCAGCACCGCGTCGGGCGCGGCAGTTAGCGGGGCTTCGGCGCGGGTCCGGTCGCGCAAGTCGCGCGCTTCCAGATCGGCGGCGATCTCGGCCAGGGCGACGGCGCGGCCCTGGGCCTGCATTTCCTTGAAGCGCCGCTCGGCCCGCGCGGAAACGCTGGCAACGACGAACAGCTTGGCCGCCGCCTCCGGCGCGATCACCGTGCCGATATCCCGCCCATCCAGCACCGCACCGCCCGGCTGGGTGGCAAAGGCCCGCTGGCGTTCATACAGCGCCTGACGCACCGCCGGGTGGATCGAAACCCGGCTGGCCAGGCCGCCAGTGGCCTCGCTGCGCAGTTCGGGATCGTCCAGCAGGTTCTCGTGAAAGGTGCAGGCGGCAAAGGCATCGGCCGGATTGTCCGGATCGCCGCCATTCAGGCTGACCTGCCGTCCGACTGCGCGATAGAGCAGCCCGGTATCGAGGTGCGGCAGGCCGAAATGCGCGGCGAGTGCCTTGGCAATCGTGCCCTTGCCTGACGCGGTGGGACCATCGACGGCAATGATCATGGCTGGGCCATTCGGGCGCGCAGGGCCTTGGCCAGGCCCCAGATTGCGATTGCGGCCCAGAACAGTTCCAGCACCAGCGAGGCCATGTTCATGTTGACCAGCAGCGACACGGTCAGCAGCGCGGCTCCGGCCAGGTTGACCCCGTGCTGGACGAACGGGTTCACCTGCGCAGCCTGCGTGGCATAGCCATAGGCAAAGATGATGCAGGCCATTCCGACGAACCCGCAGATGTTGGCCAGCGTTTCGTTCATCCTGCCAGCCCGTCGAGCAGTGCCTCGAACACCGGAAAGCTGGTGGCGATCGGGCGGGTATCGTCCACTTCGACCCCGGCCTTGCTGGCGAGCCCCGCGACCGCCATAGACATGGCGATCCGGTGATCGAGGTGCGTTGCGACCGGGGCATTGGCGCTGCCGCGCAACATCTCTCCGCCCGTACCTTCGATTGTCAGCCCGTCTTCCTGCTCGCTCACCCGCGCGCCCGCGCTGGTCAGCGCGGCGGCCATCACCGCCAGGCGGTCCGATTCCTTGACCCGCAGTTCGTCTAGCCCGGCGGTTACCGTGGTGCCGTGGGCCATGGAGGCAGCGACGAACAGCGCCGGGAATTCATCGATCATGCTCGGGGCGAGGGCGGGATCGACTTTGATGCCTTGCAGCGCCGAATGCCGCACCAGCAGGTCCGCCACCGGTTCCCCGCCCACTTCGCGCGGGTTGAGCAGAGTGATGTCGCCGCCCATCTGCTGCAGCACTTCGACAAGGCCAGCGCGGGTAGGATTCAGGCCGACATTCTCGATCGTCAGTTCGCTGCCCGGCACCACCAAAGCGGCGACCATGAAGAAGGCGGCGGAACTGGGATCGCCCGGCACTTCGATCGTCTGAGGGCGCAACTCGGCTTCGCCCACCACGCGGATCACCCGCTCGCCGTTCACTTCCTCAACGCTCAATTCCGCGCCAAAGCCGCGCAGCATCCGTTCGGAATGATCGCGAGTGGGGACGGGTTCAATCACCGTGGTAATGCCCGGCGTGTTCAGCCCGGCCAGCAGTACCGCGCTCTTCACTTGTGCCGAAGCGACGGGCAGGCGGTATTCAATCGGCACGGCAGGTTGCGCACCTTGCAGCATCAGCGGCAGGCGGCCACCGGGGCTGGCGGTAAAGCTGGCGCCCATCTGGCTTAGCGGATCGATCACCCGGCCCATCGGGCGTTTGGACAGGCTGGCATCGCCAATGAAGCAGGCCGTGATCGGATGGCTGGCGACCAGCCCCATCAGCAACCGGGTGGACGTGCCGCTGTTGCCCATGTCCAATGCCGCCAGCGGTTGCAGCAGGCCGCCTACGCCAACGCCATGAACCGACCACGCGCCTTCGCCCAGCCGCTCCACCTGCGCGCCCATCGCCCGCATTGCGGCGGCGGTGGAAAGGACGTCCTCACCCTCCAGCAGGCCGGTGATCGAGGTTTCCCCCACAGCCAGTGCGCCCAGCATGATCGAACGGTGGCTGATCGACTTGTCCCCCGGCACCCGGATCCGGCCTTTCAACGGGCCGGTGGGCAGGAAGCGGCGGGGTCGCATCTGGGCGGGGTCGGCAGGGGACAAGAGCGGCAGACTTTCGCTGGAATTGGCGTGAAATGCGCGCGGCTTTTGACAGCGGGCGCGGCCTATGGCAAGGCGCGCCCGCGCTGGGACTGGCGCAATTGCCTCCCAATACGTATTTAGCTGTTTTCAGCCGTTCCCCACCGGACGGCGCATGTGAGGATTACTATGGTCAAGCCAGAATGGGGTGCCAAGCATGGTTGCCCGAAATGCGGCACTCGCTTCTATGATCTGGGCAAGGATGACCCGATCACCTGCATCGAATGCGGCTATGCCTGGCATTCCGAACCGGTGCTGAAATCGAAGCAGCCGATTCCCTATGAAGAAATCCAGAAGGAAAAGGTGGTCGAAGGCGCTGACGTCGATCTGGCCGATGCCGATCTGGATATCGACGAGGACGGCGATTCGCCGGACAATGACGTTGATCTGGGCGGCGATGACGACCTGGGTGTCGGCATCGACGGCGCGGGTGACACTGACGACGTTTGAGGTGAAAAACCCCCTTGCCAAGCTGCGGGGTCGCTACTAGAGGGCGACCTCCCAGCCGCAAGGCGGGGACTGGACCGGTTTTCCAGAGCCGGTTTGATGAATGGCACGGGGCCTTAGCTCAGCTGGGAGAGCGCCTGCATGGCATGCAGGAGGTCAGCGGTTCGATCCCGCTAGGCTCCACCATTCAACGAAGGAACAGTTTTTGCGGCAAGCTGGTCGGCGAGGTTTCGCCCACCGGCTTTTTTCGCGTTGAGGTGGTTTGCTGATGTTTGACGCACTTTCCGACCGGCTGGGCACTGTCTTTGACAGGCTGCGGGGTCGTGGCGCGCTCAAGGAACAGGACGTCCGCGATGCGATGCGCGAAGTGCGGATCGCACTGCTCGAAGCCGACGTTGCGCTACCGGTGGTCCGCCGCTTCATCGACGATGTGACCGAAAAGGCCGTCGGCGTTGAAGTGCTGAAGTCGGTTACGCCTGGCCAGCAGGTGGTCAAGGTTGTCAACGACGCCCTGGTCGACATGCTGGGCGGCACCGAGGTTCCGGGACTCGATCTGGCGGCGACCCCGCCGGTGGTTATCATGATGGTCGGCCTGCAAGGCTCGGGCAAGACCACCAGCACTGCTAAGCTGGGCAAGTTGCTCAAGGAAAAGCAGGGCAAGAAGGTGCTGATGGCGTCGCTCGACGTCAATCGCCCGGCGGCGCAGGAACAATTGAAAGTGCTGGGCGAGCAGGTAGAGGTTGCGACCCTGCCGATCGTGCCTGGCCAGATGCCGGTCGATATTGCCGCCCGTGCGCTGCAAGCGGCCAAGCTCCAGGCGGTCGACGTGCTGCTGCTCGACACCGCAGGCCGGCTCCACGTCGATCAGCAGCTGATGGACGAGATGAAGGCGGTCGCGGCGACCACTTCCCCGCGCGAAACGCTGCTGGTGGTCGATTCGCTGACCGGTCAGGACGCGGTCAACGTCGCGCAGGCCTTCATGGGTCAGGTCGCGCTGACCGGCGTGATCCTGACCCGGATGGATGGCGATGCGCGCGGCGGTGCGGCGCTGTCGATGCGCCATGTTACCGGCCAGCCGATCAAGTTCGCGGGCACGGGTGAAAAGCTCGATGCGCTGGAAGTGTTCCAGCCGACCCGCGTCGCCAGCCGCATCCTGGGCATGGGCGACATCGTCTCGATCGTCGAAAAGGCGGCGCAGGCGATCGAGCAGGAAGAAGCCGAGCGCATGGCCGAGCGCATGGCCAAGGGTCAGTTCGACATGAACGACCTGCGCACCCAGCTCAAGCAGATGCAGAACATGGGCGGGCTGGGCGCGCTGGCGGGCATGATGCCGGGCATGAAGAAGGCCAAGGCGGCGATGCAGCAGTCGGGGATGGACGACAAGGTCCTGCTCCACATGGACGCGATCATCGGTTCGATGACCCCCAAGGAACGCGCGCGCCCCGATCTGCTCAACGCCAAGCGCAAGATCCGCGTGGCCAAGGGTTCCGGCACGCAGGTGCAGGACATCAACAAGCTCATCAAGATGCACCAGGAAATGGAGCGCGCGATGAAGCAGATCAA
>CAZKAX010000122.1:0-7787 GCA_964550775.1 uncultured Novosphingobium sp. | reverse complement strand
AGCGGAACCTCCCGCAAACGCTCCTATGCACCAAAATCAAGATACAAGGTGGCAGCCGCCGCCAGGCGGCTGACGGAGGGGCCACAACCTCTCCGCCTAGAACTGCTTTCTCCAGCTCACCGCCACCCCGCGATCGCCGGGCAGGCTGACATAATGCCCCGGATTTCTGCGCCAGAACAAACTGGCCGAGGCCGCGCCGTTCCATAGCGCCCCGGTCCAGGCCAGTTCGGCATCAAGCTCGCGCCCCTTGGGGCTGAGCGACAGGTGGCGCAGGCCCATGCCGGGGCTGAGGCTGGCATAGCTGTAATCCACCGGCAGGTTCAGCCGCAGGCCGCCGCTTTCAACCCGCAGCGGCTGCGCGAGCCGCAAGGACAGCGTGTCGCCCGGTTGAAGCAGTCCGGTGCGGCTGGCATCGATCGCCCAGGCCGAAGTCAGCAACCGCGATCCCCCGGTCACCACACCGCTTTGCTGCGCCCAGGTCAGCCCCCCGCGCCAGGCAGCGACCACGCGCCAGTCCGGTCCGGGCTGCCAGCCCAGCGCCAGATCGGCGAACAGCGAATCCGCCCCACCCTGCCCCAGCGCATCGTGCAGCCGCGCGCCCAGGATCGAGCGACTTTCTCCCAGCCAGCTTGCGCCCAGCGCCGCATCTACCGCCCCGAACCGCCGGTCGATCGCCAAGCCCAGGCGGCGTGCTGGCACATCGGCAAGCCGTGTGGTCGCGCTCGATGCGAAGCGGGCAGTGGCGGCGGCGACGGCCTTGCTCGTTTCACCGGTCATGCTTAGCCCCCACGGCCCAAGCTGCTGGCGCACCGCAAGGCCGATCTGCCCGCTTTCGCCAAAACCCAGCCCGTCCTGCGGGCCCTGCGCGATCAGGAAGGCCGGTTCGCGGCGGCCCTGCAACTGCGCGACCATGCCATCAGCGCCTTGGCGATAGACAAACCCGAACTGCCGCCCGGGTGCCAGCTGCGTCACGACCCGCGCGGCCAGCACGCGGGCCTGATCGGCATCGCGCGATGACAGGTGCAGCGCGCCCTGCCACGGCAAGCGACTCGTCCGCCCGCTGGCATCGACCGAGAAGGCCAGGCTGAGCTGCCCGCCGCCCATGGTCAGGCTCCGGCGATCCGCCTTCAGCGCAGTTTCCAGTCGCGGCGACAGCCCCGCCGAGCGCAGGCCATGCCCCAGATCATACTGATAGGCCCGGCCATAGGCATCGAGCACGATCGCATTGACGTTGCCCGCCTGCCCCGCCGCATCACCCATCGGCGCGGACAGCACCATGGTGGTGTCGCTGCCCGGTAGCGGCGCGGTGCTGTTCGCCAGGCTGGTGACGCCCTGCGCTGAAAAGGCCGCCGCAATATCCAGAATCCCGCGACCAAAGGTGGCATCGGTCCCCGCCGAGCCGGCATCCTTGGCGGTCTTGAGCAGGATTTCGACCACTTGCGCCCCGGTAAGGTTGGGAAAGGCCTGACGCAGCAAGGCCGCTGCTCCGGCGATCTGCGGCGCGGAATAGCTGGTGCCCGAAACGACATAGACCGACCGGGTCCCGTCGGCATTGTCGATCACTTTCATCGTGCCGTTTTCATAGACGCAGCACACCCGCTCGCCGCGCGCTGAAAGGAACCATTGCTGGCCGGTTCCGGCCTTGTTGCTGAAGGCTGAAAAGTTGCCGTCCTTGTCGACCGACCCGGCGATGATCACCGCCCCGTTGCCAACCGCCTGAAGTCCGCTGGCAAAGGGATCGGGATTGGCGGGATCGTCTGCCGGATCGGTTGAATCCCCGTCATTCCCGGCCGAAATCACTACCACCACGCCTGCAGACGTCGCGCGGGAAACTGCGCTACGCAGGCCCGATGACGGCAACGATCCGCCCAGCGACAGGTTGATCACCCGCGCTCCTGCAGCGACTGCCGCATCGATCCCGGTGGAGATATCGCCATCGTTGAACTTGCAGCCGCTGTCCTTGACGTTAGCGTCATAGGTGGCGCAGCTGCCCGGCTTGTCGGCGCGGAACATGGCGACAATCGAATTGAACGCGATCCCGACCACCCCGGTATTGTCACGCGCGGCGGCGGCGATCATGGCGACATTGGTGCCGTGATCGTCCTCTGGTTTGATTCCCCGGCTGCCCGCAACATCCCGCGATGCGCTGTCGATCCGGCCGGTAAATTCGGGGCTGGTATCGTCGATCCCGGTATCGATGATCCCGATCGTCACCCCTTTGCCGCTGTACCCGGCCGCCCAGGCGCTGATCGCGCCGTGCTGCACCGCCCCGTTCGAACGATTGTATTCGCTGGTCTGGAACGAGGCGATGGGGGTGGGGGTGACCGTAGGGGTTGGAGTTGGCGTAGGTGTGGGTGTCGGTGTTGCAGTCGGGCCTGGCACCGGGGTGCTCGCCACCGACCCACCGCCACCGCTGCCACAGCCCGCCACCAGCGCCAGCGAACCCAGCGCCGCACCCATGCCCCAGCGGGCTTGCAAACAGAATGGATTAGCCACCGGACACGACCCCTCAGCCAACTGCAGCGGACATCATGGCAGTGAAAGTGTGAACCTTGAATTTATTTCGTGATAGCAGGTCTGCACTTGCTCCCTTGACGCAGGCCCGATAGGCGCTTGCTCCACAGCAACCCACCCTGTGAAGGATTTCCGCCATGTCAGCCGATCTCGCCGCCGCCATCGAACAGGCCTGGGAAGCACGCGACGGGGTGACCCCCGCCAGCACGGACGTGCGCGAAGTGGTGGAAGCCGCGCTGGCCCTGCTAGACAACGGCCAGGCTCGCGTGGCCGAGCCCGATGGCCAGGGCGGCTGGCAGGTCAACCAGTGGCTCAAGAAGGCCGTGCTGCTCAGCTTCCGGCTCAACGACAATGCCGTGGTGCCAAACGGTGCCGCCGGCGCGCCCGCGTTCGACAAGGTGCCGAGCAAGTTCGAAGGCTGGGGCGAAAACCGCTTTCGCGAAGCCGGTTTCCGGATCGTTCCCGGCGCGGTGGTGCGGCGCGGTTCGCACATCGGCAAGGGCGTGGTGGTGATGCCCAGCTTCGTCAACATCGGCGCCTACGTGGGCGATGGCACCATGGTCGATACCTGGGCCACGGTCGGCTCCTGCGCGCAGATCGGCAAGAACGTGCACCTCTCCGGCGGGGTCGGGATCGGCGGGGTACTTGAACCGCTGCAGGCCGGACCGGTGGTGATCGAGGACAACTGCTTCATCGGCGCGCGCAGCGAAGTGGTCGAAGGCGTGCGGGTCTGCGAAGGTGCGGTGCTGTCGATGGGCGTGTTCATCGGCGCCTCGACCAAGATCGTCGACCGCCAGACCGGCGAAGTCCACATCGGCCGCGTGCCGCCCTACAGCGTGGTCGTGCCGGGATCGATGCCCGGCAAGCCCCTGCCCGATGGCACCCCCGGCCCGTCGCTCTACTGCGCGGTGATCGTCAAGACGGTCGACGCGCAGACCCGGTCCAAGACCGCGATCAACGAACTGCTGCGCGATTGACCAGCGTGAACCCGCATCTCCTCGCGCAGTTCGCCATCTCTACTCTGATGGTCGTGCTGTGCGTGGCGATCCACGGCGCGGGCCTGTTCGGGCTCAACCGCGCACTGCGGAGCGAGCTGGCGCTTGAGCGGATCAAGCACATTCGCCCGCTCAGCCCGCGCGGCGCGCTGTTCACCCTGGGTATCGTGCTGGCCACCTTTTCCCTGCACGGTCTGGAAATCTGGGCCTTCGCCGCCGTCTATCTGGCCACCGGTGCAATCCACGGGCTGGAAGACGCGCTGTATTTTTCGACCATCAGCTATTCCACCGTGGGCTACAACGACACCCACATCGCCGCCGAATGGCGCCTGCTGGGCGCGTTCGAAAGCATCATGGGGGTGTTCCTGCTCGGCTGGTCAACCGCCTTCTTCTTCCGCATGATCGGTCGGATCGACCCGCACTAGGATTGGGCAGCACAGCATGGCAGCGCCAGGCAAAATCCGGATCGAGCAGCTCGCCTGGACCGATCCGCCACTGGCCGAGCTGGCCATGCCCAAGGGCACGATGCGGCTGACCCGCAGCCTGACTTCCGGCCTGTCGCGCGGGGCGCTGGACCCGCCCGGAACCTTCTGGGGCGTGGGGGATCGCGGCCCCAACATCAAGCCAAAGGACGCCTTGGCCCGCTATGGCCTGACCGCGCTGGCGGCGGCAGTGGCGATCGATGGGGCCAAGGTCATGCCGCTGCCCACCGCCGGGCCAGCGGTCGCGCGATTCCGGATCGATGGCGATGCGGTGGTGCTGGAAGCAGTCCTGCCGCTGCGCACGCCGGACGGCGCAGCGATCAGCGGGCTGCCCCTGCCGCTGACCGAACAGGAAAGCGAACCAGCCCTCGCGCTCGATGGCCAGCCACTCGGCTGCGATCCGCGCGGGACGGATAGCGAGGGGATCGCCTGTCTGCCCGACGGGCGGATGTGGATTGCCGAGGAATATGGCCCGTCCCTGCTGCTGGTCGATGCCGGCGGCACGGTGCTGCGCCGCTGCGTACCGCGCGGGACCGGCGCGGCGTTTGCCGGATCGGGCCTGGAACTTGCGGAAACGATCGATCCGCTGGCCCTGGCGCGCAAGCTCAATCGCGGGTTCGAAGCCTTGGCGCTGAGCCCCGACAGCACCACGCTCTACACCGCGTTCCAGAGCCCGCTGAGCCACCCGGACCGCGCAGCCCACCAGCAATCGGATCTGGTGCGGATCTGGGCGCTCGATCCGGCCGATGGCAGTCTTCTGGCCGAATATGCCTATCCGCTCGATCCGCCCGAGACGTTCCGGCGCGACTGTGCTTTGGGGCCGGTGGCGCGCGAGGATGTCAAGGTCAGCGAGCTGGCCATGCTGGGCGATGGCAGCATGCTGGTGCTGGAACGGGTCACCCAATCGACCAAACTCTACCGCGTGCGCCCCGGCGCCGGACTGGCGCTAAGCCGCGAATGGCGCGATCCCGCGCGGCGCCCGACGCTGGAGCAATTGGGCGCGGCAGGGCTGCGCGCGGCAGGCGTGCCGGTGCTGGCCAAGCACCTGGCGTTCAGCACCGACGATTACCCAGAGATCGGCTGCGATCTGGAAGGCCTGATTGCGCTCGATCCCACGACCCTGCTGCTGGCCAGCGACAGCGACTATGGGACCGAAGGGGCGGTCACCGGGTTCTGGCGAGTAACTCTGCCCGAACCGCTCTGGGCCTAAATCGCGCAGGCCTTCATCGCCTCGTGATAGGGGCGGCACTGATCCGCGAGCCGCGCCGCATCTCCATCCAGCTCGGGCAAGGGCCCGGCGGGCGGGCCAAAGCCGGTGGACGCGGCGACCTTGTCATACCAGTGGCTGGCCCAGATGCCGTCTTCGGGATGCACGCCGGATTGCCAGTGCAGCATGGCCGGATCCCAGCCGATGCCCAGCCGCTCGCACAGCGCCGCCAGGCCCCGCGCCGGATCGACCAGCAGGCTGGTGGTATCCAGCACCGCCGGATCCAGCCCTTCCCCGCGTGCCCATTCGAAGTATTCGAGCAGGCGGGCATAGCCCAGATCCTCGAACCGCGCCTCGCCGCGCTTGACGCCGTAGCTCGCGATCACCCGCTCAGGCTCGCGGATCAGGAAGGCGTGGCGGTGCTGCGGGAAGTCGCGGATCGAGACCGGGCCTTCCATGTGGTGCGGCATGTGCTTCTGATACCACAGCGGCGCATTGCCCGGCGCGGGGCCGCGCAGTGCCGTGGCGACGTTCTGCCAATCGCAGTCCATGTCCGCGATCACTTCGTCCGCCATCGGATGATCCGCGCCGGTGTCTTTCAGGAAGCAGCCATAGAACGGCTCGTCACTGACCGCGCAGTCGGCCCGCGCGCCGAAGCTGCGCATCATCGTGGTCGAGATATTGCGCGGGCCGGACCACATGGCGATCCGGATCGTCACGCCGCGACGTCCCGGTCCATCAGAGCGCGGTAAAGGCCCTGCAAGCGTTCGACCATCGGCCCGCGCCCGTCGGTCAGCTTGCGTCCGTCGATCTCGGTCACTGGGACGACCCCGGCAAAGGTCCCGGTGACGAACGCCTCGTCCGCGCCGTGGACTTCGGTCAGCGAGAAGTTCTTCTCGAACACCGGAATCCCCGCCTCGCGGCAGACCTTGATCACGTTGGAGCGGGTGATCCCGGCGAGGCAGTAATCGCCGCTCGAAGTCCAGACCTCGCCCTTGCGGACGATGAAGAAATGGGTCGAATTGCAGGTGGCGACGAAGCCGTGGGGATCGAGCATCAGCGCCTCGTCCGCCCCGGCCTGCGCGGCCTGGATGCAGGCGGTGATGCAGTTGAGCTTGCTATGCGAATTGAGCTTGGGATCCTGCACCGCCGGATCGCCGCGCCGGACGTGGACGGTGAACAGGCGGATGCCGCGTTCGATCGTGCTGGGCAGCGGGGTCTTGTATTCGGGGATGATCACCACTGTCGCGGGCGAGATCACCACGCGCGGGTCCTGATAGGGGGTCGAGCGGATGCCGCGCGTAACCATCAGACGGATGTGGACCCCGGCCTGATCCCGCATATGATTGGCATCGATCACCGCATCGAGCCGTGCGGTGAGTTCCTCGCGGGTCAGCCCAATGTCGAGCATGATCGCCTTGGCGCCCTCGTAGAGCCGGTCCAGATGCGCTTCCAGAAAGGCGAAGCGGCCGTGGTGGAGCCGCAAGCCTTCCCACACGCCGTCACCCAGCATGAAGCCGGAATCGAACACCGAGACCACCGCCTGCGGCCGCGGCACCAGATCGCCGTTGACGCTGATCAGCACGCTGTCGTTGCGCGGATCGGCGCTGAAATCGTGAGTACCGAGCGAGGTCTGCTGCGACATCAGAAGCTTACCGCATTTTCGATCGGGGCGTCGTTCTGATGCGCCTTGGCATAGGTCTCGGCCCCCTTCATCACCCGCAGAATGTTGCGGCTGGCGATCTTTTCAAGGTCGGCCTGCGCATAGCCGCGTTTGGCCAGTTCGGTGAACAGCGCGGGGTATTTGGAGACGTCCTCCATCCCCTGCACCGTGTTCTCGATCCCGTCCATGTCACCGCCGAGGCCAACGTGATCGACCCCGATCCGCTTGGCGATGTAATCGATCTGCCCGGCCACATCGGCAAGGCTGCCGGTGGGCAGCGGATTGTCCTTGTCCCACTGCGCCATGGCCGCTTTCGCGCCGTCGGGATTGCCGGTGTTGAGCGCCTTCTGCCGCGCTTCTTCACCCGCACGGCGGGCATTGTACTGACGCGTATCCTCGACCACGTAGGCCGGGTAGAAATTGACCATCACCACCCCGCCGTTGGCCTTGATCGCATCGAGCGCGGCATCGGGCACGTTGCGTGGGTGGTGGTTGATCGCGCGGGCGTTGGAATGGCTGACGATCACCGGGGCCTTGGCGACCGCCAGGGCATCGAGCATGGTCCTTTCGCTGACGTGGGCGAGATCGACCAGAATGCCCAGCCGCTGCATTTCGCGCACCACGTCCTTGCCGAACGGGGTCAGCCCCTGGGCCATCGGCAGGTCAGTGGCGCTTTCCGCCCAGACCAGGTTCTTGAAATGGGTCAAGGTCATGTAGCGCGCACCCAGCGCATGCATCTGGCGCAGCACGGCCAGCGAGCCGCCGATCGAGTGCCCGCCTTCCATGCCGAGCAAGGAGGCGATCTTGCCCGCCTTCCACGCGCTTTCCACGCAGGTGCTGTCGGTGCAGAGCTGCATGTCCGCCGGATAGCGCGCGATCACGCGCTTCATCACGTCGATCTGTTCCAGCGTGGCCTGCACCGCCTG
>CAZKAX010000121.1:0-7825 GCA_964550775.1 uncultured Novosphingobium sp. | reverse complement strand
TGAGCTGGACCGACGAACGGATCGAAAAGCTGACCAAGATGTGGGAAGGCGGCGCTACCGCCAGCCAGATCGCCGACGAGCTTGGCGGGGTCAGCCGCAATGCCGTGATCGGCAAGGCGCACCGCCTGGGACTGAAAGCACGCCCCAGCCCGGTCAAGCCCAATGAAAAGGAAGCCGCGCCCGCTCCGGCCAAGCCGCCCAAGGCAGAGGCTGCGCCCCGGCCCGCCCCGGCTCCG
This sequence comes from uncultured Novosphingobium sp., assembly GCA_964550775.1. Taxonomy (GTDB): domain Bacteria; phylum Pseudomonadota; class Alphaproteobacteria; order Sphingomonadales; family Sphingomonadaceae; genus Novosphingobium. The sequence goes on along the minus strand of CAZKAX010000121.1, from coordinate 7,589 downwards.
CGCCCGGCCGCCGCCGCACCGGCTGCGCCGCGCCCGACTCCGCAAGCCGCTGCGCCAGCCACCGGCGATGCGCCCGCAGCGCCAAGCACGCCCCAGCCACGGATCGTTTCGGTTGGCCCCGGCGGGTTCCTGCGTCAGGGCCCCGGTGACCAGCAGGCCCCGATTCCGCCCGCCCCGCCCCGCCGCCTGGTTCCCGCCAAGCCCAGTGCGGAAATGGCCGACAAGACCAGCCTGCTCGATCTGAACGACCGGATCTGCCGCTGGCCGATGGGCCATCCGGGCGAACCGGACTTCCACTTTTGCGGGGACAAGGTGAACCCGGGCTTCCCGTATTGCGTTGACCATTGCGGCCGCGCCTATCAGGCCCAGCTGCCGCGCGGTCACCGCCGCCCGCCCCCGCCGCTGCCCTTTGGCGGGCCCCGCGTCCGCTAACTGGTTCAGTCCGGCTGAGCCGGAGCGCTGACCTTGCTGACCGCCGGGGCGAAAACCACATCCCCGGTGGGTGAAACGGTGAAGCGGTAGGCCTCGTTCATCCCCTCCTTGCCCGAATGGGTAAAGGCCAGCACGCGTTCGCCATCGGTGCGGATATGGACGATGCCGAAATTGGTGCGTTCAAAGGCAAAGACCTTGCGCGGCTTCTTGCCCTTGACCGGCGGGGCATCGACCCAGCCGAGCGTCTGGAAGAACGCGGCCAGTTCGGTGCAGAAGATCACGCCCGGCGTGGTCCGGCTGGCTTTGCCCAGCGCCGACATCAGGGTAGCACGCGGGTGGATATATTCCTTGGTCTGGTTTTCATCCCCGGATGAAATCAGCGACACCACCGGCCCGGCTTCTTTCAGGAATTCCATGTCGAAATCGGCAGAGCCATGGTGCGGCGCTTTCAGCACTTCGCAGCGCAGCGATGCATTGGGCAGTGCCTGGCGCAGCCGCTCACCCGCTTCCTGGTTGAGATCACCGGTCAGCAGGAAGCGGACATTGCCGTAACGCAGCCGGAAGGCGATCGAATGGCCGTTGATGGTGTGGCTGGCCGAAAGGCTCTTGCCCTTGCCGCCCGGCTTTGATCCCAGCATCAGGTTGGCATCGTCAGGCGGGCTGGTCAGAAAGCGCAAGCCCGGTACGCCGCCTGCATCCTCGGTGATCGGGCCATAGAGGTCCACTCCGATCCCTTCGTCCTTCAGGAAATCGAACGCATCGCCCCGGGTCTGGTCCAGCCGCCGCCGCTCGATCGGACGGCCCCAGACCGCCTCCACCCGCGGCTCCCACGCCGCCAGGGTGTTGACCCATGTCTTGAACGGATCGTTGCGCTCACTGCCCGGCAAAGCACCCGGATCCTCGACCAGGCCGGTGATGAACGTGTCCTTGCCGACTTTCGTGGTTTCCCCCAGCAGTTCGACATCGGGCACCTTCTTGCCGCCTTTGCTGCCCGGCCGCTTGACGATACCATTATGATAGTACCGACCGGGGGCGACGAACACGCGCTTGCGCAAGGTCTTGTGGCTTTCCGATTTGAGCAGCTGGTTAAGCCCGTCAAAATGATCGGCGTCGCCGTGGGTCACCAGCATCAGGTCGACCTTGAGCGGATTGGTATCGCTGGTCCCCGGATAACGCGCCGCAACATGCCGGGCGAATAGCTGGTTGTCCCCGCCGTCAATGAAGATCACTTTGCCTGCCGGGGTTTCGATGATCAGCCCGTCGCCCTGCTGGACATCGATCATCGACATCCGCAGCAGGCCCTGATTGCGCAGTTTTGCCTTGGGCGCGATCACGCCTTCACCGCGATCTTTGACGACCCCGGGCAGCTTTACCCGCACTCCGCTGGCAGTGCTGGACAGCACCTCAACCTCATCCCCCCAGAACAGCTGGCGGACCGCGCCGCTATCAAGCCGCATCCCGACCACGTCGTCATCGATAAAAGGCATCAGCGCTCTCCTCCGCCGGCTATGCTCCTGTTTAACCCGGCGCAGTCGATCTGGCGGTGCGTTAGATCACCAAATTTGCCGCAAGCCTTAAAAAATCCGGAAAGCTGACGTTAACCATGCCATGACTGCGCATGATCCTTCGCTTGGCCGCCAGGGCGGCCTGCTCGGCTGGCTTGGGCTTGGCCCAAAACCGGCTGATGAGCTGGCTTCCCCCGCCGATCCCGCCCCGACCCCGCCCGCACGTGAGCGGCGCCAATCGCTGCGCGAGCGGCAACTGGACGAGATCAACCGGTTCCTGGCCACGCACCAGCTGGAAGTGACCGCGCATACGCTGTCGATCGCCCACGCCTATCTGACCAGTTCCGATCCGCATCTGGTCCGACTGATCGACCGTCAGGTCCAGGCACGCAAGCCAGTGACGATCGAGTGGCTGGACGAAGTGTTCCTGCGCAACACCAGCGAGGACGAGGTCAAGACCCTGGCCGAGCTGATGCAGCGGCTGGAAACCAGCATCGACGAATTCGGCAAGACCAGCCACGATGCCCAGCAAGCCACCAGCGAATACCACAGCGCGCTGGAGGAACATGTCGGCGAGCTGGAACAGGTGACCGCTGCCGGGGCAGTGATTTCCGAACTGGCCTCGATCGCCAAGGTCATGCTCAAGCGCACCCGCGACATCGAAAAGCAGATGCTGCGCAGCGAGGCCCAGACCCGCGCCCTGCGGCGGCGGCTGGACGAGGCCAAACGCAGCGCCGAGGAGGACCATCTGACCGGCCTGCCAAACCGCCGCGCCTTTGAAACCCGGTTCGAGGCGGAATACCGCGAAGCCTTTGCCGCCGCCGAACCGCTGTGCATTGCTTTCTGCGACATCGACCATTTCAAGCTGGTCAACGATACCCACGGCCACGATGCCGGAGACCGGGTGCTGAAACTGGTCGCGGACAGCCTGGCCAAGATTTCCGACGATCGCTGCCACGTCGCCCGCCACGGGGGCGAAGAATTCGTCGTGCTGTTCCGCGATACGCCGGTCGCGCAGGCCTATGCCAAGCTCGACCAGCTGCGCGAAACACTCGCCGCGCGCCGCCTCGTCAACCGCGCGACCGAACAGCCGTTCGGGCAGATCACCTTCTCAGGCGGGGTGGCCGATGCCTTTGCCTTTGCTGACCGGCGTTCTGCCCTGAAGGCCGCCGATACCGCGCTGTACCGGGCCAAGCAGGCTGGACGCAACCGGATCGAACTGGCCACGGCAGAGGACGGCAAACCCGCGGACCAGCCCGCCGCCGCCTGATCAGATCCCGCGCACTGCCGCATTTTCCACATCGGGAGTGGCGTCAAGCACCGCCTGCGCGCGGGCGCGCTGCCAGTCCTTGAAGATGCCGTGGGTGACGATGTAGGTCTGGTTCGCCAGGATCCCGTCGGCAACCAGATGGCCGACCTGCTCTGGCTCCATCCAGTTGTCACCGACCTGCCGCTGCGCCAGTTGCGCCTCGCTTTCCACATAGCCACTGCCCGTCCGCAGATGTTCGGGGCGGTTTTGCTGGGCCTGGTGGATATTTGATTTGATCGGACCCGGCAGCAAGATCGACACCCCGATCCCTTGCTCGCCCAGTTCGCCTTTCACCGCCTCGCAATAATGGCACACCGCTGCCTTGCTCGCGGCATAGATCGCGAGGTGTGCTGGCATCACCACTTCGGCGGCAAGGCTGGCCGTGGAGACAATGTGCCCGCCGCGCCCGTGCGCCAGCATCTGCGGCAGGAATTCGACGAAGCCATTGATCACCCCGCCGATATTGACCCCGAAGCCAAAGTCATAGTCGGCGTATGTGGCCTTGAGGATCGGCCCTTCGAGCCCGACCCCGGCATTGTTGACCAGAATGTCGATCCCGCCGAATTCGTCCTGCATCCGCGCCGCAGCATCAGCATAGGCCGCGCGGCTGGTGACATCGAGTTGCAGCGCCGAGACCGAATTGCTGCGCCCGCCCCCGGCGAATTCGGCCAGCGCCTTGTCGATATGGTCTTGGCGCAAGTCCGCGATCACCACCCGCGCGCCGCGCTGCATCAGTACTTTGGCGATGCCCAGGCCGATGCCCGATGCCCCCCCGGTGATGAAGGCAGTGCGCCCGGTGAATTCGGTGATGGTCATGGGCCTCTCCCTGCCGAGTCAATTTGTATGCAATACTAACAAATGTTAGCGCGGATTGACAAGGAACACCACATAGCCCCGGAACAGGGGATCACTGCGCAGTTCGGGCGGCTCGCGCCATTCCCCGCCCTGCACCAGCGCAACCTTGTGCGGCACCGGCACGCGGGCCAGCCGCGCCAGGTACTTGTCATAGTTCGGGATCGTTTCGGTTCCCTGATAGCTTTGTACCACCACTTCATCGACCACCCCGCGCAGCTGCGCCAGGGCGGCAGGATCGGCATTGGCGCTCCAGTCCATCAGCCCGGTGACCGACAATTTGTAGCGCGCGGGCAGCCGCGCGCGCAGCTGTTTCAGGAACCCGGCATAGTTCGCCAGGCCCGGCGTGGTAGCATCGAAATCGAGTTGCAGGCCATGCGCGTCCCAGCGCGCCAGATCGCGGTCCAGCACGCGCCAGACCCCCGGCCCCCAATCGAGCCGCGCGGCACGGACCACCAGCCACAGGCGCTTGTCCGGATGGCGCGGCACCGATGCGCGCAGCGGCACCAGCGCAGAGCCGCTTTCGCGCCGCACTTCGCCGTCGAGGATGTAAAGCTCCTTCGCCCCCGCCACCACCGGCTGCGGACGCACCCCGGCCCACAGGAAGAAGCTGTCATGATCCTCGGCCCGGACCCGGTCCGGTTGTCGTGGCGTGCAGCCAACCAGCAGCATACACCCGGCAATCGTCATTGCGAGCAGAAGGGGTGCCCTCACCAATAGAAGCGCAGCTTCTTGGCCCAGGGGCTGGCGGGATAGTCGCGCTTCAGCTGGTTGAACCAGGCCTTGCGCTGACCGATCTCCACGTCCTCACCCCCGCAACTGTTGCTGCCCGATGGGGCATAGCAGTTGATCTGCCGGAACAATGCATAGGCCCGGTCGTTCGGCGCGGCTTTGGCATTGGCGATGACCGCGCTGTAGATCGCGCCGCGCTGTACCGGCTTTCCGCCAAAGTCCTGCCGCGCGCCGCCCAATTCGTCGCGGTCCGGGGCCTTATCCAGCGTGGTGAACCCGTCAAACCCGTTGAGCCGCAGGAATTCCCCGACGCACAGCCGCGCGGGCACGTCTTGCGGATTCTTCGCCAAGCTTTGCGTGGTTACACTCAGCGCCGGACAAGGATAGCCGCCACTGGCGAACCGGCCCTTGGTGAACAGACCGACCGGCGCGTTATCGTGATCGTAGAAGTACCAGAAATTCGCTTCGGTCGATGCCTTGGCCGGGACCAATCCGACATTGCTGGCGAACCCGGAATAGTCGCCGCGGGTCAACTGCTTGTAGAGCAGGGTGAACAGCGCGGTATCGCGTTCCACTTGCGGGCGCGCCGTATCCTGCGCGGCGGCGCGCAGTACGTCCTTGCCCGCCGAATAGCCCAGCAACCGCTTGCGGATGGCCGTATCGGTTACGGGCGAATCCTTGGCAAAGACTGCTGCCACCTGCCCGCTGCGCTCAAGGCTCATCGCCAGGCCCAGCTCAACAGTCGGGCGCTGCCACAATGCAGTCGAACCGCCCAGCAGATCGCGCCAGAACCCGGTCTCGTTGCGGTCCTTCAGCGCGGCCAGCGCTTGCCCGCGCAGCACCTGGCGGCTGAACTGGACCTGCGAATAGTCCCGCCGGTGCGAATCGTCGGGGATCAGCGTCAGCACCGCGCGCGGATCATTGTCCACGTAATAGGCGTGCATCCCCTTGAGCAGTCCATAGAGCTCCGGCTCTCCGGCAAAGGCCGGGGCCTGCGCATCAAGGTCCGCCTTGGTCAGCGTTGGGCCCTGGCCCTGCAGGGTGCCGTCATCATCCTTGTAGCGATCGTCACGCATCTGGACGAGGTCGAGCGCAGCCAGCAGCAGCGGACCATTCGCTTCGGCCTTGCGGTCGCCGGCAAACAACAGCTTGTTGTCGATCTCCTGGATCAGGTCGAGTGCTTGCTCGCTTCCCGCAGGAACCGCGCCCAGCGCGCGGGCATAGGTCGCGGCAAGCGCTTTGGTATCGCCCGACAGCCAATGAACCCGCCGCTGCAAACCGCGCGCGGAATCTGCATAGCGCCCGTTCGGCCAGGACTTGAGATAGCTTTCCAGCGCCGAATGCGCCGCGGCAATCGCCCGTTGATCGACGTTCTCTGTGCCCGATGACCAACCTTCATCGTCAAACGTCTTGGCTTGTGCGGCGTTCAATTCCACCCGCCCGGCCATATAGGCGGCGGTTTCCTTGAGCCACGGGTCGCTTGCCCCTGCCAAACCGGCGAACAGGCCGCGCGCATCGTCCCAGCGTTCGGCGTAGAAGGCTTCGGCCCCCTGAAGATAGTCAAGATATGCTTTGCCTCCGGCGCTGGAGATCCCTTCGGGCCAGGCGGGCGGGGTCTGATCTGCCGGGCCATCGCAGGCCAGGCGGACCCGTTCCCGCGCCGCCAGCAGCTTGATCCGTTCCGCAGCGGGAACGCCCGCATTGGCTGCCAACGCCGTCTGGAAAGCAGAGGTCGCCCCGGTCAGGCTGATACAGCGCGAACCCCAATGATCGCTGCGTCCGGCATAGGGATCTTCACCCGCCTTGGCCGGAAACAGACCGATCCGCAGCAGCTCCCAATCGAGGAAAGTGTGGCCATAGCCTTCGGAATAGTACTCGCGCGTGGGATACTTGTCGGCTTTGATCGCCAGCCCGGCCTTGCCGCGCAGCAGGAAGGCCAGGTTGATCCGCGAATCGTTACCCGGCGAAAGAAAGCCCCGGCTGGCGCAATCAAGCGTTGTCCCGCCTAGCTTCCACGATGGTTCGCAGGTTGTGTCGGCACAGGCCCACAAGGCCGCAGGCACAGCCGCAAGTCCCAGCCCCGTCGCCAGCAACAGCTTCCGCTTCATTCCGAACTCTCCAACCGATCAAGTGCGCGCGACGCGGAGTGAGAATTCCAGACAAAGCCATGTCCTGACAAGCGAAAAGGGGGCCGCCGCAGCAGCCCCCTTTCCTTTTTTTCACAGTCCTGTCGCAGCGATCAATCGTCGCCCTTGAGGAAGGCCGGCATGTGATCCGGATTGCCGCCTTCTTCGCGGTCACGACGCGGGCCGCGATCACCGCCATCGCGGCGCGGACCACGATCACCGCCGCCATCACGGCGCGGGCCGCGATCGCGATCGCCGCCGCCACGCGGGCCACGACGGTCACCGCCGCGATCGCCACGATCGCCACGATCGCCGCGCGGTTCACGCGGTTCGCGCGGCGGGCGGGTGTCTTCCAGCTCGGCACCGGTTTCCTGATCGACGACGCGCATCGACAGGCGAACCTTGCCGCGCGGATCGATTTCGAGGACCTTGACCTTCACGGCCTGGCCTTCGGACACGACATCGGTCGGCTTTTCGACGCGTTCGTTGCGCATTTCGGACACGTGAACCAGGCCGTCCTTGCCGCCCATGAAGTTCACGAAGGCACCGAAATCGACGATCGTGACGACCTTGCCGTCATAGATCTTGCCCACTTCGGCTTCTTCCACGATCCCGCTGATCCACTGACGCGCG
>CAZKAX010000120.1:0-8019 GCA_964550775.1 uncultured Novosphingobium sp. | reverse complement strand
CCGACCTGGGTGATATTGCCGCCAAAGCAGCCATAGCGCTCGACCAGCGTGGTCTGCACCCCCGCGCGGGCCGAGGCGAGCGCGGCGGCGAGGCCGCCGGGACCAGAGCCGATGACCAGCACTTCGGTCTGGTGGATCACCGGGATCTCGCGCGCGGGTTCGTGGATCGACAGGCTCATCGCTGCGTGCTTTCCCAGTTGGGCGAGACATAGAACGGGGCATTGGAACGGGGCAGCATCCCTTTGCCCAGCACATGATCCGCGCCCTTTTCCCCGATCATGATCGATGGCGCGTTAAGGTTGCCGGTGGTGATCGATGGCATGACCGAGCTGTCGATCACCCGCAGCCCTTCGAAGCCGATCACTTTCAGCTGCGGATCGACCACCGCCATCGGATCGTCCGCGCGGCCCATCTTGCAGGTGCACGACGGGTGCAGCGCGCTTTCGACGTGATCGGCGATGAACGCGTCGATCGCCTCGTCACTGACGCAGTCCGCCCCCGGCTGGATCTCGCGCCCGCGCCAGGGGGCGAAGGCATCCTGCTGGAAAATCTCGCGGGTCAGCCGCACGCAGGCGCGCATTTCGGCCCAGTCGTCGGGATGGCTCATGTAGTTGAACAGGATCTTCGGATGCTCGCGCGGGTCGCGGCTGCGCAAGGTCACGTTGCCGCGGCTCTTGGAACGCATTGGCCCGACATGAGCCTGAAAGCCATGCTCGGTGGCCAGGCTGGAGCCATCGTAATTGATCGCCATCGGGAAGAAGTGGTACTGGATGTCCGGATACTTGATCCCGGCGCGGCTGCGGATGAAGCCGCAGCTTTCGAACTGGTTCGAAGCGCCGATCCCGCTGCGCAGGAACAGCCACTGCGCCCCGACCATCGCCTTGCCCAGCAGATCGGCCTGCCCGAACAGGGTGACCGGCTGGGTGCAGGCCATCTGGAAATAGAACTCCAGGTGATCCTGCAGGTTCGCGCCCACTCCGGGCCGGTCTGCGAGGACCTCGATCCCCAGGCTCTTCAGCTCCTCCGCCGGGCCGATCCCCGACAGCTTGAGTAGCTGGACTGAATTGATCGACCCGCCCGAAAGCAGCACTTCACGGGCCGCAAGGGCCTGATGCAGCTTGCCGCCGCGCTCATATTCGATTCCCACCGCGCGGGCGCCTTCAAACAGCACGCGGGTGGCTAGTGCATGCTGCACCACGGTCAGGTTGGAGCGTTTGCGCGCAGGATAAAGGTACGCCTTGGCCGCCGAACAGCGCGTGCCTTTGCGCACCGTCATGTCCATCCGCCCGAACCCTTCCTGCCGGAAGCCGTTGTAATCCTCGGTCAGCTCGTACCCGGCCTGCTGCGCCGCATCGAGCCAGGCCTGGTTGAGCGGGTTCTTGAGCGTGCCGTATGTGGTCGATAGCGGGCCATCCCCGCCGCGATATTCGTTGCCGCCTTCGGCGCGCGTTTCGGCGCGTTTGAAATAGGGCAGGACATCGGCATAGCCCCAGCCGTCGGCCCCGTCCTCGTCCCGCCAGCGTTCGAAATCGAGTGGATTGCCGCGGACATAGACCAGCCCGTTGATCGAGCTCGACCCGCCCAGCCCAAGGCCGCGCGGGCAGTGCAGGCGGCGATTGCCCAGGTGCGGTTCCGGCTCGCTGTAATAGCCCCAGTTCCACCGCTTGGTGTTCATCGGATAGGCCAGCGCGGCGGGCATCTGGATGAAGATCGAACGATCCGATCCGCCCGCTTCCAGCAGCAGCACCTTGCTCGTGCCGTCGGCGCTCAGCCGGTCAGCCAGCACGCAGCCTGCAGAGCCCGCGCCGACCACGATGAAATCGAACTGGTCAGTATGGGGCATCGATCGGCTCCATCGCCACGTAGACGCTCTTGAGCTGGGTGAAGTACTCGATCGCGGCCTTGCCGTTCTCGCGGCCTAGCCCGCTCTGCTTGTTGCCGCCGAACGGCAGTTCGATCGGGGTGATGTTGTAGGTGTTGATCCAGCAGGTCCCGGCCTCCAGCGCGGCGATCACGCGGTGGGCGCGGGTCAGGTCATTGGTGAAGATCCCGGCGGCCAGACCTAGCTGGGTATCGTTGGCGCGGGCGACCACCTCGGCCTCGTCCTCGAAATCGAGCACCGACATGACGGGGCCGAAGATCTCCTCGCGCACAATCGCCATGTCGTCGTTGCATTGGGTGAAGATCGTCGGTTCGACGAAGGCCCCCTTGGCCAGCGCCCCGGCCATGGCGCGCTTGCCCCCGGTGAGCAGCGTTGCCCCCTGCTGCATGCCAAGCTCGATGTAGCTCAGCACCTTTTCCATATGCGGCTGCGAGATCAGCGCGCCCATCTGGGTGGCGGGGTCGAGCGGATCGCCGATCACCATCGCCTCGGTCCGCGCCTTGAGCTTGGCGAGGAAGGCGTCGCGGACCTTGCGGTGCACGAAGACGCGCGTGCCGTTGGTGCAGACTTCGCCAGCGGAATAGAAGTTGGCGAGCAGGGCGCCGGACACCGCCTCGTCCAGATTGGCGTCCTCGAACACGATCAATGCCGATTTTCCACCGAGTTCCAGTGTCACCACTTTCAGCGTCGCAGCCGCGTCGGCCATCACCTTCTTGCCGGTGCCAACCTCGCCGGTAAGCGAGACCTTGGCGATGCCGGGATGGCGCGACAGGAGCCGACCGGTGTCGGCCTTGCCCTGGACCACCTGGAACAGCCCGTCGGGCAAGCCCGCGTCGCGATAGACCTTTTCCAGCTCGATCGCGGTCAGCGGGGTCAGTTCGGCCGGTTTGAACAGCATGGCATTGCCGCAGGCCAGCGCCGGGGCGCTTTTCCAGCAGGCGATCTGGATCGGATAGTTCCACGCCCCGATCCCCGCGACCACGCCCAGCGGCTCACGCCGGGTATAGCCGAAAGCGCCGGGGCCCAGATCGTGATGCTCGCCCGCGATGGTGCGGGCGATCCCGGCGAAATATTCGATGCAGTCCGCGCCCGACAGCACATCGACCGCAATGGTTTCCTGGATCGGCTTGCCGGTGTCCTGCGTTTCCAGCCGGGCCAGTTCCTCGTTGCGCTCGGTCAGCAGCGCCGCCGCACGGTTCAGGATGCGGCCACGTTCGGCCCCGGTGGTGCGGGCCCACAGCTTTTGCGCTTCGGCGGCGCGGGCCACGGCCTTGTCGATCTCGGCCTTGCCGTCGATCCGGATCGTTGCCAGCACCGCGCCGGTTGCGGGGTTGACCGTGTCAAAGCTGGTTTCGGCAGCGGCAGGACCGGACGAAGGCAAGCGGGCCTGCGCCAGATCGCGCTCGATCGTGTCGAAAATCCATTCGACCGGGATTTCGACATCACTTTTCCACGCCCCGGCCAGCGCCGCGCGCAGCCAGAACCCGTCGATCAGGGCGGCGATGGTTTCGGCGATGCGGTTGACTGCGTCCGGCTGCACCAGAGCGCGCAATTCATGCTTGAGGTTGGAAATCATCCGTTCCTGATGGACACGCTGCAACCGGGCGAGGGCAGGGGTGTAGAGCGCCAGCCCCCAGAACGAGAGCCAGGCGCGCGAGGCTTCGGAGCTGAGCTCACCGGGGTTGAGATGGGCCAGCACGAAGGCGCGCAGCCGTTCTTCGGGCGTATCCTCGGTGGTCAGCGCCTTCATCGGGCGGGTCGTGACGCGTTCGACCAGCTGGCGGAATGTCGCCTCGATCAGCCTGTCCCGATCGCCAAAGTAATGGACCACCAGCGCGGGGGACACGTCTGCGCGGCGGGCGACTTCGGCCATGGTGAACTGTTCGATGCCCGTATCGGCCAGCGCGGCAAGCGCCGCCTGAAGCAACTGGACGCGGCGGTCTTCCGGTTCGCGGCGGCGCATCTCAAACATCCCCTTCAGCCCATTGAACGCGGATTTAATAACAGGCGTTGCGGCACCTTGCCATGGGAATTGGCATGACTGAACCAGATCATTAGCTCAATTAATGAAACATATCGGGGCTGGGTATCGCGCGGGCCATGCGCGGCAATTGTGCAGAAATCCCCGCATTCCTGCGCCAAACGACCTGGCAAGTGCGGGCCGAGGTGTGGCGAGCCCGCTGACGAAAGCGCGGTTTTTCAGCGGGGCAAGCGTCTTGCACGTGCGTTCAATATGCGACATTCTCTCCGTCTGAGGTCAAACGGCAGCGACCCGAACGGCAATGACCGCGGGCCGCCCCACAGGAATGGAGGGTTCTATGGCCACTCGGTATCATACATCACGTTTTTCGGGCCTGCTGCGCGCGGGCGCTTCGCTGGCGATTGTCGCCGCGGCGCTGACCGGCACGGGGGCGATGGCCCAGACGGCTGCTCCGGAAGAGGAAGCGGCTGACCAGCCCGCCGACATCGTGGTGACCGCGCAAAAGCGCGAGCAGAAGCTGCAGGACGTGGGTATCGCGATTTCGGTGCTGGGCAGCGATGAAATCGCCCGCCGGTCGATCAACAATGCGACCGACATTGTCTCCGCGATCCCCAACCTCAAGTACAACGCCTATTCCTCGTCGCAGGTGGTGTTCAACATGCGCGGGGTGTCGCAGAACGACTATGGCGACCAGCAGGAACCGCCGGTCGCGGTCTATCAGGATGACAGCTATGCCAGCTCGATCACCACGGCCAGCTTCCCGATCTTCGACCTGGCCCGGGTCGAGGCGCTGCGCGGGCCGCAGGGGACCTTGTTTGGCCGCAATGCCACCGGCGGCGCGGTGCAGTTCGTTTCCAGCCAGCCGACCGACACGCTCGATGGCTTCCTTAAGCTGAGCTATGGCCGTTACAACCAGACCATCATCGAAGGCGCGCTGTCCGGCCCGCTGAGCGATACGCTGAGCGCGCGCATTTCGGGCATCTATGACCGCGATGATGGCTATATCAAGAACATCACCCCGGGCGAAAAGGACCGCGGCGCGAACAACCACTGGGCGCTGCGCGGGATCTTTGCCTTTGAACCGTCAAGCACCTTCAAGGCCAAGCTGACCCTGCGCTATTCGCAGGCCGACAAGGAACGTCAGGCCGGCGTCTATAACTATGGCCCGGCTTGCCCCAATGCGCAGTTCCAGGGCGAATTCATGTCGCCGACCGATACCTGCGCCTATTGGGGCAGCACCGGCACGGCTGGCAACGGGTACCTCAACCCCTCGATCGCCGCGTCACAGGGCGGCAGCCCGTGGAAGACCGCGGGCACCGGCGCGGCCTATGTCGATCGCAAGATGTTCGGCGCGACGCTGCGGCTTGATGCGCAGCTGGGCTCGTTCGATCTGGTTTCGATCACCGATTACCAGCACCTCAAGAAGTTCTATATCGAAAGCGGCGATGGCCCGCCCGAAATCCCCTATGTCGAAAACGTCACGCCGCCCGCCACCGCGCCGTGCCCCGCGCCCAACACCAGCCTGACCTGCTATGCTTCGGGCACGGTGTTCTTCCAGGATGCGGCAGTGAACCAGGTGTCGCAGGAACTGCGCCTGTCGCGCACCAGCGACCGCAACTTCTTCACCTTGGGCGCTTTCGGGATGATCATCGACGGCGATTACAAGGCCAAGTACGCCGTCCCGTTCATCGCCTATGATCCCTCGGTCAGCTTCACCCAGCGCACCGAAAGCTTCGCTGTCTTCATGCAGGACGAATACGAACTGACCGACAAGCTCAAGCTGATCGGCGGCCTGCGGTACTGGCGCGATGCCAAGGAAGGCGATTACACTGCGGTGCACACCCTGGCGCCCTGGGCGCTGTCGTTGCACTTCGGGCCGGGCGGGGTATCCTATACCGACCTGACCGGCACAAACACCCCGGCCACGTGGAAATTCGGCAGCGGCACCTCGGGCGTGACGATCACTCCGGCCGATGCCAAGCCCACCTTTGACGGGATCACCGCCAAGGCCGAGATTGACTACAAGCCGGCTGACAACGTGCTGCTCTATGCCAGCTACAACCGTGGGTCGAAGTCGGGCGGGTTCACTTTCTCCACCGGCACGCCGTTCCCATCGGCGCTGGTCGATACGCTCAACAACCTGGGCTACCGGCCCGAAACGCTCAACGCCTATGAGCTGGGGCTGAAGTCCACGCTGGCCCCGGGAACCACCTTCAACCTCGCCGCGTTCCATTACGATTACCGCAACTATCAGGCCTTCGTGCAGGTCGGTTTCACCCAGGTGGTGCGCAACCTGCCGGCCAAGGTCAGCGGGATCGAGGCGGACTTTTCGACCCGGCCGGCCAAGGGGCTGACCCTGCAGCTGTCGGGCGCCTATCAGAACAGCAAGGTCAAGGGCGTGCTGCTGCCCGACGGGGTAAGCGTGGTCGATCACGATCTGCCGCAGGCCCCCGAATTCTCGGGCAGCGCGATGGCACGGTATGAGTTTGACCTCGCGGGCGGCACCGCCTCGATCCAGGGCGATGCCCTGTTCCAGAGCGCGATGTGCTTCACCGTGATGTGCGCCCCGGTCGAACAGGAAAAGGGCTATGCCGTCGCCAATGCGCGGGTGGGCTTCACCACGGCGGATGAGAAGATCGACGTCTCGGTGTTCGTCAACAACCTGTTCAACAAGGCCTACCGGGTCTACGCCTTTGACGGTTCGCTGTACTGGGGCGACACGCTGGGCGTCTATGCCAAGCCCCGCACCTGGGGCGTGAGTGTGCGGTACAACTTCGGCAAGTGAGCCCGAAGGGAACGGCAGCGGTGCGGGCTCGCCTCCGGTTTCGATCCGGGGGCGGGCCCGACGCGTTTGGGGGAGGGATCTGAGTGGCGAGCCAGGCTGAAGCAAGCGACATGACCGGCCAGTTGCAACTGCGCCGCCAGCTGGACTGGAAGGACGCGTTCTGGGCCTCGAGCGGGGTCCCGGCAGGCGTGCTGCTGACCATGGGCGGGATCGCGACCATGATCGGCCAGCCGAGCTGGGTGATCTGGATCGCATCGATCCTGATGGGCTTCTTGCAAAGCTTCATCTACGCCGAGATCGCCGGGCTCTATCCTGACAAGTCGGGCGGGGCATCGGTCTATGGCGCGGCGGCGTGGCTGCCCTATGGCAAGTTCATCGCGCCGATTTCGGTGTGGTGTAACTGGCTGGCCTGGTCGCCGGTGCTGGCCTTGGGGACCAGCCTGGGGGCGGGCTATGTCATGGCCAGCCTGTTCGCGCCGGACGCCGCGATCCGCACCTGGCAGCTTGAACTGCTTGACCTGGGCTTCGTGCGCGATGGGCTGACCATGCGGATCAATCTGGTCTCGATCATCGGCGCGGGGTTCCTGCTGCTGACTTTTGCCTTGCAGCACCACGGCGCGGCGCGGGCGGCCAATTTCCAGAAGGTGCTGGGCCTGATCTGCATGACCCCGCTGCTGCTGGTCGGGCTGGTCCCGCTGCTGACCGGTGACTTGCCGCGCGATCACTTGTTCCCGCTGCTGCCGATGCTGCGCGATGCGGCCGGAAACCCCGGGTTCGGGACCTGGGACGTCGCGGGGCTGACCCTGCTGGCCGGGGCGATGTTCGGGGCGGGGTGGTCAACCTACGGGTTCGAGACAGCGGTCTGCTACACCCGCGAATTCCGCGATCCGGCGCGCGATACGGCCAAGGCGATCCTCGCGGCGGGGCTGTTGTGCATCGCGATCTTCACGCTGGTGCCGCTGGCGTTCCAGGCCTCGCTCGGGCTGGAGGGGATGCTTGATCCGACGATCTATGACGGGTCGGGTGTGGGGCAGGCACTGACCCGGATCGTCGGGGGCGGGGCGCTGATCGGCAACCTGCTGATCGTGATGCTGGTGCTGGCACTGCTGCTGATCGTGATGACCTCGATGATGGGTAGCTCGCGCACGCTGTATCAGGCCTCGGCCGACGGCTGGCTGCCCAAGTACCTCAGCCGGGTCAACGAACACGGCGCGCCGACTGCGGCGATGTGGACCGACCTGGGGTTCAACCTGCTGCTGCTGATGGCGTCGGATTACTTCGCGGTGCTGATGATTTCCAACGTCTGCTACTTCATCTTCAACTTCCTCAACCTGCAGGCCGGGTGGATCCACCGGATCGACCGCAAGGACT
>CAZKAX010000119.1:0-8092 GCA_964550775.1 uncultured Novosphingobium sp. | reverse complement strand
CCGCTCGACCATGCTGCACGCGATCACCAGCCTGCAGCCTGCAATCTTCGATTTCGATGCGCGCAGCGTGATGCTGCCCGTGGTGCCGATGTTCCATGCGGCGAGCTGGGGCCTGCCGTGGGGCGGGGCGGCGGCCGGTGTGAAGTTCGTCTTTTCCGCGGTCAACGATCCTGCCGTGCTGTGCGATCTGATGAACCGGGAGCGGGTGACCCACACTGCCGGGGTGCCGACGGTGTGGCTTTCGATGTTCGGGCACATGGACGCCACCGGGCAGGGCATCCCCAGCTTGCGCCACGCGATCATCGGCGGCAGCGCCGCGCCGCGCTTCATGATCGAGCGGCTGATGAAGGCCGGGGTCAACATCGCCCACGCCTGGGGGATGACCGAAACCAGCCCGATCGGCACCACCGGCGCCAAGACCTGGGACTGGGACGATCGCAGTTTCGACGAACAGGTTTCGATCAAGCAGATGCAGGGCCGCGTACCGTTCGGCGTGGAGCTGCGCTGCGTCAGCCTGGACGATCCGGATCAGGTCCTGCCGCGCGATGGCCAGACCAGCGGGGCCTTGCAGGTGCGCGGGCCGTGGGTGATCAAGCGCTATTTCAAGGCCGAACAGGACGCTGCGCCCAGCCCGGACCAGTGGTTCGATACCGGCGACGTCGCCGTGCTCCACCCCGATGGCACCCTGCAGCTGACCGACCGGACCAAGGACGTGATCAAGAGCGGGGGCGAATGGATCAGCTCGGTCGAACTGGAAAACGCCGCCGTTTCCCACCCCGCCGTGGCCGAGGCAGCGGCGATCGGGATCTATCACCCCAAGTGGGATGAACGCCCGATCCTGGTGGTGATCAAGAAGCCGGGGGCAGAGGTTTCAGCCAGCGAGATCAAGGATCACCTCGCCAAGACGGTGGCCAAGTGGTGGCTGCCTGATGCGGTCGAATTCGTCGACGACATCCCGCACACCGGCACCGGCAAGATCAGCAAGAAGGATCTGCGCGACCAGTTCAGGGACTACAAACTGGCGGATGCGTGAGTGAAATGGAGATCCTTCCCATTTTTTCGAAGCACAAATGGGGAGGGGGACCGCCCGCGTAGCGGGTGGTGGAGGGGTTTTGCCTTGCTGCATTACCCCTCCGTCAGCCCTTGCAGGGCTGCCACCTCCCCATTTGGCTTCGCACAATGGAGAGGAGTTTAGTGTGACCAGATACATCGACCCGAGCCGCGAGGGCTGGCAGGCGTTCAAGGACCTGCCGCGTGATACGCCGATCCACATGCTCAACCTGATCAGGTTCCGCGATCTGGCCGAGTACCCCGAGGATCACCCGATGCACGGCAAGGGCCTGACCGGGCGCGAGGCCTATGCGATCTACAAGGAGGGCTTCCAGCGTGTGGTCGCGCAGGACGGCGCGGCGATGGTCTGGGAAGCGCCGCTGGAATGCACCGTCACCGGCCCGGCAGGCGAATGGGACGAAGCCTTCGTGATGGGATATCCCAACAGCGGCCTGTTCATGGCGATGGTCAAGAACGAGGAATATATCCGCGACGTGGTGCCCCACCGCACCGCAGCGCTGGCCGACAGCCGGTTGCTGCGGTTCAGGGGGTAGGGTTTGGAAAACGCGCGGCTGGCCCGCCTGACCGAAGCAGAGCGCGCGGTCCTGCGGCTGCTGGGGCAGGGCCACGATACCAAAAGCGCGGCGGCACTGCTGGGCATTTCCGGCCATGCGGTGAACGAGCGGCTGCGCGAGGCGCGGCGCAAGCTTGATGTGACCTCAAGCCGGGCAGCGGCACGGTTGCTGCTGGCGGCAGAGGGCGGCCTACAAGAAATTCGGGACGAATTTTCCGGGGATGCGGTGTGCCCCGTTTCCGAACCATCGAGCATCAGGTCGGCATGGTCCCGCCGGCTTGTCATGGGAGTTGTGGCTATGTCCGTTCTTGTCTTTGGCGCTCTGGCATGGTCGCTTGCCGGGCCGACAGCGGCCCCGCGCGTTGTTGCAACCAATCCAGGGAATGGAGCGCAGGTCGCTGCGGGTCCAGCCGTACTTGCGGTGACATTTGACGAACCGATGGCTCCGGGCAGTTTCTCTTTCGTCCAGACCGATCCCGCGCGCTTCCCGCCTTGCGCCAAAGTGCCGCAACAGAGCATGGATCGCCATACCTTCACGCTGCAATGCCAGTTTCAACCGGGCCGCGACTACGAAGTGTGGTTCAATCGCGGACGCTGGATGAACTTCAAATCAAAGCGCGGGGTGCCTGCTGAACCTTATCGGCTGGTGTTCCGCACCGCGCCCTAAAGCAATCGCATCTGACCATTCGCACTCGGCCGCTCAAACTGGCTGCAATCCAGCACTGGTTGATCCCGGTTCAGCCCCAGTCGCTGCACCGCGATGCGGAAGCGGGCGCGAAACACATCGGCCCAGACGCCTGTGGGTTTCATCCGGGTGAAGAAACCGGGATCGTTGTCGCGGCCCTCGCGCACCGACTGGACGATGCCCATCACCTTGTCGGCGCGGTCGGGGTAGTGGACGGACAGCCATTCGCGGAATAGCGGCGCGACTTCGTGGGGCAGGCGCAGCATGATCCAGCTGGCGCTTTTCACCCCGCGCGCGGCGGCTGCCTCTAGGATCTGCTCGATGAAGTTGTCGGTGATCGCGGGGATGACCGGGGCGACCGAGACATGTGTGGGCACCCCGGCCTCAGCCAGCTGGCGCAGCGCGTCGAGCCGCTTGGCCGGGGCGCTGGCGCGCGGTTCGAGCAGGCCGGACAGGCGCGGGTCGAGGCTGGTGACCGAAATGCTCACTGCGGTCAGGTTCAGTCGCGCCAGTTCGGCCAACAGGTTCAGATCGCGCAGCACGCGGGCGCTTTTGGTAGTGATCGTTACCGGGTGGCGCACTTCCAGGCACAGTTCCAGCACTTGCCGGGTGATGCCATAGCGCGCCTCGATCGGCTGGTAGGGATCGGTGTTGGTCCCCATCGCGATTGGCGCGGGTTTGTAGCCCGGCTTGGCCAGCGTAGCGCGCAGCAGCCGCGCCGCCTCTGGTTTGGCGAACAGCTTCGTTTCGAAATCGAGCCCCGGCGACAGGTCATGAAAGGCGTGGCTGGGGCGGGCATAGCAATAGACGCAGCCATGCTCGCACCCGCGATAGGCGTTGACCGAGCGGTCGAACGGAATGTCGGGTGACTGGTTGAAGCTGAGGATGGTCTTGGGCTTTTCCAACGTCACCTGCGTGCGCAGCTTCGGCCCCGGCCCGTCGATCCCCTCGCGCGCGTCGAGCCAGTCCCCATCATCCTCCCGCGCCTTGAGACCAAAGCGCTGCGGCACCGCACCAGACTGCGCGCCGCGACCATGGATGGGGGCAGGGGGCATTGGTGCAATAGAACATATGTAGAACACAAAGGCAAGCGATGCGGCAACAAGGTCCTCCCCTTTTTTGGCGAATGCCACAAATGGGGAGGACCTGTGTTCCTCGGGCGAGTTTCACTTTGCCTGTTGCGCCAAAACAAGATGCGGTGACTACAGATTGACAAGAACCCGGCCCGGTTTAGGGTCCAAGGCCAATCGGTAGCGGGAGAATTTGTGTGCGGTTCAAGACGTTTATCTGCCTGATCGGGTTGGGTCTGTTCGGTGGTTCGGCCGCGATGGCGCAGGAAACGGCTGGCGCTTGCCCGCAAGGAACGATCTGCGCTGCCGATCCGCAGACCGTGGTGAATGCCATGCAGGAGGCGGGTTACAAGGCCAAGCTGACCGCCAGCAAGACCTCTGGCAATCCGCTGATCAACAGCGCTGCCGCTGGTTACAATTTTGAGGTTCAGTTCTTCAATTGCACGATAATGACGGCGTGCAAGTCATTGGCTTTTCTGATTTCATTCGACGATGATGGCACCAACACCCCTGAACTGGCCAACCAGTGGAATGATGTAAATCGGTTTTCGACGATGTCGGTCAGCAGCGACAAGAACCTGATACTCGCTTACGACGTCAGCACTGTCGGCGGCCTCAATTCGCGCAATTTCGAAGATTTGCTCGATACCTGGAACAGCACACTGGGTGAGGTTTCGAAATTCTTCAAGGCGCACCCAGCACCGGCCAAGCCTGAGAAGGGCAAGGCGAAAAGTTGACTACACCTCCCGCAATCGCGGCATCAGTTCCACGAAGTTGCAGGGCCGGTTGCGGCTGTCGAGTTGTTCGGCAAGAATCCGGTCCCAGCCGTCTTTCACTGCGCCGTTCGATCCGGGCAGGGCGAAGATGTAGGTGCCGTCCGCCACGATTGCTTCGGCGCGGCTTTGGACTGTGCTGGTGCCGATTGACTGGAAACTGATCCAGCGGAACAGTTCGCCAAAGCCGGGGATGCTTTTGCCGCCGCGCGCGGTGCGGACGCTGTCTAATGCTTCTGGGGTGACGTCGCGGCCGGTCAGGCCGGTGCCGCCGGTGGTCACCACGCAGTCAATCGCCGGATCGTCGATCCAGCTTTGCAGGCGGCTGGCGATCACCGCCGCGTCATCCTTTTCGATCGCGCGGACGACCAGCTTGTGCCCAGCGGCCAGCACGCGCTCGGCCAGCAGCGCGCCGCTGGTGTCATCGGCCATGACCCGGGTATCGGATACGGTCAGCACCGCGATGTTGATCGGCCTGAACGTGCGCGCCGGGTCAACGGCCACGCAGCAGCACTCCGTTCGCGCTCATCCGCACGGCCTGCGATCCGGTCAGCCCCGGGAAAGTCGGCCACAGCCCCTGGACCAGCGCCATGCGGCTTTCACTGGGGCCGCCGGCCTGGCGTTCATACATCCAGTAGTTGCGCATCACGATGTTCACATAGCCGCGCGTTTCCCAGTAGGGGATGCTTTCGATCCACAACAGCGGATCGCCCTGATCCCTGATCTCGCCATTCCAGCGGCTGATCGGGGTAAGGCCCGCGTTGTAAGCCGCCATCACTTTGGGCAGCAGGCCCTGGGTGCCGGGCGAATCCTTCAGCATTTGCAAGTGCTGCTGGCCAAAGGCGAGGTTGATGGCCGGTTTGGCGAGGTCAGAGGGACTGCCCGACACACCCAGATCGGCGGCATGATCGCGCGCGGCGGCGGGCATGATCTGCATCAGGCCCTTGGCCCCGGCGGGGCTGGTCACGCCGGTGCGGAACACCGATTCCTGCAGGGCATGGGCATAGACCAGCGCCGGATCGACCCGCCAGCCGGTGGTCGGGGTCCATTTGGGCGTGGGAAAGCGCATCGCCGGTTCGGCCTTGCCGCCAGTGGGCGCGTTATAGGCCATCCACAGCTGGGTGCCGGGCAGGCCAATATCGCGCGCGAGCCGCGACAGCGGCTGATATTGCGCCGCTCCGCCGATCCGTGCCTGATAGCGCAGCACTTCATCGGCGCGGCCATCCTGGCCCACTTCGGCCAGCGCAGCAGCGGCGCGCACGGTAGGCACATCGCGCAGGCGCTGCCAGTCAGATTGGGTGAAATCGGGCGACTGGTGGGTTTCGGGAACCTTCAGCCCCAGTTGTTCGATTGCCAGCATGCCATAGAGCGTTTCGTCCATCCGCGCCGCCTGACGCAGCGGGGCGGCGGCCTTTTCCGGCTGGCGGCAACGCACAAAGGCGCGGCTTTGCCAGTACCAGGCAGCGGCGGTCAGTTCGGCATTTTCGGACCCGGCGGCGGCCTTGGCAAAGGCATCGGTGGCCCCGGCGCAATCGTTCAGGCGCCATGCGGCCAGACCGGCGGTCCACCAGCCTTCGGCCGCCCAAGGGCCAGACCCATCGGCCACGCCCTGCGCTGTGGCATAGGCATTGGCATCGTCGTTCTCGATGTAAAAGCTCCACGCCACCTTGGCGCGCCATTCGGCGCGGGCGCCGCCGGACAGCTGGCTGTCGATTCCGTCGAGCAGCGCCTTGGCGCTGGCCGGATCGTCACCCTTGATCTTGGCGAGGATCCCGGCGGCAACGCTGCCGGGCATGGTCCCGTCATTGGTATCGCGCGGGCGGATCCGCTTGGGGCGGCTTGGTACGGTGGACAGGGCATTGGCCGTGGGAAGGGCGGGCAGCACGCTCGCCCCGCGTTTGGCGGCAAGTGTGGCGATCTGTTCGGCCTGCGGCAGGCCGACCCCGGTGGCGAGCCACTGGTTCAGCGCATCAAGCTCAATCTTGGGCGAACCCGGCGCAAGGTAGTATTCGGCTTTGGCGACCTGATGCAGCGGCCCGTCGCTCTTCTGCGCGAACAGCGCCTGGACCCGGGCCCAATCACCCTTGTCGATCGCGGCGAACAGATCCTTGTAATAGGCGCGTTCGTCCTGGCTGAGCAGCGCGGGCACGGCGCTGCGATCGGCGCGGTTGCGGAAATAGTCCACCGCCGCAGCATTGGCATGGGCGACGGAGGGCAGCGCGGCGAGCGCGCCTGCCATCATCAATGCCGCCATCCTTGCCCTAACAGGCTTGGTCTCACTCAAAAAACTTACCCCGTCCAGTCGAGCAGGGCCTGCCAGAGGCGGGCCTTGCCACGTGGTCGCGCCATCAGGATGTCCAGCCCCGGCGCAGTCAATGTGGGGCACATAGCGCTGCCGTGGTTAAATTGGGTGAAAGGATTGCCAGTTTTCGCCGGATCGTGGCCAAGCAGCGACGAGATGTTGGGATCGAGCAGCAAAAGCCGCTGCGGCGCGGCCAAAGCGATGTGATGCGCCACCACTTCGCCCAATCCGGCGCGGCCCAATGCGGCCCAATCGGGCAACGGCATGTGGCGCGGCAGGCAGCTGGCGACATAGGCGGCGGCGGGATCGATGCCCAGCGCGGTCAGGATCGCATCAAGCAGCTGCCCCTGCGGCCCAGCCAGCAACCGCTCCCCATCCTGCGACTCGGGATAGGGGACCAGCGCCATCAGCGCCGCGCCCGCAGGACCGCGGGGCGGCACGCGGCGATCGACGATTCCGCCATCCAGCGCCGGTTCTGCCAGCCACCATTCGCGGAATTGATCCAATGTATCAGGCAGCGGGGCAGATCGGGCAGCGATCCGCTCCGGTTCGGGCGGCGGGGGGGGTGTGCGCGGGGCGGCGGCTTGCGGCGCTGCCGTAACGACCGGCTCTGGCGGGGCGAGCCAGCTGCGCGGCGCATCATCGAAATGCAGGTCCACGCCCGCACCGCGCCACCAATCGAGCGCAGCGGCCAGATCGCCCGCCTGCAGCAGGGCCGATGGCACAGTTTGTCCGGGCAAAGTCACTTTGCGGTCTTGACCTGTCGCAAGCCAGCAATCAAGGCTCCCTGCAAAGTTGAACGGGAATGCACGGGGACAAGGCCATGAGCGAACGTGAATCGATGCCTTATGACGTGGTGATCGTCGGTGGCGGCCCGGCCGGGCTGGCAGCGGCGATCCGGCTCAAACAGGTCAATGCCGACCTCTCGGTCTGCATCCTGGAAAAGGGCAGCGAAATTGGCGCGCACATCCTGTCGGGCGCGGTGGTTGATCCCAAGGCGCTGGATGAACTGATCCCTGATTGGCGGGATCAGGGTTGTCCGATGGCCGAAACCCCTGTGACCGACAACTGGCACTGGGTGATGACTCGCACCAAGCACGTCGCGCTGCCGCACTGGCCGATGCCTCCATTCATGTCGAACCACGGCAACTACACCGGCAGCCTGGGCAGCCTGTGCCGCTGGCTGGCAGGCAAGGCCGAGGAGCTGGGGGTCGAGATCTTCCCCGGCTTCCCGGCCAGCGAAGTGCTTTATAACGAGGACGGCTCGGTCAAGGGCGTGGCGACGCAGGACATGGGCGTGGCCAAGGACGGCAGCCACAAGGGTGAATACCAGCCCGGCATGGAACTGCACGCCAAGTACACCTTCTTTGCCGAAGGCGCGCGTGGCCACCTAACCAAGCAGGTCAAGGCGAAGTACGATCTGGAAGCAGACTGCCAGCCGCAGACCTATGGCATCGGCATCAAGGAACTGTGGGACATCGATCCTGACAAGCACGTTCCGGGCCGGGTGATCCACACCCAGGGCTGGCCGCTGAGCGAAAGCGACAGCTGGGGCGGCGGGTTCCTGTACCATCAGGCCAACAACCAGGTCGCGATCGGCTTCGTCACCGCGCTCGATTACAAGAACCCCTACGTCTA
>CAZKAX010000118.1:0-8205 GCA_964550775.1 uncultured Novosphingobium sp. | reverse complement strand
TTACCATGGCCCAAGTGATCGAGGCGACGCAGCGCCCGGCGCTGATCCTGGCGCCCAACAAGATCCTGGCGGCGCAGCTCTATGGCGAAATGAAGAGCTTTTTCCCCGACAACGCAGTGGAATACTTCGTTTCGTACTACGATTACTACCAGCCCGAAGCCTATGTGCCGCGCACCGATACCTATATCGAGAAGGAATCGAGCGTTAACGAGGCGATTGACCGGATGCGCCATTCGGCCACCCGGGCGCTGCTGGAACGCGATGACGTTATCATCGTCGCTTCGGTCTCATGCCTCTATGGGATCGGCTCGGTCGAGACGTACTCGGCGATGATCTTTGACCTGAAGCCGGGGGAAAGCCACGACCAGCGCGAGATCATCCGCAAGCTGGTGGCGCTGCAATACAAGCGCAACGACGCCGCCTTTGCCCGCGGCATGTTCCGCGTGCGCGGCGACAATCTGGAGCTGTTTCCCAGCCACCTGGAAGATACCGCCTGGCGGATCAGCTTTTTCGGGGACGAGATCGAAAGCATCGCCGAATTCGATCCCTTGACCGGCAAGGCCGGGGCGAGCCTGAGCACGGTGCGGGTCTATGCCAATTCGCACTATGTCACCCCGGGTCCGACGATGAAGCAGGCGACCGAAGCGATCAAGTTCGAGCTGGCCGAGCGGCTGAAGGAGCTGGAGGCGGAGGGCAAGCTGCTGGAACATCAGCGGCTGGAACAGCGCACCCATTTCGACCTCGAAATGATCGCGGCGACCGGCAGCTGTGCGGGGATCGAGAACTATTCGCGGTTCCTCACCGGCCGTCTGCCGGGCGAGCCGCCGCCGACGCTGTTTGAATACCTGCCCGACAATGCCCTGCTGTTCGTCGATGAAAGCCACCAGACCGTCCCGCAGATCGGCGCGATGAGCAAGGGCGACCATCGCCGCAAGATCACGCTGGCCGAATTCGGCTTCCGCCTGCCCAGCTGCATCGACAACCGCCCCTTGCGCTTCAACGAATGGGACGCGATGCGCCCGCAGACCATTGCCGTTTCCGCCACGCCCGGTGGATGGGAGATGGAGCAATCGGGCGGGGTGTTCGCCGAACAGGTGATCCGCCCGACCGGGCTGATCGACCCCCCAGTGGAAATCCGCCCGGTCGAGGATCAGGTGCAGGACTGCATCGAACAGTGCCGCCAGGTCGCCGCGGCAGGCTACCGCACGCTCGTCACCACCCTCACCAAGCGGATGGCCGAGGATCTGACCGAATTCATGCACGAGGCCGGGCTGCGCGTGCGCTACATGCACTCCGACGTCGAGACGCTCGAACGCATCGAGCTGATCCGCGACCTGCGGCTGGGGGTGTACGACGTGCTGGTGGGGATCAACCTGCTGCGCGAGGGGCTGGACATCCCCGAATGCGGGCTCGTCTGCATTCTCGATGCCGACAAGGAAGGCTTCCTGCGCAGCGAAACCAGCCTGATCCAGACCATCGGCCGCGCCGCGCGCAATGTCGACGGGCGGGTGATCCTCTATGCTGACCGGATGACCGGATCGATGGAACGCGCGATCGCCGAAACCGACCGCCGCCGCGAAAAGCAGCGCGCCTATAACCTCGAACACGGGATCACCCCCGAAAGCATCAAGCGCGACATCCACAACATCGTCGCCGATACCGCCAGCCGCGACGGCGTGCTCGTGGAGATCGAGGACGACGCGCGCAACAACCTCGTCGGCCACAACCTGCGCGCCTATATCGAGGAACTCGAAGCCCGCATGCGCGCCGCCGCCGCCGACCTCGAATTCGAGGAAGCCGGCCGCCTGCGCGACGAAATCCGCCGCCTGGAAGCGACCGAACTCGGCCTCCCGGAAGGCGAACACCGCGCGCCCATCGTCGGCCGCTCGAACGAGGGCAAACCCGGCACCCGCAAGGGCCGGTTCGGGCGGCAGGGCAAGACCAAGTGGGGGCGGTAGGGGCGACCCGCCGCGCGGTCCTCACCGGGGCCGCTGCCCTCACCGTCGCCGCCCGCCTGCCCGCCGCGCCGCGCACGGGCCTGCGCCTGCGCTCCGGGCTAGACCGCCTGCTGGCCGATCCGGCCCCGCTCTTGGGCCAGCATGTCGCCTTGCTGACCCATGATGCCGCCCGCACCGCGCAGGGGCAGCGCGGCGTGGATGCCATCGCGGCGCTGCCCGGCGCGCAGCTGGGGGCGCTGTTCGCCCCCGAACACGGCCTGTCCGGCGCGGCGGCGGCGGGCGCGCACGTCGGCGATCTCAGGGACCCGGCCACCGGCCTCCCCGTGTTCAGCCTCTACGGCGCGCGCAAGGCCCCGGAACCGGCGCAGCTGGCGGGGATCGACCTGCTGCTGATCGACCTGCAGGACGTGGGCCTGCGCTGTTTCACTTATGCCGGAACCGCGCTGGCGGCGATTGCCGCTGCGGCGCGGGCGGGGGTCAAGGTCATGGTGCTCGACCGGCCAAACCCGCTTGGCGGGGTGGTGGTCGAGGGGCCCCTCGCCGAGCCCGGCTGGGCCACCCCCGTCACCGCGCTGCCCGTGCCCTACCGCCACGGCCTGACCCTGGGCGAGCTGGTCCGCTGGCAGGCCCCCACCACCGTGGTCTCGCGGCTCGACGGATGGCGGCGGGACATGGGCACCGCGATCTGGGGGGCGCAGGCGCTGCCCTTCACCCCGCCCAGCCCCAACCTGCGCAGCCCCGCCGCCGTGCTCGCCTATGCCGCCACGGTGCTGATCGAAGGCACCAACCTGTCCGAAGGACGCGGCAGCGATGCCCCGTTCGAACTGATCGGCGCACCCTGGATCGATGCCCTGCGCCTTACCCGCGCAATGACCGCCGCACGCCTCCCCGGCGTCCGCTTCACCCCAGCGCACTTCACCCCGGCCACGTCCAAACACGCCGGAAAGCTGTGCCAGGGCCTACGGCTGACCGTCACCGACCAGCACAGCTTCCGCGGACTCGCCACCGGATTGGAATTGATCGCCCGCATCCGCCGCTTGCACCCCGCAGAGTTCCGGTTCCTGCCGGGCAACCCGCCCTACATTGACCTGCTTGCAGGCCGCTCATGGCTGCGCGAGTGGATCGAGGCCGGGCGCGGACGTGGCGCGCTGCTGACCGAGGCGGAGCGTGAGGCGCGAGCTTGGGCGGAGGAGAATGCGGCGGTGCGGCTCTATTGAACGGGCAACTCCGTCCTGCTGGATTGCGCCGAAATCAGCACTTTTAGACGCAAGATGCTTGCATTTAGATCGATAATTTGCTAGCATTTTATCGCAAATGGAGACTCGCCATGGCGACAGCAACTGCCCGCAATGTTGACGATCAGGACTATGCCGCGCTCAGCGAAATGGCGGATGAAAATGGCCGCTCCATCTCCGAAGAATTGCGCAACCTGATCGCGGAATCGGTGCGGCAACGCCGGGTCGCGAAACTGCTGGGTGAAATGCGCGAATTCAGGAAGCGCAATCCGCTGAAACTGCCGCAAGCCAAAACCTCGCAAGACCTGCTGCGTGAAGAGCGCGATTCCTGGTGAAGATCGCCGACGCCAGCCTTGCGCTCAAATGGTATCTCGACGAGGCCCAGTCCGACGAAGCCGAGCGCTGGTTCGCCGCGCATGCCGGTCAAATCGTGGTGCCGGACCTGTTCCTGACCGAAGTGACCGGCGCACTGGTGCGCGGCGCCAATATCGACAAGTCGCTGCGGCCGGACATCGAGATCGCCATCGCCCGCTTCGTGGCGCTGTTCGATGAACAACTGATCCGGATCGCCCCCGCCAGCCCCGAACGCACTGCACAGGCTGCAACCCTGGCGCTCACACTGGGCCACCCGCTCAAGGACTGCCTCTACCTTGCGCTGGCCATCGA
Source organism: uncultured Novosphingobium sp. (assembly GCA_964550775.1). Taxonomy (GTDB): domain Bacteria; phylum Pseudomonadota; class Alphaproteobacteria; order Sphingomonadales; family Sphingomonadaceae; genus Novosphingobium. The sequence continues at coordinate 4,346 of CAZKAX010000118.1, read as the reverse complement.
ACGGCAATGTGAACTGGTGACTTGCGACGCAAGATTTGCGGAAAAGGCCAAGGGCGTCTGGGACGGGCTTCGATTGCTGGGAAAGTAGCCCCCGGCCTGCAGCCCATCTGCCCCCTAAAGCTTCCCGAACTGCGCCTCAAACCCGGCCACATCCCCCGCGGCCAGGTGCTGCGCCTGCGCGACCCAGTTGTCCTTTTTCGGCCGTCCCGCAAACGCGCCCAGCTTGCCGTCCAGTTCCGCCAGCGCGGCATCGTCGAGTGCGGCGATCTGGGCGTAGGTTGTCAGGCCAAGGGTGGGGAGCAGGGCCTGAAGCTTGGGGCCAAGGCCCTTGATCCGCGACAGGTCATCGCCTGCGTCGTTGGCGGCCGGGCTCTGGGTCGGGACCGGATCGGGCGCAATTTCGGGGGTCGCGGGGGTTTCCTGCGGGCTTTCACCCGGCAGTTCCGGCGCAGGGGCGGGCTGGGCCGGAGCCTCGGGAGCAGGCTCAGGATCGGCGGGCTGGGGCACTTCGGGTTCGCGCGGTTGCTGCGCGGCGCGCATCTCGCTGACTTCGGCCTGCGCGGCAGCGGCCACCACTTCGCCCATCCCGCCCAGCGCATCGGAGGCGAGCGGCGGGGGCACGATCTGCGCCGCCGGGGCGGCATCGATCAGCGCCTGGTTGCGCTGCGCCGGGCCGACGCCTTCATCCAGCACGTCCGGGCGATAGCTGCGCTCACGCGGGGTCGCCGCGCGGCCGAACAGCCACCAGGCGATCAGCAAGGCCAGCGCCAGCACGGCGGCAAACACCATCCAGTTCGCTTCGGTCATGTTGATCATCGTGCTTGTCCCTGAATTCTGCTGCGGCGGGTAACATAGGCCGGGTGGGCGCGGGCGACAACCGGGGGCTTGGGCCTGAGCGGGCGGGATGGTTCACGCAGAGGCGCAGAGCAAGAAAGGAGGCGCGGAGGATGTAGCCTGTGGGGGCGCAGCCCCTTTACCATCCGGGACAAGACAAGGCCTGCGGCAGCATGAGGCAGAGGACCAAGGCACTCCCCCCCCTGCACTTTCTTCTCCGCGCCTCTGCGTGAACTATTCAAACCCCGCCACATAGCGCTAACGCCACAAGGCGAAAGCTACTCCGCCACGTTCTTGCGGAACAGCACCCGGTCATCCGGGCCAAAGCCCTTGTGCCAGATTACCCAGCTATAGACCGCCAGGATCGCCGGAATGCCCAGCGCCAGTTCGGCCCATTCGGGCAGGAACCGGGTGACCGCCCAGCCGGTCAGCCCCGCGGCGGCCACGGCCCAGACCAGCGCCCAGCGCCAGGTGCTGACCGGGGCCTGCAGATAGTTGCCCAGCATCCGCGCCTTGACCAGCGATGCCGTGCCGAGCGAGACCATCAGCGCGGCGGCGGCGGCGGCGGCGTGGAAGTTCTGGTTCAGCCCCAGATGATCGACCCACATGATCCCGGCCAGGGTCAGCAGCGCCTGAAACGCGATTGTCGCCAGCGAGACCAGCAGGTTGCGGAAGCGCTGGACATAGACCAGCGCGGCTTCGCTGACCACGGCGGTGCTGGCCACTACTTCGGCGATCAGCAGGAACGCGAGCGCGCCGGTGCCGCCCACGAAATCACGCCCGCCCAGCCCCATCACCGCCTGCCCCGGGATCGCCAGCGCCAGCGCGATTCCGGCTTGCGCGGCCATCACCCAGAACCCGACCTGGCGGACCTGCTTGGCAATCGCATCCAGATTGCCTTCGCGCAGGTTGCGAGTGATTACCGGGCCCAGGATCGGTTCGAAACTGGTCTTGAGCTTTTGCGGCAGGGTGGCGACCTGCTGGGCGAAATAATAGACCCCCAGCGCGCCTTCGCCGACGAAGAAGCGCAGCACGAAAATGTCGAGCTTGCGGGTGCCCCATTCCACCGCATCGGCCATGGCCAGCGGCAGGTTGCGCATCCCCAGCCGCCAGATCCGCAAGGGGTGCGGGTGCCAGTCACGCGGCAGGCCATAAGAGCGATAGAGCGGCCACAGCGCGGCCAGTGCGGCAGTCCAGATCGAGAGGATATAGGCGAGCGACAGCCCGCTGGCCGGGACGACATAGAACAGCGCCAGCGCCGCGATCGAGCGGGTCCACGGCTCCACAATCGCGCGGCTGCGCACCGATGTGGCGACATCATAGCGATAGGCCAGCGCAGACAGCGCCACGTCGGTCAGGGTGGCGGGCAGGATCGAGATCACCAGCAGCCGGTCGGCCAGGGTATAGTTGCCATTGGGGAACAGGATCCCCGGAAAGCACCAGAACAGCGCGCCGATCACCACCGCGATGGTGCCGCTGAGCAGCATGGCATCGCCCACGGTATTGGCCGGGTGATCGCCATCTTCGGACAGGCGCTGGGCAAGGCCGCGCTTTTGCCCCAGGGTGCAGAGCTGCCCGACCAGTTCGATCATCACCAGCGCCGCGGCAAAGCGGCCCAGCGGGACTTTGCCATAGAGCCGCGCGGCGATGAACAAGAACGGCGCGGTGCCGCCCAGCCGGATCACGAAACCCAGGATATTGGTGCGCCCGCCCTTGGCGAGGGCCTGAATATCGGCCTGGGACTGTTCGCTCATGCGCCCGGTTCCAGTTCGGCCTTGAGCGGGCGGGCGAGCAAGGCGGCGACTACCGAGCGGGCCGGGGCCTTGCCTTCCAGCAGCGCGCAGACCGCATCGACGATCGGCATGTCGATATGGTCCCGGCGGGCGAGCTCGGCCAGCACCGGGGCGGTCGCGGCGCCTTCGGCCACGCTGTTCTTGCCCGCCAGTGCTTCACCTGCGCTCAGCCCCTCGCCCAGCGCCTTGCCAAGCGAGAAATTGCGGCTGGAAGTGGAAGAGCAGGTCAGCACCAGATCGCCCAGCCCGCACAGCCCCGCCAGCGTCTCCGCCCGCGCCCCGCGCGCCAGCCCGAACCGCAGCATTTCGGCATAGCCGCGCGCGATCAGCGCGGCGCGGGCGTTCTGGCCCAGCCCCAGCCCGTCAACCACCCCGCAGGCAATCGCCAGCACGTTCTTGACCGCCCCGCCGATTTCCGCGCCGGTGACGTCATCCGAATAGTACGGCCGCAGCGATGGCCGCGACAGTGCCGGGGCAAGCCGCTGCCACTGCGCTTCCCCGCCCGCGCAGGCGAGGGTGACGGCGGTGGGCAGCACGGCGGCGACTTCGTGGGCGAACGTCGGGCCGGACAGCACGGCGATGGTTGCCCCCGGCGCGGCCTGCGCGGCGACATCGGCCATCAGCCGCCCGGTCCCCGCCTCGATCCCCTTGGCGCAGAGCACCAGATCGCGGGCGCCGCGCGGCAGATCGGCCAGCACGCGGGCCAGATGCTGCGCCGGAACCACCGCCAGCAGCACCGGCAGCGCGGCCAGATCGGCCAGATCGCCGGTCGCGCGGATCGTCGGGGCCAGCTGTGCGCCGGGCAGGAACAGACGGTTGGTGCGGGCAGTGTTGATTTCAGCGACCAGCTCCGCCTCGCGCGCCCAGAGCAGGACCTGCGAGCCATCGCTGGCCATGGCCTGCGCCAGCGCGGTGCCCCAGGCGCCGCCGCCGATTACCCCGATCGGCCTGCCCCGGACTTGATCCGGGGTCATGCCTTGACCCCCGCGCCGCGCACCGGAGCGGCATCGGGATCGAGCGGCCAGCGCGGCCGCGCGGCGAGGTCGAGCGGGTCGGACTGGCCGAGCCGTTCGATCCCGGCCCAGGCGATCATCGCCGCATTGTCAGTACACAGCGCCATGGGCGGGGCGACAAACGGCAGGCCGTGCGCGCTCGCCAAGGCTTCCAGCGCGCCGCGCATCGCCTGATTGGCGGCAACCCCGCCCGCCACCACCAGCGCGGTCACCCCCGCTACGGCGGCCAGCGCGATCCGCGTCCGGTCGATCACGCAATCGATCGCGGCTTGCTGGAACGAAGCGGCGATGTCTGCGTCAGAGTGGATACCGGCCTGTTTGGCCCGCAAGACTGCGCTTTTCAGCCCCGCGAAAGAGAAATGCACTTCCCCGCTCCCCACCAAGGGGCGCGGCAGGGGGACGGCCTTTGCATTGCCTTCGCGCGCCAGCCGCTCCACCGCCGGGCCGCCGGGATAGCCGAGGCCGAGGATCTTGGCAGTCTTGTCAAACGCCTCCCCCAGCGCGTCGTCGATCGTGGTGGCGAGCCGGGTGTATCGCCCCACCCCCTCAACCAGCAGCACCTGGCAATGCCCGCCCGAGACCAGCAGCAACAGGTAGGGATAGGCCAGCGAAGCATCGGCCAGCCGGGGGCTGAGCGCGTGGCCTTCCAGATGGTTGATCGCGATCAGCGGCTTGTCGCTGGCCATGGCGAGCGCCTTGGCGGTGA
>CAZKAX010000117.1:0-8210 GCA_964550775.1 uncultured Novosphingobium sp. | reverse complement strand
TGGCCGAACGCCACAAGGTCAACCGCAAGGACTTCCTCGACAGCTATGTCGGGCATGAGCTCGACGATGGCTGGCTGCAGGCGCAGTCCGGCAAGGACAAGAAGTGGGCGGCCTTTGCCGATCAGGAAGCTGATGCGGTTGAACGCATCCGCGCCGAAGTGGCCGACATTGCCGGGGCGACCGGCATGGCGCTCACCGAATTCCGCCGCATCGTCAACATGGTCCAGAAGGGCGAACGCGAAGCGCGCATCGCCAAGAAGGAAATGGTCGAGGCGAACCTGCGACTGGTGATCTCGATCGCCAAAAAGTACACGAACAGAGGCCTGCAATTCCTTGATCTTATTCAGGAAGGCAACATCGGCCTGATGAAGGCGGTCGACAAGTTCGAATATCGCCGCGGCTACAAGTTCAGCACTTATGCCACCTGGTGGATCCGGCAGGCGATCACCCGTTCGATCGCCGATCAGGCCCGCACCATCCGCATCCCGGTGCACATGATCGAAACGATCAACAAGCTGGTCCGCACCAGCCGCCAGTTCCTGCACGAACAGGGCCGCGAGCCCACGCCCGAGGAAATGGCCGAGCGCCTTTCCATGCCGCTCGAAAAGGTTCGCAAGGTGATGAAAATCGCCAAGGAGCCGATCTCCCTCGAAACCCCGATCGGGGACGAGGAAGACAGCCATCTGGGCGATTTCATCGAGGACAAGAACGCGATCATTCCGGTCGATGCGGCGATTCAGGCCAACCTCAAGGAAACGGTCACCCGCGTCCTCGCCAGCCTGACCCCGCGCGAGGAACGCGTGCTTCGGATGCGCTTTGGCATCGGGATGAACACCGACCACACGCTGGAAGAAGTCGGCCAGCAGTTCTCGGTGACGCGCGAACGTATCCGCCAGATCGAGGCCAAGGCGCTGCGCAAGCTCAAGCACCCGAGCCGGTCACGCAAGATGCGCTCGTTCCTGGATCAGTAAGCGAAAGGCCCCGCTCCGGCGGGGCTTTTCACTTCTTGGTATCGGAATAGACCGCCCGGCTCGGTGCGGGCTCATCCAGTTGCACCCACAGCGCAATCGCGCCCGCCGCCAGCAAGGCCGCACAGGCCGCGCCGCGCACCTGTTGCCGGGTCAGACCCTGCCACAGCGGCAGCACCGCCAGCGCGCCCAGCGCAATCGGCAGGGCCGCGGCAGAGGGCATGGTCGGGCCCACCCCTTGCATCAACTGGTGCCCCAGCGCGATCAGATAGCCCAGCACCAGCGCAGAGCCGAAACAGGCGAACAGCTGCACGGCATGATCCCCCAGCCGGAACGCGTTTATCGCCAGAATGGCCAGCAACAACACGGCCAGCAACAGCCAGGGCGAAAGCCGCAGCGATTGCACTGCCAGCTCGCCCAGCGACAGCTGGATCACCCCCAGGGCCGCTACCGCCAGCACCGCTGCAACGGGCCAGACCCAGCGCGCGCCGTCCATTGACGAAAGGGCCATGCCCAGCCCCACCACCAGCAAGGGCAAGGTCAGCACATAGGCCGCCGTCGGCGCGGCTACTTGCGCGATAGTGGCCAGTGCCAGCAGCGGCAGGGCCGCCCCGGCGATCTGGCTGCGATCGAGCCTGGACTTGCCAAAAACCAGCAGGAAACTGCCCAGCCCTGCAAAGGCCGCGATCCATTCCAGCCGCGCTATGGCCTCCAGGCGGTCATAATAGTTCGACGGCCCCAGCCCCAGCGAAAGCCGGTTGAAGGCATATAGCAGCACCGCCGAAAGCGCGATCAGCCCCAGCATCCGCAAGGCACCGCTGCCCGCTCCAGCCGGTCCCGCGCGCCTCAGCACCGCACCAAATGCCGCCCCGGCCATGCCGAGCAGGATCCAGCCAAGCCACGCGGGGTAAGTCACCGTGGTCAGCCCGAACAGGTCAAAGAACACTGCATCGGCCGCCTTGTCCGGCAGCTGATCCGCCCGGACCAAAGCATCGGTAAGGTCCAGCACCTGCGCGCCCATGTCCTGCAAGGCGCCTTGATCCAGCCGGTCAGGCGTCGCCATGGGTGAATGGTACAGCCCGGACCGGCCGATGAAGGCGAAGTTATAGGCCAGGTAAGGCCCCTTGATCACCGGGGTCAGATCGGTGTCATTGGGCAGCACCGAATAGACGAAAGCCGAAAGCGAGGAGGCCCCGGGCGCATTGACCGCCCCGGCATAGAACCGCGCCGCCGCCCCGTTCTGGCGCGAAGTCTGGAACAACGTGGTACGCCCGCCCCCGCCGCGCGCCTCCATGTTGATAACTGCGCCAACCCGGCTGCGCAGCGGGTTCGATGCAAAGAACAGCCGCGCGCCTTGCAGCCCCAGTTCTTCCGCATCGGTCAGCAGCACGATCAGATCGCGCGGTGGCTGGCCCCGGTCCTTGACCGCACGAACCACTTCCAGCGCCGCCGCCACGCCGGCCGCATCGTCGGCCGCGCCGGGGGAACCCCAGACACTGTCATGATGCGCCATCAGCAGCACTGCGGGCAGATCGGGGTTCTTCCCGGGCAGCACGCCGATCACATTTGTAAGCGTGGCGGGCGGATCGTTCCGCCCGGTCCAGCGGTTGCGCTTTTCGGTGCCGCGCGCATTGACCGTGCCTTGTTCGGTCGAAGTGGCCATGCCCAGCGCCTGCATCCGCCGGGTCAGGTATTCGCGCACCGCGGCGTTCTGCTCGGTATCGGTGATATGCGGCTCGCGCGCCACCACGCGGACATCTTCCATGGCCAGATCGGCGGAAAACTGCGCAGGAGGCGAACCGGCCAGGATCGGCGCGGGCGGCGTTGTCGCCCTGATTGCCAGCCCCAGCCCCAGCACCACGGCCAATACCAGCGGCCAAGTCTTGCCCATCGCGCACCCTCCCGTTTTTCCCGCCGCGCAGGCTGCGCCGTGCGGCAGCGCTTGTCAAACCGATGCCAAACAAGGCGATAGCGATACATGGGCAGGTATAAGCAAAATTTAGGCCGGTCATGCTGGCCTCTGCAGCAGGGTCAGCCTAAAGGAGCGCCAGCGAATCTTTCCACCCCGTGCCGAGACCCTGCCCGATGCGCATCGCGATTGCTTCCGATCATGCCGCTTTCGACCTCAAGGCTGTATTGCGCGAATACCTGATCGGCCTCGGCCATGAAGTGGCCGATCTGGGCCCGGACAGCGCCGACCGGGTTGACTATCCCGATTTCGGCTACAAGCTGGCCCAGGTGATTGCCGATGGCACCGTGCAATATGGCGTGGCGCTGTGCGGCAGCGGGATCGGGATCTCGGTTGCCGTCAACCGCAATCCAGCGTGCCGCTGCGCGCTGGTGAGCGAACCGCTTTCCGCTGCGCTGGCGCGTGAGCATAACGATGCCAACTGCGTGGCCATGGGCGCGCGGCTAACGGGTGAGGACATGGCCAAGGCCTGCCTCGATGCGTTTCTTTCCACCCCCTTCGGCGGCGGTCGCCACAGTGCCCGCGTTGAAAAGCTCTCCAATCCCTCGATCTGAAGGTTCGACACCGATGACTGATGCCGTCCGCTCCGCCGGGTTCTTTACCGCTCACCTGCCCGAGGCCGACCCCGAGGTCCACGCCGCGATCCAGAATGAGCTGAAGCGCCAGCGCCACAATATCGAGCTGATCGCCAGCGAGAACATCACCAGCCTGGCCGTGCTGGAAGCGACCGGCAGCGTCTTCACCAACAAGTATGCCGAAGGCTATCCGGGCAAGCGCTATTACGGCGGCTGCGAATATGCCGACGTGGTGGAAACGCTGGCGATCGAGCGTGCCAAGCAGCTGTTCGGCTGTGCCTATGCCAACGTCCAGCCCAATTCGGGCAGCCAGATGAACCAGGCGGTTTTCCTAGCGCTGCTGAACCCGGGCGACAGCTTCATGGGGCTCGACCTCAACTGCGGCGGGCACCTGACCCATGGCAGCCCCGTGAACATGAGCGGCAAGTGGTTCAAGCCGATCCCCTATGGCGTGCGCCGCGAAGACGAACAGATCGACATGGACGAAGTTGCCCGCATCGCGCGGGAGAACAAGCCCAAGCTGATCATCTGCGGCGGCACCGCCTATTCGCGCCACTGGGATTTCAAGCGCTTCCGCGAGATCGCCGACGAGGTGGGGGCCTATCTGCTGGCCGACATTTCACACTTCTCAGGCCTGGTCGCGGGCGGCGCGCATCCCTCGCCGTTCCCGCATGCCCACGTGGTCACCACCACCACCCACAAGAGCCTGCGCGGGCCGCGTTCGGGCGTGATCCTGACCAATGACGAGGATCTGGCCAAGAAGCTCAACAGCGCGGTGTTCCCGGGGCTGCAAGGCGGCCCGCTGGTCCACGTGATCGCGGCCAAGGCGGTGGCGTTCGGCGATGCGCTGAAGCCGGAATTCAAGGCCTATGCTGCCCAGATTGTCGCCAATGCCAAGGCGCTCGCCGCCAGCGTCACCGCGCAGGGGCTGCGGGTGGTGTCAGGCGGGACCGACAACCACCTGATGCTGGTTGACCTGTCGGCCAAGGACGTCACCGGCAAGGCCGCCGAAAAGGGCCTCGACCGCGCCTGGCTGACCTGCAACAAGAACGGCGTGCCGTATGACACGCGCTCGCCCTTCGTTACGTCGGGGATCCGGCTCGGCACTCCGGCGGGCACGACCCGCGGGTTTGGCGAGGAAGAGTTCACCACCATCGGCCAGCTGATCGCCGAAGTGGTGGACGGCATGGCCCGGAACGGCGATGATGGCGATGGGCAGGTCGAACAGCGCGTTCGTGCGCAGGTTGAAGAACTGTGCGGCCGTTTCCCGATCTATCCGGAGCTTTGAGCCATGAGCGGTGATTTCATCGAAGACGCCAAGACCGAACTCAGCGGCATGGCCAAGGAAGGCATGCGCCATCCTTCGACCAAGCCGGTGCTGACCGCTGCGGCGGTAGGCGCGGTTGCAGGGATCCTGACCCCGCTGTCGGTCGTAGGCGGGGTGCTGATCGGGGCGGGTCTGATGTTCTACAAGCGGGTCCGGCCCTAAGTGCGTTGTCCGTTCTGTGCCCACGATGACAGCCAGGTAAAGGATTCGCGCCCCACCGAGGACAACACCGCGATCCGCCGCCGCCGCCAGTGCGAAGGCTGCGGCGCGCGCTTCACCACGTTTGAACGGGTGCAGCTGCGCGAGATCACCGTGCTGAAAAGCGGTGACAAGCGCGAACCGTTTGACCGTGCCAAGATCGAACAATCGGTCGATCTTGCCTGCCGCAAACGCGGGATCGCGCAGGAACGGCTCGACCAGCTGGTCTCCGGCGTCCAGCGCCAGATCGAGACACTGGGCGAAACCGAAGTCCAGGCCCGCGCGATTGGCGAAATGGTGATGGAAGGGCTGCGGCGGCTCGATGCCGTGGCCTATATCCGCTTCGCCAGCGTCTATCGCGATTTCACCGAGGCGAAGGACTTCGAGGAATTTGCCGGGACGGTGCGCGATGTCGGCAAGCCCTGATCGCAAACCGGTCGTCGTCCTGGTCCGCCCGCAGCTGGGCGAGAACATTGGCAAGGCGGCGCGGGCGATGCTCAATTTCGGGCTGACCGAACTGCGGCTCGTCACCCCGCGCGATGGCTGGCCCAACCCCAGCGCCGGGCCCGCCGCGGCCGGGGCCGATGTGGTGCTCGAACAGGCCCGGGTGTTCGAGACACTGGCCGAGGCCGTTGCTGACTGCGCCCACGTCTATGCCACCACGGTGCGCAAGCGCGGGGTGACCAAGCCGGTGGTCACGCCCGAGGCCGCCGCGCGGGCGATCCATGCCGATCCGGGGCGGTCGGCGCTGGTGTTCGGGCCGGAGCGATCGGGCCTTGATACCGACGATGTCGCGCTGGCCCGGGCGATTGTCACGGTGCCGATCAATCCGGAATTCGCCTCGCTCAATCTGGCTCAGGCGGTGATCCTGTGTGCCTATGAATGGTCCAAGCTGGCCGCGATGGAGCAGCCGCCGCTCGAGGAATTGCTCCCCCCTGCCCCGCAGGAGGAGCTGGAGGGGATGATCGCGCAGCTGGATGGCCTGCTGGAGCCGACCGGCTATTTCTATCCGGAGGACCGCGCCCCGGCCAGCCGGATGACCTTGCGCAACCTGCTGACCAAACCGGGCTGGAACCACCTGGAAGTGCGGACCTTGCGCGGCGTCCTGACCCATCTGGGCCGAAAGCCGCGCCCTGACGCTTGACTTTACCGGCGTTCCCGGCCAAGGGCGCGCCTTCGCAATTGAGCGGGCACTCCGGTGAAGCCCTGCTCGCGTCCGGAATTCCGGGCGGTGCGGTTCCGGACCAGAAGCCACGGCATCAACGCCGGGCATTATCAGCTTGTGGGCATCCGCCCACGGGTGGCAAATTGAAGGAAGAGACGCGCCATGTCTAAGCGCAAGTCGTCGAAGTATAAAATTGACCGCCGCATGGGCGAAAACATCTGGGGCCGTCCCAAGAGCTCGGTCAACCGCCGTTCGTATGGCCCCGGCCAGCACGGCCAGCGCCGCAAGAGCAAGGTTTCGGACTTCGGCATCCAGCTGCGCGCCAAGCAGAAGCTCAAGGGCTATTACGGCGACGTCACCGAAAAGCAGTTCAAGCGCACCTACCAGGAAGCGTCGCAGATGAAGGGCGATACCGGTCAGAACCTGATCGGCCTGCTCGAACAGCGCCTCGACATGGTGGTCTATCGCGCCAAGTTCGCGCCGACGATCTTCTCGGCCCGTCAGGTCGTTTCGCACGGTCACATCTATGTGAACGGCGTGAAGTGCAACATCGCCAGCCGCCGCGTGCGTCCGGGCGACGTGGTCAGCCTGGGCAAGAAGGCCAAGGAAATGGCCCTGATCGCCGAAGCGCAGAGCCTGCCGGAACGCGAAGTTCCCGACTATGTCGCGCAGGACGGCACCGACAAGATCACTTTCGTGCGCGTTCCGACGCTGGACGAAGTGCCCTATCCGGTGAAGATGGAACCGAACCTGGTCGTCGAATTCTATTCGCGCTAAGTTCCGGTTTTCACAGCCAGAATTCAAGAAGGGCGGTCCTGCGGGGCCGCCCTTTTCGCATGGGCGATGCGCGCTTGTTGATGAAACACATGCTGGCGGTGAATATTGGCGAAACGTTTTTTGCGGGCAGCCAGATGCGACAAAGGCCGCATGGGGATGCGGCCTTGGGGAAAGGGGGTTCACGGTTTCAAAGAGCGAATCGCACCATGACAGATTCGCGCCGTGTAGGAAAATGCTTGACGCGGGCCCCTTCAATTCCATATTTCAACATTTATCGAATCGTTGAAGGATTGAGATGGACCCGCAACACGTGATCCGCGCGCTCGGCGCGCTGGCGCAGGAACACCGCCTCGCCGCGTTCCGCCTGCTGGTGCAGGCCGGGCCGCAGGGGCTGGCGGCGGGTTCGCTGGCCGAAACGCTGGGTGTCGCGCCCTCCTCGCTCAGCTTTCACCTCGCCCAGCTCAGCCATGCCGGGCTGGTCAGCCAGCGGCGCGAGGGGCGTTCGATCCTCTATTCGGCGGACTTTCCGGCGATGACCGGGCTGCTCGCCTACCTTACCGAAAACTGCTGCGCCGGGCAGACGGGCTGCGGCCCGGCCCCATCCTGTGCCCCGGAAGCCAAGACCACAGAAAGGAATGTCGCATGAAGCGTTTTCACGTCCACGTCGGGGTCACCAGCCTTGATCAGTCAATCGCGTTCTATTCCGCGCTGTTCGGGCAGCAACCCAGCGTGACCAAGCCGGACTATGCCAAATGGATGCTGGACGATCCGCGTATCAACTTCGCGATTTCGCAGAAATGCGGCGCACAAAAGGGGATCGAGCATCTGGGCCTGCAAGTGGAAGACCAGGCGGAACTGGCCGAAGTCTACAGCGCGCTCAAGGCCGCCGATCGCCCCGTGCTGGAAGAAGGCGCGACCACCTGCTGCTATGCCCAGTCGGAAAAGAGCTGGATCGCCGATCCCGATGGCGTGGTCTGGGAAGCTTTCCTGACCACCGGCGATTCGACCGTCTATGGCGGCAATCCGGAACTGGAGCAGCTCGCATCGGCCAATGCCGCCGCGGGTGCCTGCTGCGCGCCTGCCCCGCAGGCGGCGGCCCCGGCCAGCACCGGCTGCTGCGGGTAACGCCCCCCGTTCCCTTTCCCTTTCCCTTTCCCTTTCCCTTTCCCTTTCCCTTTGCCTTCCCGTTCGTGTCGAGCGAAGTCGAGACACCTTGCGCAAGGTGTCTCGA
>CAZKAX010000116.1:0-8396 GCA_964550775.1 uncultured Novosphingobium sp. | reverse complement strand
GATGTTCGATCGCGCCACCCGGCTGTGCAGCACGTCGCCGCAGATCACGATCTTGAGCTTGGCGAACTCCGGCCCCTTGGCGGTGCGAATGGTCAGCGCGTCGAGCAGGCCCTGGGTCGGGTGTTCGTGCTGGCCGTCCCCGGCGTTGAGCACCGGGCAATCGACCTTGCCCGCGATCAGCTGCACCGCGCCGCTGCTGGCGTGGCGGATCACGATCGCATCGGCGCGCATCGAATTGAGCGTCATCGCCGTGTCGATCAGCGTTTCGCCCTTTTTCACGCTGGACTGCGCGGCGTGCATGTTGACCACATCCGCCCCCAGCCGCTTGCCCGCGATTTCAAAGCTGAGCAGCGTGCGGGTGCTGTTTTCGAAGAAGGCGTTGATGATCGTCAGCCCCGCCAGCCGGTCATCCCGCTTGTGCGCCCCCCGGTTCATTTCGACCCACTGTTCCGCCTCATCGAGCAGAAACAGGATCTCCCACGGGGCGAGGCCTGCCAGCCCCGTGAGCCCACGGTGCGGGAAGGCGGCGGACCCGGCTGGATAGCGGCCCGCTGTGCTTGCGTCTGGCGATGTCATTGAAGACAGCGCCTTAGCGAGGGGAACGGTGCGCGGCAAGGGGGGCGGTCAAGCTATCCCCTCCCGCTTGCCTCTGGCCATCAGCCGCTGGCATCCCTATGTCCCGGTCAAACGCTAACCCAAGGAAGACGCATGGCATTCGCTCGCAAGGTCTGGCACCTGCTGGTCGCGATCAAGGACGGACTGGTCCTGTTGCTGATGCTGCTGTTCTTCGCCGCGCTTTATGGCGCGCTGACCAGCCGGCCCAGTGCGGGGCTGGTGCGCGAAGGGGCCTTGCTGATCAAGCTGGACGGCAGCGTGGTGGAAGAACCCGCGGCGCAGGATCCGCTTGCCGCGCTGACATCCTCGGTCGCCCCCACCAGGGAATATCGCGCCCGCGACATGGTCCGGGCGATTTCCGCCGCGGCCAGTGATGACCGGATCAAGGCCGTGGTGCTCGATCTGTCGCGCTTTACCGGCGCCGGCAGTGTCACGCTGGGTGAACTGGGCGAAGCGCTCGATCTGGTCCGCGCCGCGAAAAAGCCGGTGCTGACCTGGGCGCTGGCCTATACCGATGACGGGGTGCAGCTCGCCGCCCACGCTACCGAGGTCTGGGTCGATCCGCTGGGCGGGGCCTTTGTCACCGGGCCGGGGGGCGAAAACCTCTATTACGGGCCGCTGCTCGAACGGCTGAAGATCAAGGCCCACGTTTACAAAGTTGGCACTTACAAGGATTTCGTCGAACCTTATCTGCTTGATGGCCAGTCCGAACCGGCCCGGCAGGCGCGCACCGCGCTCTACGCTTCGCTGTGGGACAACTGGAAGGCCGATGTCGCCAAGGCCCGGCCCAAGGCGCAGCTGGCGCAGGTTACCGGCGATCCGGTCGGCTGGCTCAAAGCCAGCGGGGGCGATGCGGCCAAGGCGGCTCTGGCCGCCGGGCTGGTCGACAAGCTGGGCGACAACGTGGCCTTTGGCGAGCGGGTAAAGGCCGTGGCAGGCGCCGATCCGGGGGACGATTCCCCCGGCGCCTTTGCCCACACCGCACCCGCTGCGCTGCTGGCCGCGCATCCGGAAAACACCGCGGGAGATGCCGTGGCGGTGGTGACCGTGGCGGGCGACATTGTTGATGGCAAGGCCGGGCCAGGCACGGCCGGAGGCGAGCGGATCGCGCGGCTGATCGATCAGGCCAATGCCGATGATGCCAAGGCGCTGGTGCTGCGGGTCGATTCGCCCGGAGGTTCGGTGATCGCTTCGGAACAGATCCGGCTGGCGGTGGAACGGTTCAAGGCCAAGGGGCGGCCCGTGGCCGTTTCGATGGCCAACCTGGCGGCCAGCGGCGGCTACTGGGTTTCCACCCCGGCGCAGCGGATCTTTGCGCAGCCCAGCACGATTACCGGATCGATCGGGATTTTCAGCGTGATCCCCAGCTTTGAAGGGGCGTTGGCGCAGTACGGGGTCCATTCAGACGGCGTGCGCACCACGCCGCTGTCGGGCCAGCCCGATCCGTTTTCGGGTTTCACGCCAGAAGTCGATGCGATGCTGCAGGCCAATGTCGAGGCCGGGTATAACCGCTTCATCGGCCTGGTCGCCGGGGCGCGCAAGAAAACCCCGCAGCAGATCGATGCGATTGCCCAGGGCCGGGTCTGGGATGGCGGCACCGCGCGCCAGAACGGGCTGGTCGATCAGTTCGGCGGGCTGGACGATGCGATCGGCTGGGCGGCGCAGCAGGCCAAGCTGGATAGCTGGCATCCCGCGTTCTACCGCACCGACGCCAACCCCTACGCCTCGCTGATGGAACGGCTGGGCGGGGGCGAGGACGACGGCGAGGGCGCCCCGGCGGCAGACCTTGCCGCGATCATGGCCCAGCGCCAGCAAAGCGGGCTGGCCCGGATCATGGGTGATCTGCAACGCCTGCTGACCGTGCGCGGGGCGCAGGCCTATTGCCTCGAT
Source organism: uncultured Novosphingobium sp. (assembly GCA_964550775.1). GTDB lineage: Bacteria > Pseudomonadota > Alphaproteobacteria > Sphingomonadales > Sphingomonadaceae > Novosphingobium. The sequence continues at coordinate 5,891 of CAZKAX010000116.1, read as the reverse complement.
TGCCCGGTCCAGCCAGGCGGCCCGGCGGCGCGCGGCGACAAGGCCGGGCTGGTCCAGCTGGCGCGGGAATGGCTGGGGGTTTGAACGGCACCTGCCGCGCGCACAAAACATTCCTTCCCTCGCCGCTTGCCCTTTCCCGCGCCTGCCACTAAGGGCCAGCGCTTGAATCCGGTCTCTGTCCCCACAAGGGGCGGGGAAGCGGGCTTCGTCGGGCCGCGGGCGTGGCGGAACTGGTAGACGCGCTGGTTTTAGGTACCAGTATCGCAAGATGTGGGGGTTCGAGTCCCTTCGCCCGCACCAGTCCCGACAGGCCTCCGTCGCCGGAGCCAATACGAACATAGAAGGCTTTTGATTGTCATGCAGATTGTCGAGACCAGCAACGAAGGTTTGAAGCGCGCCTTTTCGGTGACGATTCCGGCGCAGGATATTGCCGCCCGGATCGATGGCGAAGTCGCCAGGATCGCCCCGCAGGTGCGCATGCCCGGCTTCCGCCCCGGCAAGGTGCCCGCCAATCTGGTCAAGAAGATGCATGGCCCCGCCGTCCATCAGGACGTGCTGAACGCCGCGATCCGCGAAGCGATGGACAAGCTGGTTCAGGATCACAAGCTGCGCCCCGCGATGCAGCCCGCCGTGACCCTGGGCGAAGGCTATGACCAGGGCCAGGACGCCGCGCTGACGGTGGAATTGGAAGTCCTGCCGGAAGTGGCCGTGCCCTCGCTCGACGGGCTCAAGCTGGAAAAACTGGTGGTCCCCGTGGCCGATGCCGAAGTCGACGAACAGGTCGCCAAGATCGCTTCGGGTTCGAAGAACTTCGTCGATGCCAAGAAGGGCAAGAAGGCCGAAAACGGCGATCAGCTGGTGATCGATTTCACCGGCAAGCTGGACGGCGTGGAATTCGACGGTGGCAGCGCGCAGGATACCGCGCTGGAACTGGGCGCCCAGCGCTTCATCCCCGGCTTCGAAGAACAGCTGGTCGGCGTGAAGGCTGGTGATGAAAAGACCATCACCGTGACTTTCCCGGAAGACTATCCGGCCGAAAACCTCAAGGGCCAGGCCGCGACGTTCGACATCGTGGTCAAGGCAGTGAAGGTCGCCGGTGAAACCAAGATCGACGACGATTTCGCCAAGAGCCTGGGTCTGGAAAGCCTTGATCAGCTCAAGGGCCTGCTGCGCGGCCAGCTGGAGCAGGAAACTGCCGGCCTGACCCGCACCCAGATGAAGCGCCAGCTGCTTGACGTGCTGGCCGCGGGCCACGATTTCGACGTGCCGCCGAGCATGGTCGAAGCCGAATTCTCGCAGATCTGGCAGCAGCTGGTCCAGGAAGCGAGCCGCGAGGAAGACCCCGCCGCTGCGCTCAAGGAAATCGAGGACGAGAAGGACGACTATCGCGGCATCGCCGTGCGCCGCGTCCGGCTTGGCCTGCTGCTCTCGGAAATCGGCCAGGCCAACGGCGTGGAAGTGACCCAGCAGGAAATGCAGATGCTGCTCCAGCAGGCTGCCCAGCAGTACCGCCCGGAAGATCGCCAGCGGTTTGTGGAATACATCCAGTCCGAACCGCTCGCCGCCGCCCAGCTGCGCGCGCCGCTCTATGAGGACAAGGTTGTCGACTTCCTGTTCGACAAGGCTGAAGTTTCGGAACGCGAAGTGACCCGCGACGAGCTGCAGGCCGCGATCGAAGCCGAAGAAGGCGCCGCTCCCGCCGCTGCCAAGCCGGCCAAGAAGCCTGCTGCAAAGAAGGCGGCGAAGAAGGACGAAGCTCCGGCTGAAGCCGCTGCGGAAGCCAAGCCCGCCAAGAAGGCGGCTGCGCCCAAGGCTGAAAAGACCGAAAAGGCCGAAGCAGCTCCGAAGAAGGCCCCGGCCAAGAAGGCTGCCGCCAAGAAGGATTGATCCGGTCCGCCGGATAGGCACCAGCGCCCCCGCAGCGATGCGGGGGCGTTGTTGTTTGTGGGTTTGGGGGTGGTGCTGATCCGGCGCGACCCGTGCCCTTGGGCCACCACCCCCGAACCCCCTCCTCAGAAGGGGAGGGGGCTTAGCCGCTTACCTGACCTTGCAGGTGCTCACCCCCAGCACCGAATAGAGCGGGCACGTGCCGACCAGGCCGGTCAGCAGCGGCACCACGCCGATCCAGGTCCAGGGCGTGTACATGCCGCGCAGTGCCATCACGATCAGCACGATCCCGACGATCACGCGCAGCGCGCGGTCGATTGTTCCTTCATTGCGAGCCATTGCAGTTCCCTCCGTTTGGGTGCGACACGGGTGATGTCGCACCGGGGCGGGGGGCTGTCGGTGACTTAGTCACCAAGCCGGGAATTTATCCGGGGCTGTGCGCCAGTGCGGTCAGCCGGGCGGGATCGACCAGTTCGATATGGCCGCGCGTGATCGCGATCACCCCGTCGCGCTGGAACTGGCCCAGCTGGCGGCTGATCACCGCTCGGGCAGAGCCGATCTCGACCGCCAGCGCTTCGTGCGTGGCATCGACCATCCGGCCTGGCCCGGCCAGCCGCAGCAGCGCGCGAGCCAGCCGTTCCGCGATGCTGGACAGGGCCACGTCCTCAACCAGCCGCTCCAGATCGGCAAAGCGCGCGGCGACGGCGGTGAACAGGTTTTGGCGAAAGGCGGCATCGGCGGCGACTTTGGCCTGGAATTCGCCCGCCGGGATCACTTCCAGCTGCACCGCGGTTTCGGCCACAGCCTCTGCGCTATAGGTGCTGCCGTTCACCAGACAGCCAAAGGTCTGCAGGCAGATTTCCCCCGGCCGCACCCGGTACAGCACGATCTCGCGCCCGTTTTCCGCGGTCAGGGAAACCTTGATCGTGCCGGAGTGGACCACCACGAAGCCCTGGCACTCATCTTCCGGGCGGTAGAGCACGTGGCCCTGGGGTACCTGCATCACGCTCATGCCGGGCAGGCTACCGCGCCGGGCTGGCCCCGTCCAGCGGGCGGTTGCTGACGATCCAGCCGTCGCCGATGCGGTATTGCCAGATACGCTCCACCGCAAAGCCCTGATCGCGCAGGCGGGTGCCGATCTTGTCCGGGGTCCATTCCTTGCCGGTATCGTGTTCGGCCCAGAACAGTGTGGGGCAAGTGGCCGAAATCCTGCGAGATTGCGCCGGTTCGAGGCGAACCCCGTGGCGCTCTGCCATCAGCGCATAGGCCCGGCCAAACACCATCCGGTTGTCCGCCGGGGGCAGCGACATGGTATAGGCGTTCCAGAACGGCGGATCGATGTGGACCGGGCTGTCCGGGCAGCTGCGCACCAGTTCCCCCAGCCGGCTGGCGCTGCCCTGCCACGAATTGCGCGCGGCGGTATGGGCGGCGTTGCCCGCCAGCGACCAAAGTGTCAGGGCGCTGGCCGCCAGCAGGATTAGCTGGCCAAGCCAGCCCGGCCAACGCCGCAGCGCCTCTGCCGCTGCCAGCGCCGCGCCCATTGCCACCGCCGGGGACATGGCGATCAGATAGCGTTCCATCACCACAGGGCGCAGCAGGTGCAGGCCGATCAGCAGCACCGCAGACAGCGCCACCCCTGCGCCCAGCAGCAGCATCGTTTCCAGCGCCGGCGGAAGGCGGCGTTCGCGCCAGACCTGCCAGCCGAGCATCAGGGTGCCGATCAGGGCGCTCAGCGTGACCAGCAGGTTCGCCTCTCCGGCGCGCTGTACGCCATATTCGATCGCCCAGCGCGCGGCGTTGAAACCGGCGGGGATCCAGAACCGGGCGGTGTTGGCTTCCCACAGCCGGAACTGCAGCGCGCTGACCGCCACGAACACCGTGCCCGCGACCAGCGCCGGACCCATGATCTGACGAACCAGCACGCGCCGCCCGCGCAGCCAGGCCGCAGTCAGAAACGGCACCAGCAGCGCGCCCAGGATCACGCTGGTCAGGATATGCAGGTTGAAACCGATCAGCAGCGTGGCCCACAACACCGCCCGCTGCCCGCGCTCGCGCAGCTCGCCCTCCAGCCAGCCCACGGTCAACACCAGCACGGTCAGCGCGCCGACCAGATAGGACAGGAAATAGGACCGCAGCTCTGCCCCGCTGCGCAGCGCGGTTTCGTTGGCCGCCAGCAGCAGCACGAACAGCGCGGCCAGCGGCCAGAGCCCGGGCTGGCGGCGCAGCGCGGCCCAGCCGCCCGCCACGGCCACGGCCAGCCCCGCCGGGTTGATCAGCCGCAAGGTCTCGATGTTTGGTGCAAGGTGCGCGCCGAGCCAGGCCAGCAGGTTGAACAGCGGCGGATGGTTGTCCGCCAGCCAGCTTTCGCGCAGTGCCTGGGTAAAGGGGCGGTCGGGGCGGGTGACGAACCAGGTGTAGAATTCGTCATACCACGGCCCGCGGTGCTGCGCGGTCCAGACCAGCGCTGCCCCAAGCCCCAGCAGCCCCAGCGCCATGGCCAGCAAGGCCGCAGGACGAAGGTCGCGGCGCGCTCCTTCAGGGCCGCGGCGCAGCCCGTCCAGCCAGGAATCGGGACGATTCGTCATGGGGTGAAGCATTTAACGAAATAAATGAATTGCATAGGGAATTCTGGCGAGTGTTCCATTTGGGCCCAGTAGGGGGCAGGGCGGCTATAGTCCCCCGGACATCAATCAATCGGTTAACGCCCTTGAACATCGCGCCGCCAGCGCCGACATAGGCAAACCAGCCACAAGAGGATTCCCATGCTCGACCTGTTCGGTTCATCCAATTCCCAGGGCCAATTCACCCGCGATCCCGTTACCGGGGCGCTGATTCCGGTCGTCGTCGAACAGTCGAGCCGGGGCGAACGCAGCTTTGACATCTATTCGCGGCTGCTGCGCGAACGGATCATCTTCGTCACTGGCGAGGTTGAGGATCACATGGCCTCGGTGATCGTGGCCCAGCTGCTGTTTCTCGAAAGCGAGAACCCCAGCAAGGATATCTCGATGTACATCAACTCGCCCGGCGGGGTGGTGACGGCCGGCATGGCGATCTATGATACCATGCAATATATCCGCCCCAAGGTGTCGACCGTGTGCATCGGCCAGGCCTGCTCGATGGGCAGCTTCCTGCTCGCCGCGGGTGAACCGGGGATGCGCGTGGCACTGCCGCAATCGCGGATCATGATCCACCAGCCCAGCGGCGGGGCACGCGGCATGGCCAGCGATATCGAAATCCAGGCCCGCGAAATCATGCGCCTGAAGCAGACGATGCACGAACTCTACGCTAAGTTCACTGGCAAGTCGGAACAGGAAGTCGCCGAAGCGATGGACCGCGATACCTGGATGAGCGCGGACGAGGCCAAGGCCTTTGGTCTGGTCGATCAGGTATTTGAAAGCCGTCCTTCGGTAGATGGTGAAGAAGCCCCCAAGGCCTGACGGTCTTGGCAAATAAGTAACCCTGCGCCTTCAGCAGCGGTCAATCTGACCCTGCTATGACACGGGATTGAAGTTTGCTCTCGCCGGGGTAGAGTCCCCGGTGAGTCCCCCCAGGCGGGGGGTAACAGGAACAGGCATGACGAAACTGAGCGGATCCGACGCGAAAAGCACCCTCTACTGCAGCTTCTGCGGGAAGTCGCAGCATGAGGTGCGCAAGCTGATTGCCGGGCCAACCGTGTTCATCTGCGATGAATGCGTGGAACTGTGCAACGACATCATCCGCGAGGAAACCAAGGCCGGGATCGCCGGCAAGAAGGACGGCGGCGTTCCCACGCCCAAGGACATCTTCGAAACGCTCAACGATTACGTGATCGGCCAGGACCGCGCCAAGCGCGTGCTCTCGGTGGCGGTGCACAACCACTACAAGCGCCTGAAGCACAGCGGCAAGGGCGGTGAGGTTGAGCTGTCGAAGTCGAACATCCTGCTGATCGGCCCGACCGGCTGTGGCAAGACCCTGCTGGCGCAGACGCTGGCCAAGACCTTTGACGTGCCGTTCACCATGGCTGA
>CAZKAX010000115.1:0-8536 GCA_964550775.1 uncultured Novosphingobium sp. | reverse complement strand
AACTGGCGGATTTCGTGGGTCTCGACACCTGTCTCGACATCGTCAAGGTGCTCTACAACACCACTGGCGACAGCAAGTATCGACCGGCCCCCTAACTCATATCGCCGTTCAGCACGTTCAATAACTGCGGCAATTCATCGATCGACGTCTTGCGCAGGAACCGGCCGATTCGGGTCACGCGATCATCGTCGCGCCGCGCCGATTGCGCACCGTCCGCATCGGCCAGTACTTGCCGCATCGAGCGGAACTTGTAGATCGAGAAGAACTGGTTGTTGCGCCCGACCCGGCGCTGGGTAAACAGGGCCGGACCGCCATCTTCAAGATGGACAAGCGCTGCAATCACCAGCAACGGCAATCCCAGCACCAGCAAGACCGGGATGGCAATGGCCAGATCCAGAGCGCGCTTGAATAGCCGCGCGCGCAGCCCCAGCGGGCCTGACGCCACCACCAGAGTGCCAACATCGGCTTCGCGGCTGGTGCCAAGAATGCCCAGCGTGGCGACTTCTTCGTCAACGATTTCCCCGCGCATCTGCCCGCCTTTGAGCACCATCGCCCAGACCCAGCGCCGTTCGGGCGGGCAGCTGACAACCACCCGGTCCATATTGCGAATCACGGTCGCAAAGCGGTCCAGCATGTGCGGATCATCCAGCGTCGGCGAAATACGTGCCGCCATGGCATTGATGCGATAGCTGTCAGGCAGGTCAACCGCCGGGCCGCCATCATCGATGACGAGCAGGTTGATGGCCCGTGGCCCCACGTGCCGCCGAGTGAATGCCCCCAGGTTCAAGCGAATCGCAACCACAAGCGCTGCCGCCACGATCAGTCCGCTGGCAAAGCCAAAGCGCGACACAAACAGGCTTGATCGCGCCAGGAACATCACAACGATCAGCAGCACGACCGCCAGGGCAAGCGCAACCAGTGCCCGCTGCAAACCGCGCGGCGGCCAGACCAGCGAATCAACCGAATAGGTCCGATTGAGCAATGCGATGGTCCAGAACAAAGGAAGCAAAAGCTGCGCCGCGCCCCACACCGATGGTTCGAACGGATCGCCCAGATACAAATAGGCCGCAAGCATAAAGCCGGCGAGCACGGCTGCGCCATCGAGCAGTACCAGCAGCAGGTAAAGGCGCAGCCTGCGCCGCTCCAGCGACGGTGCCAGGGCCTGTGACGGCCCCGGTTTGGCTGATTTTGGAGATGCAGTCATTTCCCTGGACGAACCCAACCGGCAGCGACCCCGGTAAGTCCACCTAACAACAATGTGGGCGGTGCGGAATGCCTAATTGCGCTTCATTGCGGCACGGGTGATTTCCGACAGCCCCTGCGCCAACAGCAATTCAGCCTGTTGACTGTTGCCCAACAAGGCGCGGTGCAGTGCGATCAGCCGGTCCACCAGCCGCGCCAGACGGGGGCCGCGCCATTTCCTGAGCTGCGTGCCGATGTCGCGCTTGTCCTTCCAGAATATCCGGCGCGCGGCAGATTCGCTTTCGATCAGCGCATCGATATCCCCGCGCGGGCCAACCTTGGCCGCCAGCGCCGCAAGCTGCGCCGTGCGGCGTTCGATCGCCAGCAGCACGCCAACCGGGTTTAGCCCCAGTTCCCGCATCCGCTTCAGTTCGCGCGGGAGCTTGTTCACCTCGCCGCCCAGCACCGCATTGACGATCGGCGAAAGCCCGTCTTCCTCGGTCCGGGCACCAACCGCTTCCAGCGCAGCCGCATCGGCGCTGCGCGGGGACTGGGGATCGGCATCCAGATAGAGCGCCAGCTTGGTCACTTCGGACTGCGCCAGGCGCAGGTCCAGCGAGACCCCGCGCCCGATCCGTTCAGCCAGATCGGCGCTTAGCCGCACGCCAGCGGCATCGGCCATATCGCGCACCGTGCCGGCGAACTGCCGCATATCCGGGGGATAGAACATCGCCGCCAGCGCATCGGGCCGGTTGGCCAACAATTTTGCGGTGCGAGACTTGTCAGTGGCACCGGTGGCGACGATCAACACCGGGCAGGCCTCGGCATCGCCGCTCAGCAGGATCTCGACCGCATCGTGTGCTTCGTCGCCGTTGGCGCGGACATAGATGTGTCGTTTGTCCCCGAACAGCGAGGTTGAACGCGCTTCATCGCCCAGCCGCACCGGATCGCGTTTCAGGTCAGCCCCGGTCAGCTCAACCCGCTCCCCCGCATCGGGGAGCAGCGCAAGGATCTGCTGAGCTGCGTCAGCTGCGCCGGATTCGTCAGGGCCGCAAAAGAAGAACACGCAGGCATCCCGCGCGAAGCGCTGCGCCTGCCCCCGAAAGTCCTTCTGCGTCGCTTTCACTGCGCCTTGGCCGAGCCGCTGCGCAGATGCAGCGAAACGCGGGTGATGATCCGGTCCGCCACCTGCTTGGCGAGATTTTCTAGCGCGGTCCGTTCCGCCGCGATAGTCGCATATTCGGAAGACACCACGTCGATCCCGGCGTCCGATCCGGCGGTGGCATCAATCAGGATTTCACCGCTAGCCAGATCGACCAGCTGATAGCGCGCGCGCAGCGTCCGGCGTTCGCGCCCGATTGTATCGTCGGACAGCAGGCCAAGCCCTTCCAGCTTGTCATCCAGTCGCACGTCCAGCCGGTAGCGCGCGGAACTGCTCTTGCCGCCTGCACCCAGGCGATCAACCAGCGCATTGCGGACCAGCCAGCCGGCCTTGCCCTCGATCGCGGGGACATCGACTGCCGCAAGACCTTGCGCCACTGCGCCGCCAGCGCCGCCCGCATACATCGGCTGGAGCCCGCAAGCCGCGAGCGCCAGAGGCAACAGCAAGGCCGCCAGCCGCCTCATGCCACCAGATTGACCAGCCGGTCGGGCACCACGATCACCTTCTTCACTGCCTTGCCATCCAGCGCACGCTGAACCTTCTCGCTGGCCAAGGCAAGCGCCTCCAGCTCTTCGCGTGGGAGGCCTTTGGCGACCGTGATGGTATCGCGTAGCTTGCCCAGCACCTGGATCGCCACGGTCACCTCGTCTTCGACCAGCAGCGCTGGATCGACCGGCGGCCAGGCTGCATCCGCGATCAGGCCTTCGCCGCCGATGTTCGCCCAGGCCTCTTCTGCCAGGTGCGGCATCATTGGTGCGACCAGCAGCAGCACGGTGCGGATAGCGGCAGAGCGGCTGGCCGAAGGCGCGGCCTTTTCGGTGGCATTGGTCAGTTCGTAGATGCGCGCCACGGCCTTGTTGAAGCCCAGTGCGGCAATGTCATCGGCAACGGCGGCGACGGTCTGGTCGCGTTTGCGGTCCAGCGCCTTGTCCTCGCCGGAAGCGGCGGCATCGTACTGACCGAACAGCCGCCACAAGCGCTGGACGAACCGGGCGCAGCCTTCAAGGCCTGCCACCGACCATGGCAGGTCGCGTTCCGGCGGGCTGTCCGACAGCATGAACCAGCGGATTGCATCGGCGCCAAAGGTGGTGATGAATTCGTCCGGATCGACGACGTTCTTCTTGCTCTTCGACATCTTGATGACCCGACCGACTTCGACCGGCTGGCCATCCGCAATCAGCATCGCACCGCTAGTGCTGCGTTCGATTTCGCCCGGACCAAACCAGATCGGCGCGCCGTTGACCGGATCGACCCGCGAGTACGTCTCGTGGGTCACCATCCCTTGCGTGAACAGGCTGGCGAACGGCTCTTTGACATCGATCAGCCCGATGTGCGCCAGCGCGCGGGTCCAGAAGCGGGCGTAGAGCAGGTGCAGGATCGCGTGTTCGATCCCGCCGATGTACTGTTCGACCGGCAGCCATTTTTTGATCACTTCGGGATCGAACGGCTTGTCGCCCGGCTGGCTGGCAAAGCGCAGGAAGTACCAGCTCGAATCTGCGAAAGTGTCGAGCGTGTCGGTCTCCCGCTCGGCCGGCTTGCTGCACTTGGGGCAATCAACGTGCTTCCAGGTGGGGTGGCGCAGCAGCGGGTTGCCGGGGGTCTGGAAATCGACATCCTCGGGCAGCACGACCGGCAGCTGCGCCTTGGGCACCGGCACCACGCCGCAATCCGCGCAGTGCACGAACGGGATCGGGGTGCCCCAATAGCGCTGGCGGCTGACGCCCCAGTCGCGCAGGCGGAACTGGGTTTCGCCCTGGCCCCAGCCATCGTGCTGGGCCTTGGCGATCACCTCGGCCTTGGCCTCGTCGATCGACAGACCGTCGAGCCATTCGGAATTCACAATCCGGCCCGGGCCAGTATAGGCCTCGTCGCTGTCGAAAGTCGGGCTCGTCTCGTCCCCATCGGCCACCACGCGGGTCACCGGCAGATCGTACTTGTGCGCGAAATCGAGGTCGCGCTGGTCGTGCGCCGGGCAACCGAACACCGCCCCGGTGCCGTAATCCATCAGCACGAAGTTCGCGACATAGACCGGCAGGTGCCAGGCCTTCTTGAGCGGATGCTCGACCGAATAGCCGGTATTGAAACCCAGCTTGTCCGCCGTCTCCAGCTCGGCCGCGGTGGTCCCGCCGCGCTTGCATTCGGCGATGAAGGCCTGCAGTTCCGGCAGGTTTTCCGCCATTTGCTGGGCAAAGGGATGGTCTGCCGCAATCGCGACAAAGCTCGCCCCGAACATCGTATCGGGCCGGGTGGTGTAAACCTCAATCCCGTCCTGGCTATCGACGAAGCGGAAGGTGCAGCGCAGGCCCTGGCTCTTGCCGATCCAGTTTTCCTGCATCAGCCGGACCTTTTCCGGCCAGTTCTTCAGCTCGCCCAGACCCTGCAGCAGATCGTCCGCAAATTGGGTGATCTTGAGGAACCACTGGTTGAGCTTGCGCTTTTCGACCAGCGCGCCCGATCGCCAGCCGCGTCCGTCGATCACCTGTTCGTTGGCCAGCACGGTCATGTCGACCGGGTCCCAGTTGACCGCCGATTCCTTGCGATAGACCAGCCCCGCCTCATAAAGGTCGAGGAACAGCGCCTGTTCCTGGCCGTAATAGTCCGGCTCGCAGGTCGCCAGCTCGCGGCTCCAGTCGAGCGCAAAGCCCAGGCGCTTCAATTGCGCCTTCATGTTGGCGATATTGTCGCGGGTCCAGCCGCCGGGATGCACGCCCTTTTCCATCGCCGCGTTTTCGGCCGGCATGCCAAAGGCGTCCCAGCCCATCGGGTGGAGCACTTCATAGCCCTGCATCCGCTTGGCGCGGGCCAGCACGTCGCCCATGGTATAGTTGCGGACGTGCCCGATATGGATGCGCCCCGAGGGATAGGGAAACATCTCAAGCACGTAGGATCGCGGCTTGGCCGAATTGTCATCGGCCTTGAAGCTCTGGCGTTCGTCCCACACGCGCTGCCAGCGCGGGTCGGCGCTGGACGGATCAAATCGTTCGGTAGTCATAGCGGCCCCCTCTAGCGCGTCGCTCGCGCTTGTCGAGTGCGCCAATCGCATCCGCGATTGGCTTGCAACACCGGCCCGCTCCCCCGGCCCGACCACCCATAGGGTACCATCAGCGGGTGGTCGGGCCGGGGGAGCGGGCCGGTGTTGCGAGGACAGGCCGGATGGCCTGTCCGCACCAAGCAGGGATTCTGTTACTTAACCGCGCCGTTGCGCAGGTCGCGCGCCTTGGTCAGGATCACGTCTTCCAGCTTTTGCACGGTCGCAGCCTGAACCGGAGCGTCAACCCAGACGCCGTTCTGCGAGGTCTGGCGGCTGGCCGCGACACGCAGGGCATCGGCGCGCAGATCCTGGTCGAGGATGGTGACAGTCACCTTCATCCGCTCACCCGGGTTGTTCGGGTTGGCGTACCAGTCGGTCACGATCACGCCGCCGTTCGAATCGGTCTGCAGCAGCGGCATGAAGCTCAGCGCCTCAAGGCTAGCGCGCCACAGGTAGCTGTTGACGCCGATGGTGGTCACGCGGCTGGCGGCAAGGTCAGCCTTGGGGTGCTTCTTGCCGCCGCAGCTGACCAGCGCAAGCGCGGCCATGGCGACGAGGCCGGCCCGGCCGAGCATACGAAAGTTGGAAGGGCGCTTGGTCATGCTGGCAGTCATTGCGTTGGTCCGGATCCTTTGGTTCGCGTGCCTCTATAGCCGAGGCAGGGCGCGCGGCAAGAGCGCAGCGCCGTGCCTTCCACTAACGCGTTCCGGCACTGAATGCCCGCTGAACGCGCGTTAAGGTGCAATTCAGTGGGCGGGATGCAGATAGCGCTTGGATTCGGACAGCAAACGCGGGACAATCAGCGCACCATGGCAACAACCGGCATCACGGCACCAGGCGCACGGCGCAGCGGCAGCACCGCTGCCGTGCTGCTCAGCTGCGCCGTCGGTATGCTGGCCTTGCCCAGCGCCGTGCTGGCATTGACCAACCGCGACGATCAGCGCCCGCTGGGTTCTGAGGGGGCGGATGGGCAAAGCAGCTTTCAGCCCGCCATGGTCGATCCCCGGCTGGCGCGTTCGATCACGGTGCGCGCGCTGTCCAAGGGGCAGCTGTTCCGTTTTACCCCTGCCGCATCGCCCAACCGGCTGGACCGCTCGGTCACCGTCGCAGTGCGGTTTGACCAGTTCCGCCCGATCGTGGTGCGCGGGTCGCAGCAGGGCGGTGATGGGCCGGGCGAAGGCCTGCTGCGGATTGCCCCCACCGCCTACAGCCTGGGAGCAGCACGCGGGTACAAGAGCTTTGCGCAAAGCGGCGCCCCCGAAATCCGCAAGATCGACATGCCCGATCTGGCCAGCTTCCAGCCATCGGCCAGCCAGGGCGGCGATCCTTCGCGGTTCGCCACGCGGATATCGCTGGACGAACGGCAGAAATCGGGTCGTTCACCGCGCACCTTTGAACAGAACGATCAGTCGGTCGATCTGGGCGGGTCCTACCGGCTGACGCGCAACATCAATGTCACCGCCGGGGTCCGCGTTACCTCTGACCGTGACCGGCTCAAGCCGCTGACCGACAACCGCCAGGATAACCAGGCGGTTTATGTGGGCACTCAGTTCAAGTTCTGACCATACTTTACGTATGCAATCCGCTTGCGGCTTGCCACCGCGCTGCATAGTCTTGCCCTTACGGAATCCGTTTAAGGGAAAGGGCTGACATGGCACGAGTGGCAATTGTTACCGGCGGCACGCGCGGAATCGGGGCAGCGATCTGCAACCGGCTGCAAAAGCAGGGCCACACGGTCATCGCCAACTATGCCGGGAATGAGGAAAAGGCCCGCGCCTTTACCCAGGCCACCGGAATTCCCGCGATCCGCTGGGACGTGGGCGATCACGAAGCCTGTATCCACAATTGCAACGACATCGCCGCCGAATATGGCCCGGTGGACATCGTCATCAACAACGCCGGGGTGACCCGCGACGGCGTGCTCCACAAGATGAGCTTCGATGACTGGAACGAGGTGATGCGGGTCAACCTGGGTGGCTGCTTCAACATGGCCAAAGCTGCTTTCCCGGGGATGCGGGAACGCGGTTGGGGCCGGATCGTCAACATCGGTTCGATCAACGGCCAGGCCGGGCAATATGGCCAGGTCAACTATGCCGCCGCCAAATCGGGCATCCACGGCTTCACCAAAGCGCTAGCCCAGGAAGGGGCGAAGTTCGGCGTAACGGTAAACGCGATCGCGCCGGGCTATATCGATACCGATATGGTCGCCGCCGTGCCCGCCCCGGTGCTGGAAAAGATCGTTGGCAAGATCCCGGTCGGCCGACTGGGCATGGCCGAGGAGATTGCCCGCGGGGTCGCTTTCCTCACGTCCGAGAACGGCGGTTTCATGACCGGTTCGACCATGAGCATCAACGGCGGGCAGCACATGTATTGACCAGGCGGCGGCGCTCCTTTGGGGGAGCACCGCCGCAAGGCTCAGTCAATCACGATTCCGACCATCTTCCAGGCCCCGCCTTCCTCGGCCAGCGATAGCGTTTCGACGATTGCGCCCCGCTTGCTGGTCGTGGCGCGAAACTTGACGATCCGGTAGCCGTTCGGCGGGGCCGGCATCCATTCGCTGCTGATCAGACTGCGCCCGCTGGTAACGCCATATTGGGCGCGCACCCCGGTGGCGGCGGCGGTCCAGCCTTCCACCGTGTTGTTGCGCCGAAAAGACTGGCCGGTTTCGGCATAGGCCCCCTTCCAGTCTTCGCCGTCGACCAGCGCCAGCCACCGCAGCGCGGCATCGACGGCAGGTGACTGGGCGGAACTGACGGCTGGCGGGGCCGCTGCGGGCACATCGCCGCCGCCGGACAGGGCCGCCAAGGCGAGCAAGGCAAGACTGATGGTCATGACAGATCCTCCTACAATCCAGCCGGTGCGGCGCCATTTGCCGTCACCTTGGGCTGGCTGGAGAACCGTTTGCGCCGTACCGGGGGCCGGAGCATCCCCCAATCCCTTGTCCCCCAGCAATTCGGGGTCCTGGTCTTCGATTCCGCGCAGCAACCGTGCGGCTTCGCGGCTGGATGATGTTCCCAGCTTGCGCCGCGCATCACGCAGCCGCTCATTGATCGTATGAACCGAAAGCCCCAGGTGCCGCGCCATCGATTTGGCATCATAGCCGGTCAGCAGCAGCCGCAGCGTCTGCTTCTCCTTTTCCGTAAGCGCATGATAGCCGTGGG
>CAZKAX010000114.1:0-8751 GCA_964550775.1 uncultured Novosphingobium sp. | reverse complement strand
ACGCTGGGCGGCGTGTTCACCCGCATGATCGATCGCAACACCACGATCCCCACCAAGAAGAGCCAGGTGTTCTCGACCGCCGAGGACAACCAGCAGGCGGTGACGATCCGGGTGTTCCAGGGCGAACGCGAAATGGCCAGCGACAACAAGATGCTCGGCCAGTTCGACCTCGTCGGCATTCCGGCCGCGCGCCGGGGTGTGCCGCAGATCGAGGTGACTTTCGACATCGACGCCAACGGCATCGTCAACGTCAGCGCCAAGGACAAGGGCACCGGCAAGGAACAGCAGATCAAGATCCAGGCCTCTGGCGGTTTGTCTGACGCGGACATCGACCAGATGGTCAAGGACGCGGAAAAGTTCGCTGAAGAGGACAAGAAGCGGCGTGAGGCGGCGGAAGCCAAGAACAATGCTGACAGTCTGGTCCACGCCACCGAACAGCAGCTGGCCGAACACGGCGACAAGATCGATGCGGACCTCAAGTCCGAAATCGAAGCCGCGCTGGCCGAAGCCAAGACTGCGATCGAAGGCGGCGATCCGGACGAAATGACCGCCAAGACCCAGGCCCTGACCGAAAAGGCGATGAAAATGGGCCAGGCGATCTATGAAAAGGAACAGGCCGCCGCTGCCTCGCCCGATGCGGCTCCGACCGAAGGAGCCGAAGAAGTGGTCGATGCCGAGTTCTCGGAAGTCGATGAGAACAAGGGCTGAGCAGGCAAATGAAACGGGCCCGTCACCGCACAGTTGTCGCGGTGGCGGGCCCGGTTTCTTGAGGGGGCCCCATGTCCGCCGAACTCGACTATTACGAATTGCTCGAAGTCAGCCGCGATGCGGATGATGGCGTGCTCAAGTCCAGCTATCGCAAGCTGGCGATGAAATGGCACCCGGATCGCAATCCCGGCGATGCCGAGGCTGAAGGCCGGTTCAAATCGATCAGCGAGGCCTATGAATGCCTCAAGGACCCGCAAAAGCGCGCGGCCTATGACCGGTTCGGGCATGAAGCCTACAAGAACGGGATGAGCGGTGGCGGCGGCGCTGGCGGTGGCGGCGGCGGTTTTTCCGATCTGGGCGACATTTTCGAAACCATCTTCGGCAGCGCCTTTGGCGGCGGCGGCGGGCGCCAGCAGGCGCGGCGCGGGGCAGACCTGCGTTATGACATGGAAGTCAGCCTGGAAGAGGCGTTCCACGGCAAGCAGGCCGAAGTTCAGATCGAAGTCAGCACCAAATGCGATCCCTGTGACGGTTCGGGCGCCGAACCGGGCACCGGCACGCGGCGCTGCAACCTGTGCGGCGGGCACGGCCAGGTTCGCGCGCAGCAGGGCTTCTTCATGGTCGAGCGAACCTGCCCGACCTGTCACGGCCGCGGCGAGGTGATTGAAAAGCCCTGCCGCTCCTGCCGGGGCGAGGGCCGGGTCGACAAGCCGCAGACGCTGGAAGTCAACATTCCGCCCGGGGTCGATACCGGTACCCGTATCCGGCTGGCCGGCAAGGGCGAGGCCGGGCCGTTCGGCGCGCCGCCGGGCGATCTCTACATCTTCATCCATATCCGCCGCCACGCCGTGTTTGACCGCGACGGGACGACCCTGATCACCCGCGTGCCGATCACTTTCACCACCGCCGCGTTGGGCGGGGAGATCGAGCTGCCAGGGCTGGACGGGGAGGCCGCCACGGTCACCATCCCGGCCGGAATCCAGTCTGGCAAGCAGCTGCGCAAGCGCGGTGTCGGCATGCCAGTGCTGCAAGGGCGCGGGCGGGGCGATCTGGTGATCGAGATCATGGTTGAGACCCCGACCAAGCTCACCGCGCGGCA
Organism: uncultured Novosphingobium sp.; assembly: GCA_964550775.1. Taxonomy (GTDB): domain Bacteria; phylum Pseudomonadota; class Alphaproteobacteria; order Sphingomonadales; family Sphingomonadaceae; genus Novosphingobium. The sequence continues at coordinate 6,944 of CAZKAX010000114.1, read as the reverse complement.
GAAGGAACTGCTGCAGGAACTTCAGGCCACTGAAACCGGTGAGGAATGCCCGCAGAGCAAGGGTTTTTTTGACCGGATCAAGGAAGTCTGGGACGGGCTGACGGAGTAGATTTCAATCGGCCCAGACAAAGGTCAGGTCTGTTGCTCCAATTTGCACACCATCCGCTCCGAACCCGCGCTCGATGATCCGCCCTTGTCCTTGCGCATCCACCAGCACCACGGTGCTGGCGCGGGTGCCGTAGAGCGGGTTGGCGATGAACACGCCGGAGAGTTCGGGGGTAGGACCGTCGGGCCCGGTCGCAGGGTTAAGTCTGCGATCCGCCAATGCCGCGAACAGTGCGGCGGGATCGACTTCGCCCTGTTCCAGCCAGTCTGCCAAGGCCAGTTCGAGGCACCGGGTCTTGGCCCAGGGCCGGGTGAACGGCCCGTTGGACAGGCCGTGGATCCCCGGCGCCAGCGGGCGGCGCTCCACCTCGGGGTGGTTGGTATGAACCCAGGCTCCTCCGGCGTCAGCGGTGAACAGATTGAACGGGTTCATCCGCGCCGTATCGCCAAGCTGACCGTCCACCAGCCAGTCTGTCACCAGCGCCCCGCGTGAGGTGAGTTCCGGGCGCGGATAGTCTTCGACCCGGTAGTTGGTGACCAGCGCAAACCGGCCGGCGGGATGCACCCCCAGCCAGGTACCGCCCGCTTCCAGATCCCGCCCCGCGATGACGCCATTGTCCCACCGGGCGAGCGGGGCAGTGGGACGGGCATGATATTCGTCGCGGTTGCCAATCGCGACCAGTTTCCAGCGCGGATGCGCGGCCCAGGCGATTCCGGCGACACACATGTCAGATCAGGCCCTTGGCTTTCAGGCTGACATGTCCCTGCCGCCCGATGATCACATGGTCATGCACCACGATCCCCAGCAAACGACCCGCTTCGGCAATGCGCTGGGTGATCTGGATGTCGGCGCGGCTGGGTTCGGGCGAGCCGGAGGGATGGTTGTGGACCAGGATCAGCGCAGTGGCTCCGCTGTCGAGCGCCTGCTTGACCACTTCGCGCGGGTGGATCGCGGCCTCGTCCACGCTGCCTTCGCTGATCAGGTGATCGCGGATCAGGCGGTTGCGGGTATCGAGGTAGAGCACCCGCACGCGTTCATGGGTCAGATGCGCCATATCGATCGTCAGATAATCGAGCAGGGCCTGCCAGTTGCCCAGCACCGGCTGATCCTGCACCCCGGTCCGCGCCATGCGCCGCGCGGCGAGGGCAACCACCTTGAGCGCGGCAGCGCTGGTTTCCCCCATGCCGGGATGCTTGGCCAGCGCCGCAGCATCGGCGTTGAACACCCCGGCGAGGTTGCCGAAACGCGCGATCAGGCTTTTGGCCAAAGGCTTCACATCGCGGCGCGGGATTGCCGTCATCAGCAGATATTCCAGCACTTCGTAATCGGCCAGCGCTTCAGCCCCGCCGCCCAGCAGGCGCGCGCGCAGCCGGGAACGGTGGCCTTGCCCATGGTGCGGATCCTCTGCGCTGTCGGTCACGCGATTCCTTCCCGGCGATATGTGCATTCGCCGATGCAGCATTGCCTTTCCCGGCGCGAACGCGCAAGCATGGCGAGATGGACGAGGCCGCAGCCGAACCCCCTGAACTTGCGCCGGAACCTGCGGACGAGCGGCCCGAACCGGGCAAGCGCCGTCCCAACTGGACCGTGCTGGGCCTTGTGCTGGGCGTATCCGCGCTGGCAGTGGGAGGCCTGTGGCTGAGCCGCGAGACCCTGGCCGACAAGATCATCGCCAGCCAGCTTGAGAAGTACCAGCTGCCCGGAACCTACAAGATTGATTCGGTCGGCCTGCGCCATCAGGTGTTGCGCAACGTGGTAATTGGCGATCCCGCGCATCCCGACTTTACTGCCGAACGGGTCGAAATAGACATCACGCCCACGCTGGGCGTGCCCACCATCGGCAAGGTCCTGCTGGTCAAGCCCCGACTTTACGGCACATTCAAGAACGACAAGCTCAGCTTCGGAAAGCTCGATGCGGTGCTGGAAGGGCAGGGGGCCGGTCCGACCGGGCTGCCGGATCTGGAACTGGTGCTGCAAGACGGGCGTGCCCGAATCGAAACCCCCTGGGGCGTCAGCGGGATCAAGGCCGACGGTTCGGGCAATCTCAAAAGCGGGTTCGCCGGAACCCTTGCCGCGGTCATGCCCGATGCTCGAGTTGGTGCCTGCCGGGCAAATCAGGCTTCGGCCTATGGCACAGTCCGGACCAGCGATGGCGCGCCGCAGTTCTTTGGCCCGCTGCGGATCGCAAGCCTGGCTTGCCCTGATCTGGCGGTGAACCACGCAGCGGTGCAGCTTGAAGCCAGCAGTTCGGCGGCGTTTGACAGCGTAACCGGCAAGGCCGGGATCACCACCGGCAGCGTCCGGGCGAGCGGGCAATCGGTTTCGGGTCTGGGCGGAGAAAGCCAGTTCACCGTCAAAGGCGGAGACCTGACCGCGAGCTACAAGCTGACCGGCCGGAACCTGTCCGGCGCGCTTCAGGCCGGTTCGCTGGCCATTGATGGCATGCTGCGCAGCCATGACCAGTTGGCCGCGATCGATAGCGAAGGCACGATCAGCGGCAGCGATGTGCGGCCCGGAATAGGGCTGGATGGCACCCTGGCCGGATACCAGCGCTCGCTTGACGGCACGCTGGCGGTTCCGCTGATCGCGAAACTCAGGCAGGGACTGGCGAAGGAGGGACGCGGCAGCCGGCTCAACGCCGCCTATGTCCTACGCCGTACGGGCTCGCTGACCAGCCTGGTCGTGCCGCGCGGGCGCCTGCAAGGTGGCTCGGGCGCGGACATGCTGGCCGTATCGCAATTGCAGCTGGCCTTCGGCGGCAAGCGCGGGCCGCATCTTTCAGGCAATGTGGTGACCGGCGGGGCCGGATTGCCACAGCTAACCGGGCAGGTCGAACGGCAGCCGAGCGGACAAGTGCTGGCGCGCTTCTCCATGCCCGAATACCGCGCGGGCGATGCCAGCCTGGCGCTGAGCAACCTTTCGCTGGTCCTGTCTCCGCAAGGAACGCTGGGCTTTTCCGGGCGGGCACGGGCAAGCGGAGCGCTGCCCGGCGGGCGCGCCGATCAGCTTGATCTGCCGGTAGAGGGCAACTGGTCTGCAGCGCGCGGGCTCTCGGCGCTGCGCCGCTGCACGCCGTTTGCCTTCCGTTCGCTCAGCCTGTTCAACGTGACGCTCGATTCGCGGGTGCTTACGCTGTGTCCGGGGCCGGAAGGGGCGATCCTGCGCAGCGATTCGCGCGGGACCCGCTTTGCCGCCGGGGCGCCTTCGTTGAACGCCAGCGGAAGGCTGGGCTCCACCCCGATCCGGATTGCCAGCGGGCCAGTCGGCTTTGCGGTGCCGGGAACCCTGGCTGCAAAGCAGGTGCAGGTATCGCTGGGGCCGGTGGCCGAAGCAAACCAGTTCACGCTTAGCAACATCACCGCGAAAATCGGCACGGATGTAACCGGGCATTTCACCGGGACCGACGTCAAACTGGCCTCGGTCCCGCTCGATATCTTTGCGGCCGATGGCGATTGGCGGCTGGCAGACGGCGTTCTGACGCTGAACAACGGGGCGTTCCGGCTTGAGGACCGCGAGGCGGAAGACCGGTTCCGTCCGCTGATCGCCCGCGATGCCACGCTGACCCTGCGCGACAATCTGATTACCGCCGATACCTTGCTGCGCGAACCCGCCAGCGACCGCGACGTGGTCACCGCGCATATTGTCCACAGCCTGCTCAACGGTCGGGGCAACGCGGATATCGTCGTGCCGGGCCTGCTGTTCGACAAGCAGGTCCAGCCTAATACGCTCAGCTACCTTGCACTCGGCGTCATCGCCAATGCAAAGGGCACTGTCACCGGCAAGGGCCGGATCGACTGGAATCCCGACGCGGTCACCAGCACCGGTCACTTTTCCACCGACAAACTCGATTTCGCCGCCGCGTTCGGCCCGGCGGAAGGTCTTTCGGGCACGGTGGTGTTTGACGATCTGCTCGGCCTGGTCACCGCCCCGGACCAGCGGCTCAAGATCAAGTCGATCAACCCCGGGATCGAAGTCAACGATGGCGAGGTTTCCTTCGCCTTGCAGCCGGGCCACGTCCTGCAGGTCAATGGCGCAAACTGGCCGTTCATCGACGGAACGCTGCAATTGCAGCCGACCCGCATGGTGCTCGGGGCCTCGGAAGTCCGGCGGTTTACGCTGAAAGTCAGCGGGATCAGCGCGGCCTTGTTCATCGAGCGGCTGCAACTCGGAAATCTGGCCGCCAACGGCTATTTCGATGGTGAGCTGCCGCTTGTGTTTGATCAAGATGGCGGCTGGATCAAGGGCGGTCTGCTGGTGTCGCGGCCTCCGGGGGGCAACCTCTCCTACATCGGCGAACTGACTTACGAAGACCTTTCCCCAATGGGCAACTTTGCCTTCCAGACGCTGCGGTCGCTCGATTTCCGGCGGATGCAGATCGGGCTTGATGGCGCGCTGGACGGGGACATCACCACCCGGCTCAAGATTGAGGGCGTGAAGCAGGGCAAGCTAGCCAAGAAGAATTTCATCACCCGGCGGCTGGCCGGACTGCCAATCCAGTTCAACGTCAATATCAAGGCTCCGTTCCAGCGGCTGGTGACCTCGTTCAAGGGGCTTTACGACGAGACATATGTCCGCGACCCGCGCTCACTGGGGCTGGTCGGGGCCAAGGGGGACAAGCTCGACCCCGCTGCGCCAGTTCAGCCGCTGCCCAGTCCGTCGCCCGCGCCGCCAGTTGAAAAAACTCCGGCTATTCAGCCTCCAGACAGCAGGAACAGGCCAAGATGATCCCGCAATTGACCAACCGCGCCCATGTTGCGACAACCGGTCCGATGGACAGGAACGACAACGGGAAACGGTGGCCGGCCCGGCACCGCGTGAGCGCGCTGGGAATGTTGATGGGCAGCGCCTTGGCGCTCGGCGGGTGCATTTCGGTAAATGCGCCGGACAAGCCGATCGTGATCGAGCTTAACATCAACATCAAGCAGGAGGTCGTTTATCGGCTGGCGGCGGATGCCGACAAGACGATTGACGAAAACTCCGGCATTTTTTGAGTTTGAGTGGAGGTTTATGATGATTGCCCTTGGTGACCGCACAAAGCATCGCCCGGCCGCGCTGGTGGCAGGCATGGTAGTGCTCGCCGCACTGGCGATTTCGGCTCCGGCCTCGGCGCAGAACCGCGATCCGGCCTATGCCGCCGCACGTGCCGCCGGGCAGGTGGGTGAAGGGACCGATGGCTACCTCGGCTTCCCGACGCCGCCCAGCGCCGATACGCGCCACATGGCGGAAGACATCAACATCAAGCGCCGCGCCGTCTATGCCGACAAGGCAGAGGCCCAGAAGGCAACGATTGACGACTACGCCTTCACCGCCGGCTGCCTGGCGATCAAGCGCACAGTTGCTGGGGAAAAGTACGAAGGGCCCGACGGCAAGTGGTACACCCGGACCAGCGCTCCACCGCTGCTGGACAGCCGCTGCCCGGGCTAATCCAGCCGTCTGTGCGATGTAATTCGGGCCTCCCTCCACAGACCGTGGGGGGAGGCCCTTCCGTTGGTGTTGACTTGAATGCCGTGACTGCTAAGGGGGCGGCGCCCTCGGCGGGCAGCCGTTGCCCGTGCCGTGTTTACCTGCAATCCAGGGGAGCTGGCATGAACGACGAGCCACCTGCACGAGAACCCATTGGCGAAGATGCGCGGATCGATGCGCTCGAAGCGCGGCTCAAGGCCGCGAAAGAGCGCGAAGAGCAACGCAACAAGCCGCAGGGAACCGTTGAATCCGACGCGAGCTATCGCATGGGAAGCAAGGTTCTGGCGGAATTGCTGGGGGGAATCGGTGGCGGCGCGTTTGTCGGCTGGGTCATTGACCAGGCAGTCGGAACCGCTCCCTGGGGTCTGTTGGTGGTGATGACCCTCGGGATCATCGTTGCCTTCAGGAACATTATCCGGATGTCGTCGCAGCGCCCCGATTGAGGCGCTGCTGCGCATGTGAAGACGTGAAAGAGGCAGGACGCGTGGCAGCCGAAGGCGGAAAAGTCGATCCGATGCACCAATTTGCGATCGAGCCGATGTTCGGCACCGATCATTGGCAGATTGCGGGCCATAACATCGCCTTCACCAATTCGGCGTTGTGGATGGCGATCACGACGGTGATGCTGTTCGTGTTCGTCTGGGGCGGCATGAAGCGCGAACTGGTGCCCGGGCGCTGGCAGATGGCGGTCGAAAGCCTGACCGGCTTCATCGACAACCTGCTCGCCGCCAATATCGGCCCGGCCGGCAAGAAGTATGTGCCCTACATCTTCTCGATCTTCAGCTTCATCCTGTTCGCCAACCTGCTCGGGCTGCTGCCCTTGACGCTCCTGGGCGTGCATCCCTTTACCCCGACCAGCCACTTCACCGTTACCGGTGTGCTGGCGATCATGTCGTTCGCAATCGTGCTGATCGTCGGCTTTGCCCGGCACGGGCTGCACTTCTTCTCGCTGTTCGTGCCGCATGGCACGCCGTGGTGGCTGCTGTGGCTGATCCCGATCATCGAACTGATCTCGTTCCTCGTCCGTCCGTTCAGCCTCGCGCTGCGACTGTTCGTGGCGATGATGGCCGGCCACGTACTGCTGGAAGTGCTGTCGAGCTTTGTCATCGGCAGCGCCAATTCCGGCCCGCTGTGGGGTTCGATCGTCGGCCTGCCCAGCTTCGTGCTGATGGTCGCAATCTGCGCGCTCGAACTGCTGGTGGCTGGCATCCAGGCCTACGTTTTCGCTCTACTGACGTCGCTGTACCTCAACGACGCAGAGAATCTTCACTGAGTTTTCAAACCCATACAACCGAATTGTAGAGAAAAGGAGTTATCACTATGGAACCTGCAAGCGCAAAGCTGATCGGTGCTGGTCTCGCTGCCATCGGCGCCG
>CAZKAX010000113.1:0-8923 GCA_964550775.1 uncultured Novosphingobium sp. | reverse complement strand
GCACGTCGCGGTGCTGGCGCAGCACGTTCAGCATATGCAGCAGCAGATCACCGAAATCGCAGGCGTTGAGCGCCTTCAGCCGGTCCTGATAGAGCCGGTAGAACTTCTGCCCCTGGCCGTTGGCATAGCTTTCGTTCTCCCCCGCATCGAGCTCACCGGGGTTGAGCCCCTTGTTCTTCCAGCGGTCGATGCACTGCGCCAGCAGCCGCGCGGGCCAGCGCTTGTCATCCAGCCCCTCGGCCTGGATCAGTTGCTTGAGCAGGCGCAGCTGATCGTCGGTATCGATGATCGTATAGTTCGATTGCAGCCCGACCAGTTCGGCATGGCGGCGCAGCAATTTGGCGGCGATTGAATGGAACGTGCCGAGCCACGGCATCCCTTCTACCGCCGGGCCGACCAGCTGGCCAACCCGCTCGCGCATTTCCCGCGCGGCGCGGTTGGTAAAGGTGACGCACAGGATCTCGCTCGGCCAGGCGCGGCGGGTGCGGATCAGGTGGGCGAGCCGCGCGGTCAGCGCCGCAGTCTTGCCGGTGCCGGCCCCGGCCAGCATCAGCACCGGGCCTTCGGTGGCGAGCACGGCTTCGCGCTGCGGCGGGTTCAAACCGTCGAGCAGAGGATCGGGCGCGGCGCCGGACAGGGATTCGGGAGAAGCGGACACGCGCGAACAACTAGGGAACATGTCGGCCCGGCGCAAGGGGCGCAGGATTGACAGCGCACAGCCAAACGGCAAGTCAGCATTTCCATGCACCCGATCCGCCAGAACGCCCGCATCCTGACCGCCGCGCTTGTTGGCACGGCGGTCGAATTCTATGATTTCTACGTCTATGCGACGGCGGCGGCGCTGGTGTTCGGGCCGCTGTTTTTCCCGGCGGAAAGCGCTGCGGCGCAATCGATGCTGTCTTTCATGAGCTTTGGGCTGGCCTTTCTGGCCCGCCCGCTGGGGGCGATTGCCTTTGGACATTGCGGGGACCGGATCGGGCGCAAGAGCACGCTGGTCGCGTCCTTGCTGCTGATGGGGCTATCGACCCTGCTGATCGCATTTCTGCCCACTTATGCCATGGTCGGCTGGGTCGCGCCGCTGCTGCTGTGCGTCTTGCGGTTCGGGCAGGGGTTCGGGCTGGGCGGTGAATGGGGCGGGGCGGCGCTGCTGGCGGTGGAATATGCCCCCAAGGGGTGGGAGGCACGGTTCGGATCGGCCCCCCAATTCGGTGCGCCGCTGGGCTTTCTGGCCGCCAACGGGCTGTTCCTGCTGCTGGGGCTGGGCCTGACGGACGCGGAATTCAAAAGCTGGGGTTGGCGCATCCCGTTTCTGGCGAGCGCCCTGCTGGTCGGCCTTGGCCTGTGGGTGCGGCTGCGGATTGCCGAAACGCCCGCGTTCCGCGATGCCCTGGCGCACAAGGCGCCCCCGCGCGTGCCGATTGCGCAGCTATTGCGGCACCATTCCGGCGCGGTGCTGGCGGGAACGGCGGGGGCGGTGGCCTGTTTCGCGGTGTTCTATCTGTCCACCGCCTATGCCCTGGCCCAGGGCACCACGGCGCTGGGTTACAGCCGTGAGACCTTCCTGGGGGTGCAGCTTGCCGCGAACTGCTTTTTCGCGGTCGGGATCCTGCTGGCCGTGATCCGCGCGGACCGGGTCGGATCGCGCAAGGTCCTGATCGCGGGCTCGCTGGCCTGCATGGTGCTGGGGCTGGTGTTTGGCCCGGGGTTGCAATCGGGATCGCTGTGGACGGTGTTTGCCACGCTGGCCATCGCGCTGTTCGTGATGGGGCTGGTCTATGGCCCGCTGGGCAGCTGGTTGCCCACGCTGTTCCCGGTGACCGTGCGCTATTCGGGGATTTCGCTGGCGTTCAATCTGGGCGGGATCATCGGCGGGGCGCTGACCCCGCTGGGCGCGCAACAACTGGCCGCGATGGGCCACGGCGCGCAGGCGGGGCTGCTGCTGTCCCTGGCCGGCGGGCTCAGTCTGCTGGGTCTGGTGCTGGCAAAGCGGTCAACCGCAGCAGAGTAAGCCGCGCCTTGCCAACCTTGCGGTCCGCGACCGCTTCGAACAGCTTGACCTTCGGTTCCTCGTCGTGCGCGGTTTCCAGGCTGATCCAGGTATGTTCCCCGATCCAGCCAAGCCGCCTGAGCTTGTCGAGCGCTACGGCCCCTGCGCCAGAGTGATAGGGCGGATCAAGCAGCACCAGATCAAGCGGCGCCTTGACCGGCCCCAGCGCCAGTACCGATCCGGCGCGCACATCGCATTCGCTGGCGGCGCGCAGGTTGGCGATGTTGGTGCGCAGGGCGCGGATCGCGGCGGCGTCCTGCTCCACGAACACGCAGCTGGCCGCGCCGCGCGACAGCGCTTCAAGCCCCAGTGCGCCCGATCCGGCGAACAGGTCCGCCACAGACAGCCCCTCGAACGTGCCAAGCCGCGAGAGCAGCATCGAGAACAGCGTTTCGCGGGTACGATCAGCGGTGGGGCGGGTGACTTCGCCCGCCGGGGCCTGCAATTTACGTCCGCGCCACTGCCCGGCGATGATCCGCAGGCTCATTTGCGCGGCGCTCCGCGCGAGGGACGAGCCGCACCGCGCGGGCCGGGCCGCACCGGAGCCTTGCCGCCGCGCGCCGGGGCCTGACCGTCTTTCGTCCAGGTCGAGCGCGGCTTGGCGGGCTGGCTGTGCGGGTTGGGATGCTCGGGCTTGTCAAACGTCTTGAGCGACTTGACGAAGCGTTCCACCTCCACCTGCCGGATTTCCACCGCCTGCCCGCGCGGCAGATCGAGCAGTTCGAACGGCCCGTACTTGGTCCGCAGCAAGCGGCTGACTTCAAGCCCGAGGTGCTCCAGCACGCGGCGCACTTCGCGGTTCTTGCCTTCGGTCAGGGTCAGCTCGATCCATTGGTTGCGCCCCGTGCGGCGTTCCATGTTGGCGTTGATCGCGCCGTAGTGCATCCCGTCGATCTCGATCCCCTCGATTAGTCCCTCCAGCTGGTTCTGGCTGATCTCGCCATAGGTGCGGGCGCGGTAGGTGCGGGGGATGCCGCTGCTGGGCAGTTCCATCGCCCGCTTGAGCCCGCCGTCGTTGGTCAGCAGCAGCAGGCCCTCGGTGTTAAGGTCAAGCCGCCCGACCGGCATCAGGCGGGGCGAGCCGGGGGGCAGGGCATTGCGCAGCGCGGTGTAGATCGTGGGCCGCCCGCTGGGATCGCGTTCTGCCGTGATCAGGCCGGAAGGCTTGTGGAACACGAACAGGCGGGCCGCTTCGGGGGCTTTCACCGGCTTGCCGTCCACACTGACGCCGCGCAGGCTGGTCAGTAGCGTGGCGGGAGTGGTGACCACTTCCTCACCGATCTTGACCCGCCCCTCGGCAATCATCCGCTCCACTTCGCGGCGCGAGGCGATGCCGGCGCGGGCGAGGAGTTTGGCGATGCGGTCGCCCTGGCGGTCTGGATCGGGGGAGGTCATGCAGGGGCCTTTAGCCAAAATGCTGCGCTGCGTCACCCACGATTGATCCTCTCCATTTTTGGCGAATGCCACAAATGGGGAGGTGGCTGCGGCGTCAAGCCGCAGACGGAGGGGCTGCGACGCTGGCGTCCAAAGCCCCTCCGTCTCGTCCTGCGGACGATCCACCTCTCCATTTGCCGCATTCGCGGAAAATGGAGAGGACCTATTGCTGCGCCAGGGCCATCTGCTCCTCGCAGATTTCGTGGAAGCGGCGGATCCCGGCTTCGAGCGTGCCGAGCGTGATGTGCGGGATTGCGCCGCTGGCCAGACCCTGCTGGCCCAGCGCGGCGGCGCGGAAGTCTTCGCTGGCAAAGACCCCGCCGTCGAGCAAGGTCCAGCTGCGTTCCCAGTGATCGCGGGCCTTGTCGCTCTGCGGTTCCTCGGGGATCAGCATGAAGTCCTCCACCAGCGTGCGGTCATGGGCCTGGGGCCACAGCGCCATCACGTTGATGTAATCCGGGCTGATCACCAGCACTGTGCCGGGGTAGAGCTGGTAAGCAAAGGTCCCGGTGCGGCGCAGCACCGCCATGTCCGCCAGATCCAGACCATCCAGCTCTGCCGCGCGGCCAACCAGGCTGCGCTGGTGCGGGCCGATCTGATCGCCGCTGGTCACCCCGTCCTTGAAGAACGGCCCGATCGTCGCGGCGTGGAGCCGGGCGACGTGGTAGCTTTCGAGGAAGGCATCCATGATCAGCTTCCAGTTCGAAGCCACCTCGTGCGTCTTGCGCCGGAACAGGTGCAGGTCGGCCATCGCGAAGGCATCGAAATCGAGGCCCAGAGTGCGGGCATCGGCAAAGTCGGCATCCCCCTGCGGCCCGTACCAGATCAAGCCGCCCGCTTCGCAGCTGGGCAGCTCGATCAGGCCGTGTTCCGCCTTGTCGAGCCCCGGAAAGGTCTCGGGCCGGGGCAGGGCGAGCAGGCGGCCGTCCATGGCAAAGGTCCAGGCATGGTAAGGGCAGGTCATCCGCTTGGCGCAGAGGCTCTCGCTGCCCTCCACCAGCCGGGTCCCGCGGTGGCGGCAGACGTTCAGGAACACGTGGGCCCGACCGTCCGCATCACGGGTGATCAGCAAGGGGCGCCCGGTTGCGTCATGCGGCACGGCCATGCCATTTTGCGGGAGCAGCGCCGAAGGGCACAGCACTTGCGGCGCGCGGCTCCACATCAGTGCCTGTTCGCGGGCCCAGTACGCCGGATCGGTATAGACCGCGGCCGGGACCGTTGCGGTTGCACCGGCCTGGCGGGTCCGGCCCTGCCGGATCGCCTCGGCCAGAGCGAGCTGTCCGGGGGTCGGCGCGTGGCCGGGCAGAGTGGCGGTTTGTGACATGGCTCTATCCAATCCTTCCTTTGTGGCTAATGTGCCCCGGATTCGGATTGGAGGGAAGATGGCAGGCCAGAGCACTGAACAACCGGGGGCCTTGCGGCTGCTGGTATCGGCATTCGGCAACCGCAAGACCGGGGTGATGCTGGTGCTGGGCATGGCAGCAGGCCTGCCCAATGTGCTGTTGCTAGGTTCGCTCTATGCCTGGCTGGGAGAGGCCGGGGTCAATCTGGAGACGATGGGCGTCTTTTCGCTGATCGGGCTGGCCTATGCCTTCAAATTCCTGTGGTCGCCGGTGGTGGACCGGGTGCGGCTGCCGGGGCTGTGGAAGCTGGGGCGGCGGCGCAGCTGGCTGGTGCCGATCCAGGCGCTGGTCGGGCTGGTCCTGATCGTCCTGTCGCGGCTTGATCCCCACGCCGCGCTGGGCTGGTTCTCGCTGCTGGCGGGGCTTGCCGCTTTTGCCGCCGCAACCCAGGACATCGCGATCGACGCCTGGCGAGTCGAAGTGGCGGACGAAGTGGCGACGCTGGATGTGCTGTCGGCGATCTACCAGCTGGGGTTCCGGCTGGCGACGCTGATGGGCGGGGCTCTGGCGCTGGTCATGGCGGCGCGGATCGGCTGGCCGGCGGTCTATTTCTGGATGGGCATGTTCATGCTGCTGGCGATGGTGGCCAGCTGGCTGGCCCCTGACACTCCGTTTGAGCAGACCCAGACCAACGAACAGGCCCTGGCCGGTTTGCCACCCCGGGTGCGGGCCGTGGCGCTGGGTCTGGTCGGCGCGCTGTGGGGCTGGGCTTTGGCCACGGTGATCGTGTTCATGGTCCAGTCGCTCGGCGCGGCCCCGGGCGAGCGGCCCAATTCGGGCGATTTCGTCAAGTTCAAGGGGCCGCTGATTGTTATCGCCACGGTGATCCTGCCTGCGATCATCGCCGCGGTGATGGGCCACTGGCAGCGCACCGGGCGCTTTTCCGCCCAGGACGGCGCGACCAAGGTTCACACCAATCCGCTCGACCATGCCTATCGCGCGTTGATCGAACCGCTGGGCGAACTGGTCGGGCGGCTGCGCTGGGCGTCGATTCTGGTCTTCGGGATCATCCTGACCTACCGCCTGACCGACAGCGTCTGGGGGCCGTTCGCCCTGCCGTTCTACCTGCAGGAACTGAAGTACACCAATGACGAGGTGGCGATTGCCAGCAAGTTCTTTGGCGTGGGCATGACCATGGCCGGGATCACGCTGGGCGCGGTCAGTTTTGCCGCGATCGGGCGGATGGGCACGCTGGTGTTCGCGGCTTTCGTGTCCGCGATCAGCAACCTGCTCTACGCCGATCTGGCGCAAGGCGGAGCCTGGCTGGACCGGTTCGGCCATGCCACCGGGTTCTACTGGCTCTGCGCCAATTTCGGTTCGGATGATCGCTTTTCGCGCCTGCTGCTGGCGATCACGGGTGAGAACCTGGCCGGTGGTTTCGCCGGGGCAGCCTTCACCGCCTACTTGTCCTCGATCACGTCAAAGTCACACGCGGCGGTGCAGTTTTCTCTGCTCGCCTCGCTCACGTTCCTGGTCGGGTCGCTGGGCCGGGCGGCGATCGGGGAGAAGATCGATGCCGGCGGTTACGCCCCGGTGTTCTACCTGACCGCCAGCCTGGGCATGGTTGCCGTGGTGCTGAGCGCGCTGGAATGGGCACGGACGGCGCGGGCGCAGCAGCGGACACCAGGGTGACAAGGGTTACACCCCTGTCACCTTGATTTATGCTGCCAGAACAACGCATTAAGCCAAACAAGGTGACAGATTCACCGTTTTGGACTGTTTTTCGCTGCGGGCTGTATCCACACTGTCAAAGAACAGCCCCGGTATAGCAAATCCGCAGCGTGTAGGAAAACGCTCAGTCGGGGAATTCAAGGTTGCGGCGCAGCACGTCGCCCGCAAGGTAAAGCGATCCCGCAATCAGCACATCGCCGCCGGGTGGCAAGGCCTGCAGCGCTGCTGCCACATCGGCAAAGGGCCGCACTGGCAGGTCGGCATGGGCGGCGATCTGTTCGGGGCTGTGCGCATCGTGGCCGGGGGCGGGGACCACCGACAGGCTGAGCAGCATGCCCTTTAGCGGCGCGACAATCGCGGCGGGGTCCTTGCTGGACAGCATGCCGGTGATGAGGTGCACTTTGGCTGACTGGCCAGCCCCAAAAAACCGCGCAATCGCCAGCCCCGCATCAACATTGTGCCCGCCATCCAGCCACACCCGCCGCCCCGGCGCCAGCGCGGTCAGCGGGCCATCGCCCAGCAGCTGCAACCGCGCGGGCCAACGCGCCGCGCGAATGCCGGCGGCCATGGCTTCGGGCGAAACCTCTACCTGTGACTGGTGCCGCAGCATCGCAACCGCTAGCGCGGCATTGTCCGCCTGATGCGATCCGGCGAGCGCAGGAAGCGGCAGGGTCAGTTCGCCGTGGCGGTCCTGATAGGCGATTGTCTCGCCAATTTCGGCCTGCCAATCGAGCCCCCGGATCGCGGTTTTCGCGCCCGCGAACATCGCCTGATCGATCACCGTGCGGGTCACATCGGTGGGATAGCTTTGCGTCACCAGCGGCACGCCGGGCCGCGCAATTCCCGCCTTTTCAAACGCGATCCGGCACAACGGGTCTTGCGGCACGCCCGCTTCCGGGGTCAGCAGGAATTCGTTGTGGTCGATCCCCAAAGTGGCGATCCCGCAGGCCGCCTGCCCATCCAGCACATTGGTGGCATCGAACCGCCCGCCAAGGCCCACTTCGATCACGCAGGCGTCGGCGGGAATGCGGTGAAACGCCAGAAAGGTGGCGGCCGTGGTCACTTCAAAGAAGCTGGGTGACAGGTCCTGCCCCAGGTCGAGCACTTCGCCCAGCAGATCGGCCAGCAGGTCATCCTCGATCAGCCGCCCAGCCACGCGGATGCGTTCGTTGTAACGCACCAGATGCGGCTTGGTCGCGGCGTGGACGGTCAGCCCCTGCGCCTCCAGCATGGCGCGCAGGTAAGCGCAGGTGCTGCCCTTGCCGTTGGTGCCCGCAACGTGAAACACCGGCGGCAGTGCGCGCTGGGGATTGCCCAGCCGGTCGAGCAATTCGTGGATCGTTTCCAGCCCGATCCGCCCTTGCGGCAGGCTGAGCGCACCAAGACGGTTCAACTGCGCCTGGACGCGGGGGTTATCGGATATGGCGAAGTCGCGCAATTTACCCCTCCGTCAGCCCTGCGGGCTGCCACCTCCCCATTTGTGCTTCGCAAAAATGGAGAGGGATTTACTCTCTAAAGATCCTCTCCATTTTCGCCGCAGGCGCAAATGGGGAGGGGGACCGCCCGCGTAGCGGGTGGTGGAGGGGTCATGCCGCCTGCTTCGCACCCAGATAGTCCAGCACCCGGCCCAGCGTCGCCTTCAGATCGCGGCGGTGGGTGACCATGTCGATCATGCCGTGTTCCAGCAGATACTCCGCGCGCTGGAACCCTTCGGGCAGTTTTTCGCGGATCGTGTCCTGGATCACGCGCTGGCCGGCAAAGCCGATCAGGCAGCCTGGTTCGGCAATTTGGACATCGCCCAGCATGGCATAGCTGGCCGTGACGCCGCCGGTGGTGGGATCGGTCAGCACGACCACATAGGGCAGGCCCGCACGGTTCAGGCGACGGATCGCGACGGTTGCCTTGGGCATCTGCATCAGGCTGAGAATGCCCTCCTGCATCCGCGCGCCCCCGGCGGCGGTGCAGATCACATAGGCGCACTTTTCCTTGAGCGCCTTGTCCGCCCCGGCGACAAAGGCCGCGCCCACCGCCATGCCCATCGACCCGCCCATGAAGGCAAAGTCCTGCACGCCCAGCACGCATTTCTGCCCGTCGATCGCGCCCAGCGCATTGGTCAGCGCATCGGGGTGCGGATTGGCGGCGCGGGCGGCTTTCAGGCGGTCCGGGTATTTCTTCTGATCGCGGAACTTCAGCGGGTCTTCCTTCACCTTGGGGGTGGGAAGCACTTCGAACCCGGCATCGAGCAGCTGCGCAAACCGCGCATCCGCGCCGATCCGCCCGTGGTGGTCACAGCGCGGGCAAACGCTCTGGTTATCCTCGTACTCCTTGGTGAACAGCATTTCGCTGCACGACGGGCATTTGATCCAGA
>CAZKAX010000112.1:0-9224 GCA_964550775.1 uncultured Novosphingobium sp. | reverse complement strand
ACGATCGACGCGCGCGACAATGCGCAGTGGGAAGCGGCGATCCAGCCCAATACCAAGGTGTTCTTCTTTGAAACACCGGCCAACCCGACGATGGATATCGTCGATCTGCAATTCGTCTGCGATCTGGCCCGCAAGCACGGCATCACCACCGTGGTGGACAATGCGTTCTGCACCTCTGCCTTGCAGCGCCCGCTGGAATTCGGGGCGGATGTGGTGGCCTATTCAGCGACCAAGCTGATGGACGGGCAGGGCCGCGTGCTCGCCGGGGCGGTCTGCGGGACGGAGGAGTTCATCAACAACGTGCTGCTGCCGTTTCAGCGCAACACCGGGCCCAACCTCGCCCCGTTCAACGCCTGGGTGGTGCTGAAAGGGCTGGAAACGCTGGACCTGCGGGTCAAGCGGCAGAGCGAGAACTGCCTGAAGGTCGGCAAGTTCCTGGAAAGCCGGGTCAACAAGATCAACCATCCGGGCCTGCCCAGCCATCCCCAGCACGAACTGGCGATGCAGCAGATGGACGCCTGCGGATCGATCTTCAGCTTTGAAATGACCGATCGCAAGGAAGCCCATGCGCTGCTCGATGCGCTGAAGCTGATCGACATTTCCAACAACATCGGCGATTCGCGCAGCCTGATGTGCCACAACGCTTCGACCACGCACTATTCGGTCAGCGCGGAGGCGCGCGCGGAAATGGGCGTGACCGAAGGGATGCTGCGGCTCAACGTGGGGCTGGAAGATCCGCAGGACCTGATCGAAGATCTGGATCAGGCGCTGAAATCGATCGGTCGCTAAGGGCATTGTCGCGGCGGATTTGAAGCGTTAGGCTCTCCGGCATGAAGGAGCTGTTCCAACACGCCGCCGTAACCCAGGGCATCACCGTGCGCGTCGCGGTGAATTTCCTGCCTGAACAATCGCGGATCGAGGCGGGGAAGTGGTTCTGGGTGTACCACATCCGGATCGAAAACGGCTCCGATGAGACGGTCAAGCTGATCAGCCGGTTCTGGAAAATCACCGACGGGCGCGGCATGGTCAACCATGTCGAGGGGGACGGGGTGGTTGGCGAACAGCCGGTGCTCGCCCCGGGGCAGAGCCACGATTACGTTTCGGGCTGCCCGCTTACCACGCCGCACGGCAACATGGCCGGACACTACAAATTCCGCCGCGAAAATGGCGAAATGTTCGAAGTGGCGATCCCGTTTTTCCCGCTGGCCGCACCTGCCACGGCGGGGTAACCAGGCTTGCACCCGCGCGCCAGCACTTGCCCCAAACCCTGCCACCTCATAGGGAAGCGGCATGAAGCGGACCCATCTGCCCCTCAATGCCCTGCGCGTGTTCGATGCCGCCGCGCGGCACCTGTCGTTCACGCGCGCGGCGGATGAGCTGGCGGTGACTCCCGCTGCCGTGGGTCAGCAGATCCGTGCGCTGGAAGATGTGCTGGGCGTGGTCCTGTTCCGCCGCACCCCCAAGGGGCTGGAACTGACCGAGGAGGCCATGGCGGGGCTGGAGGCGCTGCGCACCGGGTTCCTGCATTTTGAAGATGCGGTGCAGATGATGCAGGCCGGGCAATCGAGCCACGTCTATACCATCGCCGCCCCGCGCGAATTCTTTGCCACCTGGCTCGCCCCGCGGCTGGCGAAATTCCGGGCCGACAACCCCGAAGTGCGCTTCAACATGGTGAGCGACGAGGACGCCGATTTTACCGAAGCGAACCTCGATCTCGCGGTGCGCTGGGCCGAAGGGCCGGGCAATCTGGAAGGCGCGGCGCTGGGTGCGCCGGGGCAGGTTGAGGTCGGCCATGGTTGCTGGATCGCCTGGCCGGGTGATCCTGCGCCCAACGGTCCGGGCGAAAGCCCGCCGCTGAGCGTGACCGATGCCGGGCAGGCGATGGCCGCCGCCGTTGCCGGGATGGGCAAGGCCCGCGTCCCCGCGCTGCTCGCCCAGAGCTGGATCGAGGTCGGGCGGCTCGCCGAAACCGGTGCCGCGGTGGACAGCCGCCACGGCTACTGGCTGGTTGCGCCGACGCCGCAGTGGCGGCAGAAAAAGGTCAAGGCACTGGTCGCGTTCCTGACCGGCGATTGATCTTCTCCGGCAACAGGCTAGCTTGGCCGGATGCAACTGATCGGCCAATATGACAGCCCCTTCGTCCGCCGCGTCGGCATTGCCCTGACGCGCTATGGCCTGGCGTTTGAACATCTGCCGTGGTCGACCTTCGGCGATTGGCAGAACTTCGCGCAGCACAACCCGCTGCGCCGGGTGCCGTGCCTGGTGCTGGACAGCGGCGAGGCGCTGGTCGACAGCGCGGCGATCCTTGACCACCTTGACGAACTCCACGGCCGCGACCGCGCGCTGATTGCGGCAGCGGGGGCTGAACGCCGCGCCGCATTGCGGCGGATCGCCCTTGCCACCGGCACGGCGGACAAGGCCGTGGCATTCTTCTATGCCCGGCTGTTCACTTCCGGCCTTGACCCCGCCTTTGTCGAGCGCTGCGAGGGCCAGATCACCGCCGGCCTTTCTGCGCTGGAGGCCGAGGCGGCGGCGCGCAGCGGCGATTGGTGGCACGGCGCAGCGCCGGGGCACGATGACATCGCGGCGGCCTGCGTGGTGCGGTTCCTGTCCGAAGCCTATGCCCACCTCGTCCGCCTGAGCGACTATCCCGCGCTGCAGGACCACAGCACCCGGGCCGAGGCGCGCGGCGAATTCCAGGCGATCAGCCAGACCTTCATTCCACCCAGCTGAGCCACCGGGAAACCTAATCCGGCGGGTTGTGCTTTTTCAGGAACGCTTCCAGCCGGTCATACCAGAGCGTTTCATTCTCGGGCTTGTCAAAGCCGTGGGCCTCTTCGGCGAAAGTCACGGATTCGACCAGGCCGGTCTTGGCCGTGGCATCGCGAAACAAGCGGAACTGCTTGTAGGGGACGGTGGTGTCCGCATCGCCGTGGGTCAACAGCACCGGGCGAGTCAGGCGCGCGGCCTGGACCAGGGGTGAAACCAGGTCGAGATCGAACTTGTTGTCATCGCCCACCACCCGCGAGCGCCACTTGCTCTTGCCCTTGGGGGCGAGGAAGCTGCTGGAATATTTGAGCTGGCGTTTCCAGTCGGTCACCCCGGCAAAGCTGGCGGCGCAGCGGTAGCGTTCGGGGTTGCGGATCACCCCCCACAGCGCCGCATAGCCGCCATAGCTGGCCCCGACCAGGCAGACCCGCTTTGGATCGGCGATCCCCTGCGCCACGGCCCAGTCCATCGCATCGTCAAGATCGTCCTGCATCGCCCGGCCAATCTGCCCGCGGCCCAGCTCGTCGAATTTCTCGCCATAGCCTTCGCTGCCGCGAAAGTTGGGCTGGAGCACGGCATAGCCGCGATTGGCGAGCAGCTGCACTTCGGAGTCGTATTCCAGCTTGTCGCGCACCCAGTATGGCCCGCCGTGGGGCATGATCACCAGCGGCAGACCCTTGGGCGTGCGCCCGCGCGGCAGGGTCAGGTAGCCGTGGATCGTGGTCTTGTCGCGGGCGGTATAGCTGATCGGCCTGGGGGTGGCGAGCAGGGCCCGGTCAACCTCGGGCACGCTGACGACCAAGGGGTCAAGCGTCGCCTTGGCGGCGGTGTAGATATAGGTTCCGCCGGGATCATCCTCATGCCCGGCCCAGACCAGCATCCGCGAATCGTCCTTTGCCCGCGAAAACACCCACACGTCGCTGCCTTTCAGCGCGCGTTCCAGCCGGGTCTGGATGGCTTTCATCCTGGGTTCGAACCACACCACCTTGTCGCGGTCATCGGTGTAATAGGCCGCGGTGACCTTGCCGGCCCGGTCGATGTCGACATCGGTCACGTCCCAGCCCGGGGCGGCATAGACCGTTTCGCCGACCTGACGGGTGGCATAGTTGAACTTGCGCAGAGCCACGTGGCCGCTGTCATCCTTTTTCAGCACATAGCCTTCGTCGCTGGCGCTGAAGATCTGCAACACGTCGATGTAATCATCCTCCGACGAATTCTCGTCGAGCTTGGCGACCATCTTGAGTTCGTCGGCAGGTTTGGACCGGTACCAGATCCGCAATTTGCGACTGGGCATGACTTCGAACCCGACGCGCACGTTGCCCTGATCGTCGGCGTACCAAT
This sequence comes from uncultured Novosphingobium sp., assembly GCA_964550775.1. Taxonomy (GTDB): domain Bacteria; phylum Pseudomonadota; class Alphaproteobacteria; order Sphingomonadales; family Sphingomonadaceae; genus Novosphingobium. The sequence goes on along the minus strand of CAZKAX010000112.1, from coordinate 5,114 downwards.
CCCACACCCCGGGCTTTTGCGGCTGGATCTGCCTGGCCTGCTTGCCCGAATCGGCCACCAGCGGAAACTGCCAGACCGACGGATAGTCATAGATCGTGCGCTGGATCGCCAGCAGCACATATTGCCCGGCGGGATCGGTATAGAGCAGGTCATCGCCCAGCAGGCCCTGCTCCTTGCGGGCGATGATGTTGATCCGTCCCGAGGCGATATCAAACCAGTAGAGGCGGGTTAGCTTGGCCTCGTCATCGAACCACGGCACCGTGGTGGAAATTGACATCAGCATCTTGTCATTCCCGGCCCAGCGGAACCATTCGAGCTCGGTCTTGGCCGGAACCGGCAGCTTTTGCAGCGCCGCCGCATTGGCGGCGTCCAGGATCGCGAGGCTGACCTTGCCTTCAAAGGTGGCGCGCACCGCGATGCGGTTGCCATCGGGCGAGAGCATCATGTCGGAAATCCCGCTGGACGAGGCGAAGGCCTTGGTCGGGATCTGGGCGGGGCGGGTCTGTTCGGCTGGCGCGGGCGGCGGCACTGTCTGGGCAGTGAGCGGGCCGGACAGGAGCAGCAGAGCCACCGCGCCGGTCAGTTTGCGCCACAGTCCCATCCACACCTCCAGCTTTCCCCGGACAGCAGGCTATTGGGATCGTTGCAAAAGGCAAGGCGCGACAAATGTGGTGGTGACAATAATCACAACGCGGCTTAGGGGCATGGGCCATGCGCGCTCTGCGACGGATCCTGCTGCACAACCCGGCCCTGGCGGTCATACTGCTGGCCCTGGCTCTGGCCGTGCGCGCGCTGGTTCCGGCGGGCTATATGGCCACGGGCGAAGGACGGTCGATTACCGTCACGCTTTGCGCCGATGCCAGCGGCACGCCCCAGCAGATCGCGGTTCCGCTGGAGGACCACGGCGCAGGCAAGGACAGCCCGGACAAGCATCAGCCCTGCGCCTTTGCCGCCATGGCGGCTGCGCTGGATGTGCCGCCGGGCCTTGCCGCGCCAATGCCCCGCCAACCTGCCACCACACGGCCCTTTGCCGCGCAGCTGGTGGGGATCGGCCGCGGCCTGGCCGCGCCGCCGCCGTACCAGACCGGACCACCGCTTAACGCCTGAACCCGATCGCGGCCTGCCATGCGCGGGCCATGCCGTTCATGCAATCAAAGCGGATTACCCATGTCTATCAAACCTGTACTGCGCGCTTCTGCGTGCATTTCTGCGCTTGCCCTGTCCTGTCCTGTACTGGCCGATGAAGCCGCCACAGCAGACGCGACCATCATCGTTGTCGGGCAAAAGGATGCCCCGGTCACCGTAGTCCCGCGCGGCCTGTCGGTATCGCTGGACCACGAGAATTTCGAAGCGGTCAACGCGGTCAACGTCGAAGACCTGATGAAATATGCTCCCAACTTCTTCGTGCGCAAACGCTTTGCCGGGGATGACAACGCGGTCGTCGCGCTGCGCGGGACCAACACGGTGCAAAGCGCGCGGACGATCGTGATGGTCGATGGCTTCGTCGTCTCCAACTTCCTGGGTAACCGCTATGACTATCCGCCCAAATGGAACGTGGTCGGTCCAGCCGAAGTGCGGCAGTTCGACATCGTCTATGGCCCCTATTCGGCGCGCTATGGCGGCAATTCGATGGGCGGGGTGATCTCTGTCACCACGCAGGAGCCCAAGGAGACCAGCGCCTATGCCACGGTGCAGGGCATGGTCATGCCGTTCCGTGAATACGGCTTTGACCAGACCTTCAGCGGCTACAGCGCGGAAGGCGGGTTCACGCTGAAACCTGCCAATTCGAAATGGAGCGCGCGCGGATCGTTCCGGCATTTTCGCAATACCGGCCAGTCGATGACCTATACCCTGCTTTCCGCCACCACCGGCAGCGGGACCTTCGTGACCGGCGCCTATCCCGACCCGCGCGAGGCAACGCCGGTGTTCGGCGCGGCGAGCCCGGTCGATGTGACGCAGGACCAGTTGCGGCTGCGGCTGGGCTATGATGCAGGCGGCGGCTGGCAGATCGACGCGCTGGGCATGGTCTGGTGGACGCAGCTGGATTTGCTGAAGCCGGTGTCATGGCTGACCAATGCGGCGAGCGGTGCGCCGGTCTATCAGGGCAAGGTCAGCTTCGGCGGCAAGACCTGGAACGCCAGCGGGCTGACCATGTCCAGCACCCGGCGGCGCGAATACCTCGCGGGCCTGAAGCTCGCCGGGCCGCTCGCGGGCTGGGACCTGTCGCTCAACCTGTCGCGCTTCTGGATCCCGCACTGGGATGCGCGGACCAGCAAGGATTATCTGACTGGCGCGGCCAATGGTGCGGGCACGCAGTCGCTGTCGCGCAGTCCCGGCTGGTACACCGGCGATCTGGTGCTGGAACGGCGACTGGGCGCACACAAGCTGGCCCTCGGCGCGCAGGGCAACCTGTACGAGACCAATACCGATACTTTCACCTCCACCGCCTGGAACGCCGCCACTGCGCCGGTCATCAGCGCCGCGACCTATGGCAAGACCAGCCTGTGGGGCGTCTGGGCGGAAGACGCGGTGGACCTTGGCAATGACTGGGTGCTGACTGGCGGCCTGCGCTATGACCGCTGGCGAGCCTATGGCGGTGGGATCGCCAAGCTCTATGCCGGCGCGCGCAGGGACCAGGCCTATCCGGCGCGCAACGACGACTCGGTCAGCCCCAAGCTCAGCCTGCAGGGGCAACTGACCCCGGACCTTGCCGTGCAGATCAGCCTTGGCAGCGCCAAGCGTTTCCCGACGGTGGGGGAATTGTTTCAGGGCCGGTTCGATGACATCACGCAGGCAATCGATCCGCAGAGCTTCGACCCGAACCTGAAAGCCGAACGCAGCGAGGATGCCAACCTGATCCTGCGTTATGGCAATGGCCAGGTGCGGCTGACGGCGTCGCTGTTCTATCAGAACATCAGGGACGCGATTTTCAGCTTTCAAGGGCTCAACCAGTTCGGCACCGTGGTGTCGAGCTACAAGAACGTCGATCAGGTGCGGCAATATGGGGCCGAGCTGATCCTGGAGGCGAAGGACCTGCTGCCGGGGCTGGACCTGGACGCCAATGTGGCGTGGATCAGCGCCAGGACGGTGCGCAACGCGGCGGCTCCTGCGGCCGAAGGCGTGCAGTTCCCGCGCATTCCCTCTTGGCGCTCCAACGGCAACTTGCGCTATCGGATTGCGGAGCCGCTGAAACTGTCACTCGGCTGGCGCGCGGCCTCGCGGCCCAATTCGGACCTGTTCGGGCTGCAACGCGGGCGGGCCTATGGCTTCCAGAGCGAATATGTGACTTTCGATACCCGGCTGTCGTGGGACGTCACCCCTGCGGCGCAGCTCAGTCTGGGGATCGACAACCTGCTCAATTATCAGGCCTACGTCGCGCACCCACTGCCGCAGCGCAGCTTCGTGGCCGATCTTAAAGTGAAATGGTAAGTGTGATGGCCGACAATCAACAAACGACTGCGCTCTATCGGCTGCTGTGGCGCTGGCATTTCTATGCCGGGCTGGTGGTCATGCCGATGCTGCTGCTGCTGGCGCTGACCGGGGCGGTGTTCCTGTTCAAGCCGCAGATCGATCACTGGCAGGAACGGCACTATCGTGGGCTGTCCGTGGCGGGAGAGCTATCGCCCGATGCGCAGTTGCAGGCGGCGCTGAAGGCCTATCCGGGGGCGACGTTCCATTCCTATCGCCTGCCGGAAGAGCCGGGCGACGCGGCGATGCTGCACCTCGCCTTGCCGGGAGGCGAGATGCGCGACGTGTTCGTTTCTCCGCAAGGGCGCGTGCTGGGCAGCCGTGATCCGGAAACGACGATCAGCGAGGTGGTGCAGAAGCTGCACGGCCAGCTCATGCTCGGCCATCCGGGCAGCTGGGTGGTGGAGATCGCGGCGAGCTGGGCGATCGTGCTGATCCTGTCCGGGCTCTACCTGTGGTGGCCGCGCGGACGCGGACTGGCGGGAGTGCTCTATCCCCGGCTGGGCGCTGGCGGGCGGCTGTTCTGGCGCGATCTGCATGCGGTGGGGGGCTTCTGGGTTTCGGGGCTGGCGCTGGTGCTGCTGTTCACCGGTCTGCCCTGGGCCCATGCCTGGGGCAGCGCGTTCAAGGCGGTGCGCGAGGAACTGGGCTGGACCCGCACCGCGCAGGACTGGACCATCGGCGGGACACCCGTGGGCGATCCGCATGCCGAACATGATCATGCCGCGATGGCGGCGTCGATGGCGGGGATGGATCATTCCGCGATGGCCGGGATGGACCACGCGGCCATGGGTCACGGCATGATGAGCCCGGTGCGGCTGAGCGAAATGGTCGCCAAGGCGCAGGGCGAGCATCTGGCCTTTCCGGTGCTGGTCACGCCGCCGGGCGGCCCGGCCCGGTTCGGGCGCAAGGGCAGCGCGGACTGGACCGTGCGTTCCGATGCGGCCAACCGGCCCTTGCGGGTTTCGATCAGCTATGACGCGATGACCGGCAAGGAACTGCGCCGCGAGGGGCAGGCCGACAAGCACGTGATCGACCGCGTACTCGCCTATGGCATCGCCTGGCACGAAGGGCAGCTGCTGGGCTGGGTCAACCAGCTGGTCGGGCTGCTGACGGCCATGGTGCTGGTGATCCTGCCGGCCAGCGGCTTTGTGATGTGGCGGCGGCGCAAGCCCGAAACCACCCTGGGCGCGCCCCCTCTGCCGTCGGTCAGGGCACGGATTGGCGGGATTGCGGTGGTGCTGGGCGTGCTGATGGTGCTGCTGCCGCTGCTGACGCTGTCGCTGGTCGTGGTGGCTTTGCTGGATGCGCTGGTGGTGCAGCGCGTGCCGCGCTTGGCGCGGTGGCTGGGGACCGCATAACTCCTCTCCATTTTTGCGAAGCACAAATGGGGAGGGGGACCGCCGACGCAGGCGGTGGTGGAGGGGGCTCGCCTTGCCGCATGACCCCTCCGTCAGCCCTGCGGGCTGCCACCTCCCCATTTGCACTTCGTGAAAATGTGAAGGATCTTGGTTGCGTAAAATCCTCCCCATTTTTGGCGAATGCCACAAATGGGGAGGTGGCATTTGCGCAAGCAAATGACGGAGGGGTTTCTAGGGTCAGGACCTGTTAAATGCACGTTCGAGGCGTCAAAATGGCAAAGATAT
>CAZKAX010000111.1:0-9282 GCA_964550775.1 uncultured Novosphingobium sp. | reverse complement strand
TGTTTCTGACCGTGGCGCACCGCATGGTGCCGTTCTTCGCGCGAATGGTGGTGACAGACTACCAGCCGTGGCGACCGGATTGGTTGCTGGCCGCGATCTGGGCGATGCTGGGTCTGCGCCTGCTGGGCGAGGAACTCGTTCAGGCCACCACGCTGGCGCTCGGATCGACCGGCCTGGCGGTAATGACCACCGTGATGGCCTTCAAGTGGTGGCCACGCGACCCTGCGCCTGGCTTGCTGAAGGCGCTGCTGTGGGGCTTCCTTTGGGCTCCGGCGGGCTTTGCGCTGTCCGCGCTTGATGCGAGTGGTTGGGCGCTGGGCCGAGCTCCGCTGCACGCGCTGCTTATCGGTTTTGCGGGCAGCATGCTGGTTGCAATGGTGACCCGCGTAACCCAGGGCCACTCGGGCCGCCCTCTTGCCATGTTCGGCTTGGCCTGGGCTGCCTTCGCGGGGATCCAGTTGGCGGCAGTCATGCGGATCTGGGCGGCATTGCGGACGGAAGATTCGGCGATCCTGCTGCTCGCGGCCGGTGCGTTCCTGTTCGGGCTTGCACCCTGGCTCGTCCGCAATGCGCTGGTCTATTCCCGCCCCCGGATCGATGGCCGCCCAGGATGAGCGAGCAAATGACCACCCCACTCGATCCGATCACGCCGCTTGAAGCCCTTGAACTGCTCAAGGAAGGCAACCGTCGGTTTCTGGCCGACGCACCCTACAACCCGCCGATGGACCGCATCCACCGGCTTCATTTGGCCGCAGCACAGCAGCCTTTTGCGGCCTATCTCAGCTGTTCGGATTCGCGGGTTCCGCCAGAGCTCCTGTTCGAACGCGGGCTGGGCGAGCTGTTCATTGTCCGTAACGCAGGCAACACCTTGTGCGCCACTGCCCTGGGCAGTCTGGAGTTTGCTGTCACCCAGTTGCAGGTGCCGCTGATCGTGGTGATGGGGCACGAAGCCTGCGGTGCAATCCGGGCAGCCGTTTCGGTCGCCCGGGGGCAGACGGCCTATACCGGCAACGTCTCCAAAGTGCTGCAATCGCTGCTTCCCGCCGTGCTCGAAGCCGATCCCTGGGCGGACGACCTCTGCAACGCCGCCGCCCTGTGCAACGTGCGCAAGGTTGTCAGGGAACTGCGGGAAGAGGCCTCTCCCGCCTTGCTTGAACCGCAGACCGCTGGCTCGCTCATGGTGGTTGGAGCCTACTACCATCTCGATTCCGGGCGCGTTGAGTTTCTCGATTGATACAAGCGCACGTGCCACCTCTGCGGCCATGTAGGCGGGATCGGACATTCTCAATCGCCGCTGGGCTGTGGCTCCACTACATCGAGCTTTCATTCCTTCGACCAACTTAAAGACAATGCGCCGGGCCCATCGTCCGAGTTGGCTTACAAGCACACCGTACGCAGTGGACTGCTTAGCATAAGGTATTGATAGTGCACGCAGAATAGTCACCTTTCGGGATAATGCAGAAGTGAATTGGCCATGATCCATGGATCATATGGCAATGTAGCGGGCGCGGATTCCGCACCTATGGCACTGTAATGTAATGAACTTTCCTGCATTGACTGAGCTTCCGTAGTGATCCATCCTTCTTTCTGCCTTCCGCAAGGTCAAACCATGTTTGCAAGGGACTCTTGGAGTCACGAACATGGCAGTTTCTGCAAAAGTCCAAGCCTACATTCCATTCCCGGTTGCTGACTGGATCAAGTCACGCGCGGAGGAGGCTGAGGTATCGGTCAGCATCATAGTCCGCGACCTGCTGGTCGAAGCGTGGAGCGATGAATACCAGTCGCGAAGGGGACCGGCAGCGCTCGATCCAGTGCGGCAAAACCTGTTCATCACCGTTGCGCTCGATGCGATCCTGTCGAGCCTAGGGGATGGCACGCTCAGGCAGCGGACGCACGATGCCTATCGGCGCCGGTTGGAGCGGCATGGCTTGTCTGACTAATCCGCGTCAGGGTTGACCGTTCGTACAGAATGTCGCCCAATCGGCCATCATGTCGCGGCGTTTGTCGAGATAGTTGGTGCGCCGGTAGGCAGCCTCGACCTTGTTGGCGACAGTGTGCGCGAGGGCCGCTTCAGCGACCTCGCCAGGATAGCTGGTCTGCTCCGCTGCCCAGTCGCGGAAAGCCGAGCGGAAGCCATGCACGGTGTATGGGAGTTCGGCGTAGCGCAGGATCTTGAGCAGCGTCATGTCAGACAGTGGACGGCGTACGTCCCGCCCCGGGAAGAGCAGGTTGCTGCACGGGGCATGGAACTGCTTGGCTCGCTCCAGCACATCGATGGCGGCTGCAGATAGGGGAACGACATGCTCCTTGCCGACCTTCATTCTGGAGGCGGAAATGGTCCAGAGCTTGACGTCAAGATCGATCTCGTCCCACTTGGCTCCGCGAACCTCTCCAGACCTTGCGGCGGTCAGGATCAGGAACTCCAGAGCCAGCCGTGGGACACTCAATCGTGCATGCAGGTGCGCCATGAACGCGGGCACCTTATCGTAGGGCATCGCGGCAAAGTGACTGTCCTTCTTGGGCTGCCTTGGCAGAACCCGACTGACCGAACGCATCGGTGCCTCGGTCGGTCGCATGCCGCTGGCATAGGCCCAGTCCAGCACCACACCGATCCGCTGCTTCACCCGCCGGGCAGTCTCAGGCTTGGTCAGCCAGATCGGCAGCAGCACCTCGCGGATCAATGGGCCTTCGATGTCGTTGACCAGGCGATTGCCCAACAGCGGGAAGGTATAATTCTCCAGCGTGGTGATCCACTGGTCCTGGTGCTTGCCGTTCTTCCAACTCGCCTTCTGCTCGGCATGAACGCGCAAGGCCGCAGCCTTGAAGGTCAGGATCTCCAGCTTGCGTCGCTTACGCTCCGCCACCGGATCGATCCCGCGCTGGATGTCACGCCGCAGTTCGAAGGCTGCATCGCGGGCCTCCTTCAGCGATACCAGCGCCAGCGAACCCAGCCCGATATCGCGCCGTCTGCCATTAACAGTAGCGCGGAGCTGCCAGTTGCCTTTGTTCTGACCCGTCAATTCCAGATACAAGCCGTCGCCGTCGTTGTAACGCCCGAGTTCCTTGAGGTTTCGAATCTGCAGTGGCGTAAGCCGGCCCATGATCGATCATCCTGTTCCGCCCCCACAATTACCCCCCCAACAAAACGTGGATTTGGGGAGACTGTGAAGAACAATATAAGAACATCAAAAGCGCGATCAAGACCGAAAAACCGCAGAAATCTGCGACTTTCCGGGATCAATCGGGCTTTCCTAGGATGATATAGCTGGCGGAGAGGGTGTCCCCGAAACTAGCGTCCCGATATGTCCGCCAGCATTAAAATAGGCGCGGGAAATAGGCGATAATCGGCGCGATCTAACCCCGTTCCTGTCCCGTTCTATCCGGTTGCGTTCCCATAAAACCGGCGTATTATCGGGGAACGGATTTGGGAACGGAGACGCCAGCCATGCCCCGCAAGCTCAGCAACGCCCTGACGCCCTTGGCGGTCAAGAATGCGAAACCCGGACGCCATGCGGACGGGGGCGGGCTGCATTTGCTGGTGAAGGAAACAGGCGCGCGGTCATGGGTCTATCGCTTCATGCTCAAGGGCAAGTCGCGCGACATTGGCTTGGGTGCAGCAGGACAAGGCGGCATTTCCCTTGCCGATGCCCGGACGGCGCGCGATGCCCTACGGCTCAAGGTGAAGGCCGGGATTGATCCACTGGAGGAACGCCAGCGGGAGGCCACAGAGGCGCTAGCAGCGGCTCAGGCGGCAGCGATAGCCGGAATGACGTTCAAGGCCGTGGCAGAGGCTTATATCGGCGCAAATGAGGCAAGCTGGCGCAACGACAAGCACAGGCAGCAATGGCGCAACACGCTGGCCAGCTACGTCTATCCGGTCATGGGCGAATTGCCGGTTGCCGATATTGCCACGGCGCATGTGCTGAAAATCCTTGAGCCGATCTGGCAGGACAAGCCCGAAACTGCCAGCCGCATCCGGGGGCGGATAGAAACCGTGCTCGATGCTGCCAAGGCGCGCGGATACCGGGAGGGAGAAAACCCCGCTCGCTGGCGCGGCCATATCGCGCAAATCCTGCCGCCGCGTTCCCGGCTCACGCGCGGCCACCATAAGGCCATGCCCTATGAGGCAATTCCGGCATTCATGGCGAAGCTGCGCGAACGGAACGCAATGGCGGCGCTGGCGCTGGAGTTTGTCATTCTCACGGCCACGCGCACCAGCGAAGTATTGGGGGCAACTTGGGCCGAAGTCGATTTGGACAAGGCAATCTGGACCGTGCCAGCGGCTCGCATGAAGGCGGGGAAGGAACATCGCATTCCCTTAGCGCCGCGCGCTGTCGAGATTCTGGAGGCCGTGAAGCCGCTGGGCAAGGCCAGCCTGTTTCCAGCCGACAAGGGCGGCAAGCTGTCCACAATGGCCATGTCTATGCTGCTTCGCCGCATGAAGCTGGATTGCACCGTTCACGGCTTCCGCTCTGGCTTCCGCGATTGGGCAGCCGAATGCACTGGCTATGCCCATGAGGTTTGCGAAATGGCGTTGGCCCATGTGATTGGTAACAAGTCCGAAGCGGCTTACCGGCGCGGCGATCTATTCGACAAGCGGCGGCGGCTCATGGCCGATTGGGCAACCTATTGCGCCAGCGTCGGCGCGGCTGGTGCCAAGGTGTCGCCAATTCGGGTAAATCGGGGATAAGGCGATTCGGCTACGTGTATAGGGAATGGGATCAAGGGGATGGGTTCACGCAACTGGGCAATCATCATCAAGAGGATGATCGCGGGATTTGTTGTCGCATACGCTTTAAGCGTAGCCTTCTCTTGGGCGACCAAGTCCGAGTATTCGGACGATAACCCGCTCGCAGTTGGCCTGATTGGTGTAGTAATCTATCTGGCTGTTTCGTTCGCTATGTCGATCATTCACGGTCTAAGCGGACTTCTCTATCTCTGGTTGGATAAGGGCCGCGACTTGCAAGAGTTAGTCCTCAGTGATTTGCGCTCAGCGCGGCTGCCTGCCCCTCGAGAACATCACATGAAAACAACTTCTTACCTTGCGGAATTGGCTGCCGATCAGGACGAGGATGCAGAGGACCGGGTAAAGGCAGCTGCCCTTGCAGCCACCATAGCCACCGTGATCAAATCGAGTGGTTTGTTCGCCGGATTGGCTTGGCAAAGGGCAGCCGATGAAGCCGTATTGCGCTATTCGCAAGAGGCACCTTCAAGGCGTTAGGAGGCACTCATGAGCTTTGCCGACGACGCCGAATTTGCCGCATTCATCGGCAGGGATCACATGCTACCGGCAGTCACGCCGGAAGCCGTTGCAAGCGTCTTGGCAGGCTTCGCGCTTCCGCTGTCGCGGGGTAGAGACATGGACTGGCTGGCGATGGCCGTTAGGCGCTCGCTCGCCATTTCCCTGCCGAACATTAGCGACGGCCCAGAACGAACTTCTAACTTCGATATTCGCGGCGAACTGGAGCGGCTGGCAACATTAGCCGGGTCAACGTGGCTGGAGCTATTTCAATGCGATCATGCTGCCGACTCCCGGCTATGGGATCACGCTTGGCACCATTGGGACGGCGAAGGCGGGATCGATATTGGCGACGGCATGGTTATGGGCGAACCTTGCGATTATCACCGTTTCAAGGCTGCCGTTGCCGAACTGGATTGGCTGGCCAGTTTCATGCGGGAAGCTGCGAAGGCAACCAAAAGCCAGCGAGGGCCGTGGCGGCAATCGGAGGAAAAGCGCCTTAGAGTGCAGCGCGGGCAATACCTCGCCCCCATATTTGAGGCCGCATTCGGCCAGATGGTTTCAGCGAACAACTTTCCGAATGACGCCCGGCACAAGGCCCCTACGCCGTTCATGGACTTCTATTCTCGCATGGTGACGCTGGCATTCGGCGCGCGGGAAACGTCAAATCTGGCGGAAGTCGTGAAGGCGGCTTGCCAACTGCACCGGCAGCACCCGGCGCAATTTCCAGAGGGCATAATCCCCGGCCTGTAGTGGGGCGCAACTCTATCCCGATTTAGCCGAGACGGTCCCCACCATTGGTCAGCCGGTTAGCGGCATGTCCCTGCTTGGCCGCACTTGTCGCGGCGGACAGCGAGGGACAAATCCCATGACAAAAGCATACGGCACCTTGCCCGAGGCCGTGCAGTATTCGGGCATGTCGCGCACCTCGATTTATGCAGCCCTGAAAATGGGCAAGCTCGAAGCGAAAAAATGCGGGCGGCGAACACTCATTTCTGTCGCTTCGCTTGACGCCTATCTGGCCAGCCTCCCGACCTATCAGGCGGGAGCATGAGCGATGGCAGCACAAATGCAAAACCCCGGCGGGCAGGCCGGGGCTTCGCGCAATCAACTTGGCGGCTGGTTGCGTTACCCGTCTACCGCATCGGACTGGCAGGCTCAAACGCTTTCCTCCCGCTTCTGCCTGTCGCCTTGGAGGGCGCGGGATATGGCGCGGCTCTGCTTTGGGGAGGGCTGCAATGACTGAGCGGCCCTTTACCGATCACCGGGCAGCGGCACTTGCCCTGCTAAACGGCACCAGCCGCCTGAGCCGGAAGGCCGGGCAATTCCTTGGCCAGCTGGCCGTCGATTCCATGCCCATGAGCAAAGCGCAGGCCGATTGGCTTGCGAAACTGCTGGACCGCGCGGGCTTGCCGCCGATGACAGCGGGAGGCGCATAATGGCAGCGCCCTTTCCTGCGCAGATAACGCGCGAGAGAGAGGGCGCTTTGAAACTCCACCGGGATTGCGGTTTCGGTGGAGTTTCAATTGCACCGCACCAGTCGCAAAAGCCGATGAAACCCCCGATTCCTGAAACTGGCACGGCACCTGCAATTAATTACCTTACCTCTGGTGTGGCAGCCCTTTCCGCTGGAGGCGCTGGTAGGGGCGGCGCGCGCAATCGTGCCGACCGGGAAAGCTATGCCCTGTCAGCCGCTCAAATTGCCAAGCTGAGGGCCGCTGAGCGCCATGCCGACAAAATCGGGCTGCCATTCACCCGGGCGATCTGCATTCACTGGGAGGCCGCCGGAGTGCCCTTGGCGGGCATGGCGAAGGCGACAGGTCGCTTTCTGGACTTGCTGGCGAAGTGGCTGGCAAGGAAGCGCCGTCGCACCGCATGGCTTTGGGTTCACGAAAACGGCTTTGGCAAAGGCGGGCATTGCCATTTGCTTGCCCATGTACCAGCCGACCTCGTTTCGCGCCTGACAAGGCTTCAGCGGGGCTGGCTTCGCCGGATCACCGGGCAGCCCTACCGGAAGCGAGTATTCCACAGCGTCCCGATTGGCGGACGGCTGGGGCTGGAGGTGAGCAATCCTGTCCTCCACGCCGTCAATCTGGAGGCCGCGCTTTCCTACGTCCTGAAAGGGGCCACCCCTGAGGCCGCGTCACAATTCGGCCTGGAGCGGCTGGAGGCGGGCGGGCGCATCATCGGCAAGCGTTGCGGCACCTCTCAGAACATCGGCGCTAAGGCGCGCGAGGCAAAGGACTGACAATGGCAAGAAAGGCGAAGGCCACTTTCGGCGATGGTCTGGTGGCACCCGGCGAAACCGGCAAGCTCGAAGTCGAAAAAAGGGCGGACGAGAAAATCGGGCGGACGCTGGCGCGGATCACGCTGGACCCGCAAACCCGCAACGCCAATCTGGCCATGTCGTTCGGCTCGCAAATGTTTGGCGACCAACTCAAGCCAGACATTGCCGAAAGCAGCGCAGTGCTGGCGGAAGAAATTCAGCGGGCCATGAAAGGCGACCTGTCACTGGCCAGCCGCATTTTCACCTCGCAAGCGATCTCACTGGACGCGCTCTTTACCGAAATGGCCCGGCGCTCAGGCAACAATATGGGGCATTATCCCGATGCGGCAGACAGATACATGCGGCTGGCACTCAAGGCCCAAGCTGCCTGCCGTTCCACGCTGGAGGCACTGGCAAGGCTCCACCAGCCGCGCGAACAAACCGTCAAGCATGTGCATGTGAACGAAGGCGGGCAGGCAGTGGTCGCCGATCATTTCCACCAGCATACGGGGGACCGGGAAAATGGAAAATCAGTCAAACAATCCGATGCAACCGGCCCGGCTGGCACAATCGCCGCGCTGCCTAGCCCGGACCCGCTTGGGAACGGAGTGCAAGTCCCCGGCAGTGAAGGGCAAGCGCCGCTGCCGGATGCACGGCGGGACGAATCCCGGCGCACCTAGAGGCAACAGCAACGCCCGAAAGCATGGCGGCTATTCTGCGAAGGCCAAGGCGGCGGCTCGATACCTGAGGGAGATTGCGCGGCTGGTGCGCGACGAAATAGGCTGAAGCTTGCCTGTCGGCCCTGATAGCATTGCGAACGATGCGTCTTTAAGTAAGTTGGCACAATGCAACCTGCATCCCCTTCAGCGTTCGCTCGCTTTTCGGAATGGCTTGGCGGCCACATGGTGGCAAGCGGTGCAATCGCAACAACTATCGCAATCATTTCAGTCCCGTTGGGGTTTGCACATAGTGTGGCAATGTACGCCAGTGCTGGACTGATGTTTATAGTTGCACAAATATTCATCATTCGATGGATGTTCGGCGCGGGAATGCGATCGATTAAAGAACTAGGGTTCGGATCGAATCGCCAAGCTCTAAAATATGGGATACTTATGAGAGGCGTAGATAAGCGCCTTTCGAGCGTCGCGGTCTATGGCCTGATTGCTTCGCTGGTCATCGGCTGGGCTGGGCGAGGCGAGGTGGTATCAGGCGCTATGTTGCTCGCTTTCACAACATTTGGCGCAGCCACACAAGCAATGCGGTTGAACCGTTTCTGGCCAGCAGATGCGCAATCGCCAGACGGCAGCTAACCGCACGTTTACATGTGCTAACAAGGGCAGCGAGCGTGCCTAGGGTCGACACTCAGTAAGTCAAATCTAACTGGCGCATAGCGCACCGTCTTAAGCGTTTTCAGTCACTTGCCCGTCAGCCGTCATTTTTGACGGTGAAGCTGCCATAGCCGCTCAGGCCCGGCTCTCCGCTATTTCCAGCCGCGATTTGTCGCGTAGGGTGTGTATCGAACTGCGCCCGCACCAGCCGAGAAAGTCGCCTGATCTGGCCTACCCGATCTGCAATCTCATTACGGTGGCATTGTGAGGCCAAGCGCCTAGCGCGAGGTCTATCGGGGAGCGGTTATGGGAACAAAGCCGTTGATTTGAAAAATTATCAACAAAATCAATTGCAATTGGCGGAGAGGGTGGGATTCGAACCCACGGTACGGTCACCCGTACACCGCATTTCGAGTGCGGCGCATTCGACCTCTCTGCCACCTCTCCGC
>CAZKAX010000110.1:0-9586 GCA_964550775.1 uncultured Novosphingobium sp. | reverse complement strand
AGCCCACCCGCCGCCCGGCGCTCTATGATCTCCACGCCGCGAAGAACCCGATCTGGCTCAACGCCGGATACTGGAAACGTCCGCGCGCCTATCCGGTTGGCAGCGAAACCTTGGCTCAGGCAGGCCTGCGTGAGGCGCGCGCCGTGCGCACTAGTTTGGGGATGTGCGACGTTTCGACACTGGCGAAGTTCGAAGTGCAGGGCCCCGATGCGGTGCAGTTCCTTGAGCGCGTCTGCCAGACCACCGTGGGCAAGCTGGCAATAGGGCGCGGGCGCTATACCTTCATGGCGCGCGAGGACGGGCTGGTTTTCGACGATGGCACCGTCTGGCGGTTGGACGAGAACCGCTATCTGCTGACCAGCTCGACCGGTGGGGCGAGCCGGATGGCGACCTGGCTTTCCTATGTGCGCAATCACCTGTGTGCCGATCTGAGGGTCTCGGTGGTCTGCGTACAGGAACACTATGCCGCGATTGCGGTGGCCGGGCCGAAATCTTCGGCGGCAATGGCGGCGCTGACCGGGGAGGAAGCCCCGCGCCATATGTCGGTTGTTGAGGCGTCCATTGCCGGAGCGCCGGTGCTGGTCATGGCCGCCAGCTTCTCGGGCGAGCGCGCTTTCGAAGTGCATTTCGACGCTGCGCACGCCGCAGCGGTGTGGCAGGCGATCGAGGCTGCCGGCGCAACGCCCTATGGGCTTGAAGCGATGGAGCTGCTGCGGATCGAGAAAGGCCACATGGTGGTCGGCCCCGATATCGACGGGCGGCTGACGGCCGACGAGCTGGGGCTGGGCAAGATGGTCAACAAGGCCCGCTGCTGGATCGGCGCGGCCACATTGGAACGCCCCAACTTTGCCGACCCGATGCGCAAGCAATTCGTCGGGCTGGAGGCGATCGATGGTGGCTCGATCCCCGAAGGATCGATGCTGGTGCGCTTCATCGGCGCCGAGGCCGAAGGGCATGTCACCGGTTCGGGCCTGCGCGTGCTGGAAGGTAGCTCCATCGCCATCGGTCACCTCAAGGGTGGGCAGAAGCGCCACGGCGAGGAGATCTATGCCTATTCACCCACCCGCCGCTCGCGGGTGAAAGTGCGCGTGACCAGCCCGCATTTCTATGATCCGACCGGGGAGCGGTATCGTGACTGACGTGGCAATCGAAGTGCTGGGCCGCGCGCCGCTGCACGTGCTTGAACTGTGGGGCGACCCGAAGCCCGCAGCCGAGCGGATCGCCAAAGCGCTGGGGCATGCGCTGCCCAAATCCGGGCGGGCCGAAGGGCTGGTGCTGCGGCTCTCGCCCACCGCCTGGCTGGTCGAAGGAGATGTGGCCAAGCTCGCCAAGGCGCTCGGGCAAGACGGCGCGCTTACCCCCACCGGCGGCGGTTACGAGCGCGTGCGGCTATCGGGCGCGAAGTGGCGCAGCCTGCTGATGGAAGGCAGCCTGTTCGATGCAGAGAGCGCCGCGTTCACCGTGGACTGCGTGGTGACGACGCCGATCGATCACGTGGCGGTTACGCTGCGGGTGGAAAGCGAGAACGCCTGCCTGGCCTATGTCCCGGCCAGCCATGCCGCAGACCTGCTGCACTTCTGGCAGATCAGCGCAAATGGCTTGCCGCAGTAACCAGCGCGAGGTGCAGGTACGGCGTGAAGCTGCGCCAGACATCGACTGCCCAGCGCTGCTCACTCTCACGGAACAGCACGATCTCGACCGCTTCGTAGATCGTCCGCCGCGCTTCGCCGACCGCCATCTTGGCCAGATCGCGCGGGGCGCCGCTCTGCAGGGCATCAATCGCGCGAGGGCCTTCGAGCACCAGCGTGATCGCGCGTTCCGAGATATCGACCACGCTCAGCGGCAGGCCCTCGCCCATCGGAATCGTCGATCCCGCCGGCAGGCGCAGCAACCATTCATCGGGGCCCAGGCAAGCCATGCCGCCTTCGGTGGTGCCGATCCTGGCCGGGACCTTGTGCCCCACGGCCTTGGCCAGCGCCTTGGCATCGCGCGCGCGCAGCGACCAGCGAGCCAGCGGCGCGCCGAGCGCAATGGTCACACCCGGGAACTCGGTCGGTTCGGCCGGGACCGGGGCGGTGCGGACAGCAGAATCAACCATTGAGCCGGCTCCCTTCCGCATCATAGAACATCGGTTTCACCACCTTGGCGGTATGGGTCTTGCCTGCCGAGGGCACGTAGAGCGTCTCGCCCATCTTCTCGAACCCGCTCTGCACCAGCGCCATCGCGATCGACCGACCGAGCGTCGCGCTCCAGTAGCTGGAGGTGACGTGGCCGATCATGGTCATCGGGATCGGCTGATTCGCATCGGCAACGATCTGGGCCCCTTCGATCAGCACTTCATTCGGATCATCGGTCAGCAGGCCAACCAGCTGCTTGCGCCCGCTGGCAACGATATCGGGCCGCGCCAGCGAACGCTTGCCGACAAAGTCCGGCTTCTTCTTGCCCACTGCCCAGTCGAGCCCGGCATCATAGGGTGTCACCGTGCCATCGGTATCCTGGCCAACGATGATGAAGCCCTTTTCGGCGCGCAGCACGTGCATGGTCTCGGTGCCATAAGGCGTGATCCCGTGCGTCTGCCCGGCTTCCCACACCTGCTCCCAAACGTGGCGGCCATAGGCGGCAGGCACGTTGATTTCGAAACCCAGTTCGCCAGTGAAGCTGACCCGGAACAACCGGGTCGGCACCCCGCAGATCGTGCCCTCGCGCACCGCCATGTGCGGGAAAGCATCGCTCGACAGGTCGATCCCGGAAACCAGCGGCGCGATCACGTCACGCGCCTTGGGGCCCTGCAGCGCGATCACCGCCCATTGTTCGGTGGTGCTGGTCAGCCAGACATTCAGGTCGGGCCATTCAGTCTGGAGGTAGTCCTCCATCATGTTCAGCACGCGCGCGGCGCCGCCGGTGGTGGTGGTCAGGTGGAACCGGTCGGGTGCCATCCGCGCCGAGACACCGTCATCAGTGATGAACCCGTCTTCGCGCAGCAGCAGGCCATAACGGCAGCGGCCGGGCTCAAGCTGTTTCCACGGGTTGGTGTACATGCGGTTGAGGAATTCGGCGGCATCGGGGCCAACCACCTCGATCTTGCCCAGCGTCGAGGCATCGAAGATCCCGACTGACTGGCGCACGGCCAGACATTCACGCGCAACGGCGGCGTGCATGTCCTCACCCGCCTTGGGGAAATACCGCGCGCGGCGCCACTGCGCGACCGGTTCGAACACCGCGCCATTGGCCTCGGCCCAGGGATCGATCGGGCTCTTGCGGGTCGGCTGGAACAGCGCGTCCTTGGCATGGCCTGCCATAGCCCCGAAGGTCTGCGGGGTATAGGGCGGGCGGAAGGTGGTGAGGCCGATAGCCTGGACCGGGCGATCAAGCGCGCTGGAGGCCAGCTGCAGCGCGTTGAGATTGCTGGTCTTGCCCTGGTCAGTCGCCATCCCGTTGGTGGTGTAGCGCTTGATATGCTCGACCGATTTCATCCCCTCGCGCACGGCGAGGGCAATGTCCTTGGCGGTCACGTCGTTCTGGAAATCGACGAAGGCCTTGATCTTTGCGGGGTCCTTGGGCGTGGGCAACTGCCCGATCGAGAAACCGCTGCCGAACGACCACTTGCCAGCGCAAGCGCCAACACAGCGCACGTTCTCATTCGGAACGTCGGGCAGGTAGGCACCCCATTCCTCTGACCAGGCGAGCTTGCCCAGCGAGTGTGACCACAGGTGTACCGACGGGGTCCAGCCGCCTGCCATCAGCAGTGCATCGCAGGCTATCCTGCGCCGCGCCGATCCATCGGCCCGGGCAATCTCGATCCCGCTGACCGCTTGCTTGCCCGCAACGCCAATCACCGCACTGCGCAGATCGACCGGGATGCCCAGCTCGCTCGCTTCCGCAATCAGCGCCGGGTCCACGCCTTCGCGCAGCTCAACAATTGCCGCAACTTTGACCCCGGCGCGCGCCATGGCAAAGGCATCGCGCCAGCCGCTGTCATGCACTGTCATCAGCGCCACGTTCTGCCCCACGGCCACGCCATAGCGGGCGAGATAGGTCCGCGCTGCCGATGCCAGCATCACGCCGGGCACATCGTTGCCTTCGAACACCAGCGGGCGTTCGATCGCGCCCTGCGCCAGCACCACTTCGCCCGCGCGGATCCGCCACAGCTTTTCGCGCGCATGGTGGCCAGGATCAGGCAGGTGCTCGGTCAGCCGTTCGACCGCGCCGATGAAATTGTCGTGATAGTACCCGAAGGCCGTGGTGCGCGGCAGCAAGGTGACGTTGGGCAGCTTGGCCAGGTCCTTCAGGCTCTCGGCCAACCAGCTCCACAGCGCCGGATCGGCCAGCGCGCCGCCGCCCATCTCGTCCTGCTCATCGATCAGGATCACTTTCTTCTTGCTGGCCGAAGCCGCCAGCGCGGCATCGATCCCGGCCGGCCCCGCCCCAATGATCAACACATCGCAGTGGGCATAGGTGGCATCGTAGACATCGGGATCGGGATCAGTCGGCGCATCTCCCAGCCCGGCCATCCGCCGGATCGCCGGCTCATAGAGCTTTTCCCAGAACGAGCGCGGCCACATGAAGGTCTTGTTATAGAACCCCGCCGGGAAGAACCGCCCCAGCCAATCGTTGATCGAACCGAAATCGGTTTCGAGGTTGGGCCAGCGGTTCTGGCTGCGGGCATTCAGCCCCTCATAGAGCTCGATCGCGGTGGCGCGCAGATTGGGGGTGAACCGCCCGGCCCCGCGATCCACGCTGATCAAGGCATTGGGCTCTTCCGCGCCGGCCCCCAGCAGCCCACGCGGGCGGTGGTACTTGAAGCTGCGGCCCATCAGCACCACGCCATTGGCGAGCAGCGCCGAGGCCAGGCTATCGCCCGCCTTGCCCTGATAGGCCTTGCCATCGAAGGTGAAGCCCACAGTGGCAGCGCCGCCCAGCCGGCCTGCGGATTCAATCCGGTGCGCGGTCATTTGCGGGGCTCTCCCGCCTTGTAGGTCAGCTCGAACTTGTCAGTCACCGTATCGCGCACCGCATTGAAGAACCGACCGCAGCCGTGGACATGCCGCCAGCGTTCGTTGTGGCGGCCGCGCGGGTTGGCGCGGATGAACAGGTATTTCTCCCACTCTTCATCCGACAGCGCCGAAGGATCGAGCGGGCGCGCGATATGCGCTTCACCGGCATAGGCAAATTCGAGCTCGGGGAGCGTCTCTTCGCAATAGGGGCAATGGATCAGGATCATGCGAACACACCCAAGCAACAAACTTCGTCATGCTGAACTTGTTTCAGCATCCATCGTGCCACACGCACGGAAAGTTGATTCAAAGGCAAGACGGTGCCGTCTCGCTGCCCATCAACACTTCGGTCGCTGACGAGAAATGGACCCTGAAACAAGTTCAGGGTGACGATGATGATTTTGGCGAGCTCGGATTTCATATCAGTGCGCCACCGCTGCTGCTGCCGCTTCGTCGATCAGGCGGCCATTGCGGAACCGGTCAAGGTTGAAGGGGGCGTTGATCCAGTGCGGTTCGTCCTTGGCCATGGTGTAGGCCAGCAGATCGCCCGCGCCGGGGGTGGCCTTGAAGCCGCCGGTTCCCCAGCCGCAATTGACGTAGAGCCCTTTGACCGGGGTCTTGCCCAGGATCGGCGAGCGATCGGGGGTCACGTCAACGATCCCGCCCCAGTTGCGCAGCATCCGCATCCGCCGGAAGATCGGGAAAATCTCGCAAATCGCCGCGACAGTATGCTCGACAATATGCAGCGCGCCGCGCTGCGAATAGGAAACATACTGGTCGGTCCCCGCGCCGATCACCAGCTCGCCCTTGTCGCTCTGGCTGATATAGGCGTGAACCGTGTTCGACATGACCACGCAAGGGAACACCGGCTTGACCGGTTCCGAAACCAGCGCCTGCAGCGGATAGCTTTCGAGCGGAAATTCCAGCCCCGCCATCTGCATGATCACCGAACTGTTTCCGGCGGCGGAAACGCCGACCTTCTTCGACGCGATGTAGCCGCGGGTGGTTTCCACCCCTTCAACCGCGCCATCGGCGCCGCGGCGAATGCCGGTTACTGCGCAGTTCTGGATGATATCGACACCCAGCGCGGCGGCGGCGCGGGCATAGCCCCAGGCCACGCTATCATGCCGCGCAGTGCCGCCCCGGCGTTGCAGCGCCGCGCCCAGCACCGGGTAGCGGGCATTGGGATTGAGATCGAGCGGCGGGCAGTATTCCTTGGCCTCTTCCGGCGTCAGCCATTCGTTGTCGACGCCGTTCAGCCGGTTGGCATGGATGTGGCGCTGAAAGCTCTGCACATCGTGGACGTTGTGCGCGAGCATCATCACCCCGCGCTTGGAATACATCACGTTGAAATTGAGGTCCTGGCTGAGCCCGTCCCACAGCTTCACCGCGTGATCATAGAGATGCGCGCTTTCATCGTAGAGATAGTTGGAGCGCACGATCGTGGTGTTGCGCCCGGTGTTGCCGCCGCCCAGCCAACCCTTCTCGATCACCGCGACATTGGTGATGCCGTACTTCTTGGCGAGGTAATAGGCCGCGCCCAGACCGTGCCCGCCGGCACCGACGATGATCGCGTCATAACTGGCCTTGGGCTGGGCATCGGGCCACAGTTCGGGCCAACCCTTGTGGCTGCCCAGCGCCTTGGCGAACAGGCTCATGGCGGAAAAGCGGGTCACGCCTGTGCTCCTTTGGTCGCGGCCAGCGCGCTGCGGGCGCGGCTGACATAGAAATCCTTGAACGCTTCGACCATGCCTTCATCGAGCGAATAGAAACCCTGGCTGTACCCGTCGGTGGCGATCCCGGCATGGTTGATTTCGGCCAGATGGCCATCCTGATGGTTGGTCGCGCGCCACACTGCGGTCAGCTTATCGACATCGTAGTCTTCACCCTCGACCGCGTCTTCATGGACCAGCCAGGACGTGCGCAGCAGGGTCTTGTCGGGCGCGATCGGGGTGAGCGAGAAGGTCACCGCATGGTCGCAGAAGAAATGGTGCCATGAATTGGGCTGGGTGTGGACCGACAGGCTGGAACTGTCCGTCTCGGGCACGGACCAGATCGGCAGACGCGAGGCTGGCTGGCCATCGAGCGTGGCAGCATAAGTCCCCTCAGCCATCGGCAAGCGCGACACGCGGTGCCAGCCCCCTTCCGGGAATTCGATCAGGTCGTGATAGATGCCCAGGTCCTTCCAGCGTGCGATCTGGCCGGCGATATAGCCGCATTCTGCGCCGCTTACGGGCATGTCACTATCGAAACCATATGGCACAAAGGTCTTGTTGAGTTCGGGATGGTTGCTGTCGCAGTGATAGCATTCACGGTTGTTTTCCATCACCAGCTTCCAGTTGGCCTGATGGACCATGTCTTCCTGGACTGCGACTTTCAGCCGGTCGAGATTGTAGAGCGAAACCTGCTCGGCAGTTTCCGGCTTGGCGCGGCCGATCGGCGGCGGGTTATCGCCCAGGCAGATGAAGATCATACCGGCGACATTTTCCAGCGCGACCGGCTTGAGGCCGTTGGCGGCCTTTTCGAACCCATCGGGCATGTTACGTGCGGCCAGCAGCCGCCCATCAAGGCCATAGGACCATTGGTGATAGGGACAGGTAAAGCGCGGCCCGCTGCCACTGGCCTGGCTGCAGATCTTGGCGCCGCGATGCGCGCAGCTGTTGTGGAAGGCCCGCACTTCGCCGTCGCGCCCGCGCACCACGATGACCGAGGCATTGGCCATCTCGAACAGATAAAAATCGCCCGGATTCTTTACGTGGGCCGCGGTGCAGGCATAGAGCCAGACCGATTTCAGCATCACCTGCGTATCAAAAGCGAAAGCCTCATCGCTGATGTAGAGCCCTTGCGGCAGGCTGCGGCCCGCCTGATCAAGAGCAAGCCACTGCGCGACATGCGGATGCAGCGACATCGCCTCAGGCCCTCAATGCGGTGTTGTCCGGATCGAACGGGCTGTCCGGGATGATCACGGCCTTGTGCCGCACGCCCAGAATCGAGATCTCGAGCTCGGCCCCGACAGCGGCATGCGCCGGACGGATCATCGCCAGCGCCAGGCTCTTGCCGCAACGCCAGCCATAGCCGCCCGAAGTGGCCCGGCCGACCAGTTCGTCGCCCAGATAGATCGCCTCGCTGCCGCGCGCGTCGGCATCGGTCACGCCCAGCACTTCCATCGTCACCAGCTGCCAACCAAGGCCCGCCTCCTTTCCCGCGAGCAGCCCGTCCTTGCCGTGGAAGCCCGGCTTCTTGAGGCTGATGAACCGGTCCAGCCCGCTTTCGTAGGCGTTGTATTCGATCGACAGTTCGCGCGGGATCAGTTTGTAGCTCTTCTCCAGCGCCATCAGGGTCATCGCCTTGATCCCGAACGGCTTGATGTCAAATTCGGCCCCGGCCTCCATCAGCTTGTCGAAGATATAGTTCTGCATCTCGATCGGGTGATGGATTTCCCAGCCGAGCTCGCCAATGAAGTTGACCCGCAGCGCATCGACCGGCGCGGCGCCGATAGAGATCCGCTGGCCGGTGAGCCAGGGGAAAGCCTCGTTCGACAGGTCAGCGCGGGTCAGCTTTTTCAGCACATCGCGGCTGCGCGGGCCCGCGAGCACCAGCACGCCCATCGAAGTGGTCAGGCGTTCAAATGTAACCGAGCCATCGCTGGGCAGGGCTTTCTTGAGATAGTCCTGATCGTGGCGTTCATAGGCCCCGGCCGAGACGAGATAATATTCCTGCGGCGCGGTCTTGTAGACGGTGAATTCGGCGCGCACCCCGCCCTTGGAGGTCAGCAGGTAGGACAGCGTGACCCGGCCGATCTTCTTGGGCACGGCATTGGTCAGCAGACCGCTCAGCCATTCTTCCGCGCCGGGGCCGCTGATCCGGCACTTGGCGAAAGCGCTCATGTCCTGCAGCCCAACCTTCTCGGTTACGTGGCGGCATTCGGCGCCGACATGCTCGAAATAGTTGGAGCGGCGGAATGACCACTTTTCACGGATCGGCTCGCCTTCAACATCGGGGTGGTTGTGGTTGAGCAGAACGTCAGGCCGGTCCAGATCGGCGTCGCTCAGCTCATAGCCCTGGTGCGCAAACCAGTTGGGGCGTTCCCAGCCATAGACCGAGCCGAATACCGCACCCAGATCCTTCATCCGGCTATAGCACGGGGTCTGGCGCAGCGGGCGCGCGGCTTCGCGTTCCTCGTCGGGATAGTGCACGGTGAAGACCTTGGCATAGGCTTCCTCGTTCTTCTGGGTCAGATAGCCTTCGCCGGCATAGTCGCCGAAGCGGCGCGGATCGACGCCCATCATGTCAACGCTGGGTTCGCCTTCGACGATCCAGTGGGCGAGCTGCCACCCGGCCCCGCCCGCAGCGGTGATCCCGAAGGAATGGCCTTCGTTGAGCCAGAAGTTCTTCTTGTCCCAGGCCGGGCCGACGATCGGCGAGCCATCGGGGGTATAGGCGATCGCGCCGTTGTAGACCTTCTTCACGCCGACCTCGCCAAAACCGGGCACGCGGGCGATCGCGGTTTCGATATAGGGCATCAGCCGGTCAAGCGCGTCGGGGAACAGTTCGTATTCGCTGTTCGCCGCCGGGCCATCGACGTAGCAGGC
>CAZKAX010000109.1:0-9667 GCA_964550775.1 uncultured Novosphingobium sp. | reverse complement strand
CCGGCCAGGCCAGGGAATGCCGGATGGCATTCCCGCACCGCCGTCAGGCGGACAATAACTCCCTACTCTCCCCTACCCCTCCAGCACCGCCGTTGCCGGGTGATGCCGGTCGAGATGCTTGCGGATGATCTTCAGGTTCTTGCTGTTGGAACGATAGAGCAGGTCAAACAGGTCGCCCGCCACCGGCACCGCGCCCACCAGCGCGTCGATCCCGACATTTCCGGCCATGCGCCACAGCTGCCAGCGCGGCAGGCCGAGGTTGCGGGCTTCCCAGACGAGGTAGAGCCCCATCGCCCCGGTAATCACATCGCCCGCGCCCGGCAGCAGGCCGACGATGGCATCAAGCCCGACCTTGCGGCCGATCAGCGGCACTTCGAACATCCCTTCAAGCAGGCGTTCCAGCGCCTCGATCCGGCGGCGGACCGACAGGGCGTCGGTGCCCAGCGGCAAGTCCTGAACAAACGGTGTGGCGCGATCCTGTGGCATCAATGGCCCTTCACGTGACGCGGCCCAGCGAGGGGCCGCATCACCTATTTGGGGCGCATGGCCATCGGCATCAAGGGGTGGAGCCCGCGGCGGTTGACCGTGAAGCCGGTGGCATTGCCCGAAACGATCGACCAGCGGATCGGCGCGCCGAACGGAATATAGCCATTGGCCATGGTCAATTGTGCTTCGGCCTGGGAGTAGAGATCGTTGCGTTTGGCCGGATCGGGTTCGCTGCGGGCCTGAACCGCCAGCCGGTCAGCAGCGGGACTGCAAGCCGGTGGGGACACTTCGCAGCTCAGCTGGTTGAGATACCAGCCGATCCGGGCATAGCGCGCCACTTTGTCCACCAGCCGCAGATCGGCCTCTGCACCGGGCCGCACGCGCTGCACTTCCAGCCCGATCGCGTTGTAATCGGCCGATAGCCTGCGGAACAGGGCATCGGCCCCCGGCCCGGTCGGCATGGCAATGCGCAGCGGAGCCAGTTTGTGCGCGGCCTTCCAGCGCGTGACCCGCGCGGCGGCTTCGGCCCGGCGTTCGGCCAGTGAGCGGCTTGGCCAGCGTTCGCCCACGCTGCCATTGTCATCCCCGCTGCCGGGGTTGACGATCCGCGTGGTCTGCAGCCAGCCGCCCACCCCCAGCGCCGTGGCAATGCCATCGCGGTCAATCGCCATGGCCAGCGCCTCGCGGTTTTCAGGCAGGTCAAAGAACCCGTCGCCATGAACGATCGCCAGTCCGAACAGGCCCGACACCGGATCGAACCGCAGCGCGCCGCGCGCCACTCCGCTGGCATCGAGCCGGGGGAAATCCTGAAACTGGCCGCCCAGCACGAAATCCACTTCACCGGTGTTGAACCGGTCAATCGCCTGCTCGGCCGGCAGCGCCACCAGCCGCAGCTTGCGGCGGCGTTCCTTCCAGTCCGCCTGCTGGGGCAGGCCGCGATCCTCGGGCGGGATCGGGGATAGCGTGGCCACACCGTTCTTGCGGGCCAACTGCATCGGCCCGGCCCCGCGTCCGCGCCAGGCGAGGCCAAGCTCGGGCTGGGCCAGCAATTGCAGCAGATCGGGCGATTGCTGGCTCAGCCGGATTTCGATCACCCGCCCGGCCATGGCCCGCACTTCCTCGATGGCGGCCAGATCATCGCCGAACGCACGGCCGCGCAAGGCCCCGATGGCCTGCACCAGCGCCGCGCGTGCGGTTTCGCCGGTGATGGGCGAGCCATCGGGCCAGGTCCCGTCGCGCAGGCGGAAGATGTAGGACATGCCATCATCGGTGACGATCCAGCGATCGGCCACGGCGGGCACCACCCGGCCTTCCTCATCCAGCGCAACCAGCCCTTCGACCGTTGCCGCGCGGACCAGTTCGGCGGCAAAGGGTAGCCGCCCCGAGGTAACGAACGGCGCGCCGGGATCGCCGATCACCGCAACGTCGACCGCTTTGTCATCATCGCTGCTGCAGGCCGAAAGCGTGGCCAGGGCCAGGCCGGCCAGCAGCGCCAGGGGGGCTCGGAAAGGCGGGTGGATCGACACGCCGCCCCGTCTTAGGGGATTTGCAGTGCCAGTGACAACCGCTGACGGCGCTCTGGCCGCGAAAGTCAGACCTTGCGCAGTGCGCCGGGTTCGAACTGGGCCAGCGGCGGGCGGACATAGCGCGGGGTTCCTTCCCCGGTGCTGACCGGTGCGCGCGCCACCATCGGATCGATTTCCTCGCGAAAGGCCACGCCGAACCGGGTGTCCTGCACCCAGGCGACCGAGCCTTCGACCCAGCCGACGTTGCGGATCTGGACCCAGCACAGCTGGCCGCGCTGGACGCCCAGGTTTCCTTCGGCCATCAGCCCGCCGGATGACAGGTTGCGGACCCGCACGCGGTGTTCCCCCCCGACCCCGTCGAGGCGCAGCTCAGCCATGACGAACAGGCTGTCGCGTGCAATCTGCCGATGCTCGCTATCGCTCATTGTCGCCCACTTCGCTCCTACATTCGCGGATCAACGCGATCCGTGCCTGGCATCTCACTAGGAGATTCACCGTGGCTGAATGCTAAAGCGAACTAGCAAAAATGCGGTTAACGCCCTTATAGGGTTCAATCGTCTCGGGAAATTTTCTCCCGACGCTCGTGCGCTTCCTGCGCTTCGACCGTCATGGTGGCGATTGGACGGGCCGAAAGGCGGCCCAGACCGATCGGTTCGCCGGTAACCTCGCAATAGCCGTATTCGCCTTCCTCGATCCGGCGCAGCGCCGAATCGATCTTGGCGATCAGCTTGCGCTGCCGGTCACGGGTGCGCAGTTCGATCCCCCAGTCGGTTTCGCTGCTGGCCCGATCGTTAAGATCCGGCTCACGGATCGGGCCGTCCTGCAGCTGCTGCAGGGTATCCTGCGCGGCCGAAAGGATCAGCTTTTTCCATTCCTGCAGCAAGCGCCGATAATAATCGAGCTGCGCTTCGCACATGTAAGGTTCGCCATCGCCGGGCACATATTCGCCCGCGATTGCCCGTTTCGCCTTGGCAAGGACGTCAATCTCATCGCCCAGAACCGTCGCCATAAACTCTCCACACCAGACCAGCCGGAACCGAGGGTTCCTGCGGCTCCGGGTTTTTCCCGTCAGCCACCCGCGCCGGATCGCGAGGGCCTATAGAACTCCGCAGAATCCCGCACAAGCGGCAATGCGGGGCCGTTACTGGATTCATCAACATTAAGCACACCGGAACGGCCCACGGGTGCCGTTTCACGGCCCTGTCACAGAGCCATGTGACAAGACGATGTCGCATGGCGGGACAAATTAACGCGGGCGTTAACCTTTTGTTGACCATGTTCGGGAAGTTTGGGCCCATCGGCGGTCCCAACCGGATCGCGAATAGGGGGTATCGAGATGAGCACTGCCTGGATCCATGACGGAACTTCAACCGCCCGCTTTTCGGGGCCAATCGCAATCGCGGATGAAACCAGCGAGGACCTGCTGGTCGCCAGCTGCCTGGCCGCCGCGGCCCAGGGCGATATCAGCGCCTACTACGATCTGGGCGTCGCTTATTCGACCGGCAGCCACGGCGTGGAATGCGATTTGATCGAAGCGCACAAGTGGTTCAACCTGGCCGCCGTTTCGGGCCATGCCGAAGCCCAGCTGTGCCGCGCCGACATTTCGGACGAGATGACCGCCCGCGAAATCGCCGAAGCCCAGCGCCGCGCCCGCGAATGGCTCGCCGCCAGCGCCCGCCGCGCGGCCTAAGTCTTCCTGAAGGGCGTCCGCTCGCTCAGGTAATTGCGATCCGCCGCCACGCCCGCCCGCTCGCGCGCCAGGAAATCCGCGACCGCGCTGCGAAAGCCGGGATGGTGGATATAGTGCGCGGACCAGGTTTCGACCGGTTCGTAACCCCGGGCCAGCTTGTGCCCGCCCTGGGCGCCCGCCTCCACCCGTGACAGGCCCATCGCGATCGCCGCGTCGATCGCCTGATAATAACACAGTTCGAAATGCAGGAAGGGCTTGTCGATCACGGCCCCCCAGTACCGGCCATAGAGCGCATCTGGCCCGATAAAGTTCAGCGCCCCCGCCACCGCCTCGCCCCCGATGAAGGCCATGACCAGCAGGATCCGGTCCCCCATCCGCTGCCCCAGCAGGTCAAACGCCGCGCGGGTCAGATAGGGGCGGCCCCATTTGCGCGATCCGGTGTCCTGATAGAACTGCCAGAACGCCTGCCAGTGTTCGGGCAGGATCTCCGCCCCGCGCAGCGCCCTGATCTCCACCCCGTTCTGCGCCGCCGCGCGTTCCTTGCGCAGGTCCTTGCGCTTGCGCGAGGATAGCTGGGCGAGGAAATCGTCGAAACAGGCATAGCCGCGATTGGTCCAGTGGAACTGGATATCGCTGCGTAGCAGCCAGCCGGCCGCTTCGAACCACGGCAATTGCGCGGGTTCGATGAAAGTCGCGTGGGCCGATGACAGGCCGTTATCCGCACAGACCTGTTCCGCCGCGCGCAGCAGCAGCGCGGCCTTGATCGGATCGTCGGTCAGCACGCGCGGGCCGGTTGCGGGCGTGAAGGGCGCGGCGATCTGCAGCTTGGGGTAATAGTCCCCGCCCGCGCGGTGCCAGGCATCGGCCCAGGCGTGATCGAACACATATTCGCCCTGGCTGTGATCCTTGAGCCAGGCCGGGAGCGCCGCTTCCAGCCGCCCGTCCGCCGCTTCGATCACCAGGGGCGCGGGGCTCCAGCCAGTGCCGGGGCCGACCGAGCCTGAGTCTTCCAATGCAGACAGGAATGCGTGGCTGAGGAACGGATTGTCAGCGCTCAGCGCGTCCCATTCGGCAGCGGGCAGATCCCCCACTGCGCGCGCAATCCGCACGCTGGCCGCAGGCGCGCTCACGCGATTCCGGCACCCTCCGCGATCGGGGCATCGGCATATTTCGCGGCGCGTTCGACATGGTCCGCATCGCGCACGGTCCAGGTCAGCACGGGAAAGCCGCGCTTGCGCTGCTTGGCCGGAAACCAGCTGCGCAGATCGCGCACGTCATAGGCGAGGAACTGCGGCCGGGCGTGCCAGAAAGCGATCCGCCGCTTGATCCGCCCGATGAACGCCTTGGCGCCTTCCTCGGTCACCACCAGCCCGCGCACCGTCAGCGGCGAGAATTCCGAGAACCAGCGGACCACGCGCGGGTCAAAGCTCATCACCGCATGCGGCCCCAGATAGCCTTCGAGCGCGCGCCGCACCGTGGTGCACAGCGCGCTGGTGCGGGTATCGGGGTTGCTCTTGATCTCGATCAGCACCGGCACCTGCCCGCGCACCTGATCCAGCACCTGGCGCAGCGTCGGGATGCAGTCTTCCCCGCCGGTCAGGGTAATCCGGCCCAGATCTGCGGCCGAGCGGCGGTGGACCGGGCCGGTTTCGGCGGTCAGCCGTTCCAGCGTATCATCGTGGAACACCATGGCGACGTCGTCCTGGCTGCGCAGGACATCGCATTCGATCCCCATTCCCCGGGCCATGGCCGCAGTGAACGATGCGGGCGAGTTTTCCGGCACGCCGGGGCCGTGCAGCCCGCGGTGGGCATAGCGCCACTCACCCAGCCACCGCACCCGTTCCGGGTTTGGCGGCGGTGCGAGCCAGCCGTCAAGCAGGCCGAACAGCAACGATCGCGTCCACTTCCACGGCCACGCCCAGCGGCAGGCTGGGCACGCCAACCGCGCTGCGGGCATGCTTGCCGGCCTCACCAAACACCGCGACCATCAGTTCGGACGCGCCGTTGGCAACCTTGGGCTGGTCGGTGAAATCGGGAGTCGAATTGACGAAGGCCCCCAGCTTGACCACCCGTTCCACCCGGTCAAGCGAACCGAGCGCAGCCTTGAGCTGCGCCAGGATCATCAGCCCGCAGGCCTGCGCGCCCAGCACGCCCTGTTCGAGGCTGAGGTCTTCCCCCAGCCGCCCGTTGAGGCGCTGGCCATCGATGATCGAGACCTGACCCGAAACATAGGCCATGCCGCCCGCGATCACGACAGGGACATAGGCCGCAACCGGCGCGGCGGGTTCGGGAAGGGTGATGCCGAGTTCGGCCAGTCGTGCGTCAATGCTCATGGTGCCACCTTACAATCGCGAGAGCAGCCACGGCAAGGCATGTTCCCACGTATCGATCCGGGCATGGGCATGCCCCGCTTCGAACCCGCATTTGATATGCGGGGCCAGAGTTGGTTCACCACATAGGTGAAGCCGATCGATATGGGGAACCAATTCGGCTGCCGAACCATGATGCTGGGCCAGATCGTCGATGAACACCGCTTTCGACGGCTGGTATTCTTCGAGGATTGCCTGCAGCGCCGGACCCTTGGGGCCCTGGTTGGTGAACACCCGGTACGGCATCCCGTGATCCGCCAGTTGCCGTTGCCGCGCGGCGTTGTGCTTGTCATGCAGGTTGGTCAGGATCACCACATCGGCATGTTCGGCCAGGGTATTGATCGAACCGACCGCCCCGGCAATCGGGGTCTGCCGGTGCATCTCGCCATCGAAGAACAGGTTCAGCAGCCGCCAGATTTCCGCCGGATCGATCGGCTCGCCGCTGTCCTTGTGGCGGATCGCATTGCCGAAATCGTTGCCGATCAGCTTGAACGAAACCGGCTGGCTTTCTTCCAGCCATTCGCCGAACGGCACGATCATGTGCAGCAGCACTTCATCGCAATCGCTGATGATCAGCGGTTTTCCCATGATGTCACAACCTCTTTCGGGCAGAGATCAGCTCTGCCGGTTCAATTCCCAGCGCATCGGCCGCCGCGACCAGATCGGGTTCGTAGCTGGCCAGAAAATCCAGCACCGCCGCCAGCATGGCCGGATTGTCCAGCCCGCTGCGCAAGGCCTCGGGCGTCAATCCGGTCAGCGCCAGCAGCCGCTCCGCCCGCGCGCTGTCGCCCAGCACCCAGCCGAGCGCACCCAGCGCCAGAACGGTGGCATCGTGCGCCGGGGATTGCGGCTCGCGGATAATTGTCTCTCTCCGTGATCGGGCGTAGGGCGCATGCCATGGCAAAGCGTATCCTTGTTGTCGAGGACAACGACCTCAACCGCAAGCTGTTCTGCGACGTATTGCGCAGCCAGGGTTACGGCGTGGAACCCTGCGCCGACGGGCTGGAGGCGCTGGACAAGGCGCGCCAGTTCGTTCCCAACCTGATCATCATGGACATCCAGATGCCCAATGTCTCGGGCCTGGACCTGATCGAACAGGCCAAAGCCGACGCCACGCTGCGCGCAATCCCGGTGCTGGCCGTCACCGCCTATGCCGGCAAAGGCGACGAGGAACGGATCCGCGATGCCGGAGCCGAAGGCTATCTCGCCAAGCCGGTCTCGATCGGGCCGTTCATGGCGGCGGTAAAGGCGCTGGTTGAACGGGCGGGGTAATGCGGCGAGTTCTGGTCACAGGAGCTACCGGCGCGGTGGGAGCGCCTTTGGCAGCACAACTTGCGGCATTGGGAGCCGAAGTGCGCTGTCTGGTGCGCGATCCCGCAGAGGCCGTGACCGCCCTGCCTCAGGCAGATCTGGTTGCCGGTGACCTGCAGGATTCCGATAGCCTCACGCGCGCAATTGCAGGCTGCGATGCCGTGTTTCATGCTGGTGGCATGCCGGAGCAGTGGACCCGCGATCCTGGCATATTTCAGCGGGTCAATTGCGAAGGAACCCGCAACCTGCTCGCCGCAGCGCACGCGGCAAGGACCGGCCTGTTTGTCCACGTCAGCACGCAAGACACCTTCGATCTGACCCGCGACCCATTCGATGAGACCATGCCATCGCGTGATCCGCACCCATCGGCTTACGAAGCGTCGAAGCTGGCCGCGCAGGCGCTGGTTGATCGCGCGCAGGCCGAGGGCATGAATGTTCGCTCGATCCATCCCTGCGCAGTCTATGGGCCAGGTGCGCTTCGCCCCAGCGGGATGAACGCCCTGCTGCTGGGACTGCGCCACAATCAGGTTCCTGCCCTGATCGCCGGGGGCATGCCGGTGGTCTTCAATGCCGATGTGGCGCGCGGCGCAATCCTTGCGGCAGAACGCGGCGCGTCCGGCGCAAAATATATCCTGGCTGAGAGCTATCAGACTTTGCGCCAAATGGCGGAAGCGGTGCACGCACTTGAACCTCAGGCCAGAGTGCCGGGCAATCTGCCCGGGTGGATCGCCCGGCTGCTTGCCACTGTCAGCGAGCCGCTGTCGGGCCTGACTGGTAAACGCCCGTTGATGACCCGGGGCGAACTCGGCGTACTGACCCGCCGCGGTCGCCCCAGTGCCGCTGCCGCGCGCAGCGATCTGGGCTGGAATCCGCTGCCTTTTGCCGAAGGGCTGCAGCTGACACTTGCGGCCTGACACGCAAGTGACCGCACCCGTTGCAGTACTTTCCTACATCCACCGAACCTGTCATAATGCGCGTTCAGTCTGCCCGCTGGGCCGCCGTTGCGGGGAAATGATTTCGAAAACCGCACATGTGTCACCTTATTTCGGATAACCTGTTGCAATAATAACGGAAAATGCCCGGACAGGGTGTAACCTTGTTGTCCGCCCTGTCCGCCGGTCTGGCACCGCCGCAGCCAGCGGCGGGTGGGTCAAGGGTTGACAATTACCGCCCTGCGCCGCTTTTCCGCCCCATTCATCGGCCAGAGCGCCGCCAGACAATTCGGGAGCAAAGTTTACAATGGATCGCACTGCCACTGCCGAGAAGATTGCCGCCCTGATCGAGCCGTTCAACAAGAAGGGCGTGGCGATCAGCGATGCGACGACCTTTGCCGGGGATCTCGAATTCGACAGCCTGACCGTGATGGATTTCGTCGCCGCGATCGAGGATGATTTCGACATCATCATCAGCATGAACCAGCAGGCCGAAATCGAGAATTACGGCCAGCTGGTTGACGCCGTAGTAAAGCTGCAGGGCTGAGGGGGCCGGAGCCGCGATGACTGACCTTTTCTCCAAATTCGACCCGCTGATCGAAACCCGCCGGGCGCTGCTCGCCACCGGGGTGACCGATCCGTTCAACCTGGTGATGGAACGGGTGGTTTCGCCCACCGTGGCCATGTGCAACGGGCGCGAGACGATTTTGCTCGGCACCTACAATTACATGGGCATGACCTTTGATCCCGACGTGATCGAAGCGGGCAAGCAGGCGCTGGACGATTTCGGCGCGGGGACCACCGGCAGCCGCGTGCTTAACGGCACCTATTCCGGGCACCGCGCGGTGGAAGAGGCGCTGAAGGAATTCTACGCCATGGATCACGCCATGGTGTTTTCCACCGGCTATCAGGCCAACCTGGGGATCATCTCCACGATCGCCGGCAAGGGCGATTACATTGTGCTCGACATCGATAGCCACGCCTCGATCTGGGATGGCTGCAAGATGGGCGATGCCGAAGTGGTGCCGTTCAAGCACAACGACATCGAAGCGATGGAAAAGCGCCTGAAGCGCATTCCCGAAGGCGCGGGCAAGCTGGTGGTGCTCGAAGGGGTCTATTCGATGCTGGGCGATATTGCCCCGCTGAAGGAAATGATCCGCGTCGCCAAGGAAAACGGCGCGATGGTGCTGGTGGATGAGGCGCATTCGATGGGCTTTATCGGCCCCAACGGGCGCGGCGTGGCCGAGGATCAGGGCTGCCTGGACGATGTTGATTTCGTGATCGGCACCTTTTCCAAATCGGTCGGCACGGTCGGCGGCTTCTGCGTTTCGAACCATCCCAAGTTCGAAATCA
>CAZKAX010000108.1:0-9726 GCA_964550775.1 uncultured Novosphingobium sp. | reverse complement strand
GCGAATCCTCGATCGAGGCGCCATAGGGATAGTTGATCTGCGCCCAGCCGGTGATCCCCGGCTTCACCATGTGGCGTTCCGCGTAATAGGGCAGCTTCTGTTCCAGATCGGCGACGAATTCCGGGCGTTCCGGCCGCGGACCGACAAAGCTCATCTCGCCTTTCAGCACGCTCCAGGTCTGCGGCAATTCATCGATCCGAACCTTGCGGATGAATTTGCCCAGCCGGGTGACGCGCGGATCGTCCTTCTGCGCCCACTGTGCGCCCGCAGCTTCCGCATCGTTACGCATCGAGCGCAGCTTGATCACGTCAAACGGCTGATTGTAGAGCCCGACGCGGACCTGGCGGTAGAACGCAGGCCCCTTGCTTTCCAGCTTGATCAGCAATGCAAACAGCAGGATCACCGGCGCGGCCAGGGCCAACAGCAGCGCGCTGGCGAAAATATCGAACAGCCGCTTGGCCACACTGGAAATCGCCCGGCCAGAGGAGAACCCGTCTGAAAAGATCAGCCAGCTGGGATTGACCGTGTCGAGATCGACCCGGCCCGTCTCGCGTTCAATGAAGCTGGAGAAATCGTTGACGTGGACCCCGGTGGTCTTGATCCGCAGCAGATCGGGCAGCGGCAGCGCGTTGCGGCGTTCTTCCAGCGCCAGCACCACTTCGCTGACCCCCAGATTCTCGACATAACGCGTCATGTTGTGGATCGCGGCGCGGTTGATTGCTTCTTCCACCACCGGCACACTTTCGGTCATGGCAATATAGCCCACGATCACGAAGCCGCTTTCCGGACGTTCGGACAGTTTGCGCAGCCGGTCGGCGCGCATTCCCGCGCCCAGCACCAGCACGCGGCGGCGGAACGCGGATGCACCCAGCACGCCCCCCACCACCAGCCGGTTGAGCACCAGCAGCACCACCGAAGCCGCCATCGCGTAAGCCAAGGTCGAGCGCCAGAAATTGTGCCCGCCGAGAATGAAATCGACGAATGACAGCCCGATGATCCCCAGGCTGACCGCGACCAGCAACCGCGCCGTGGCGAACCGCATCGACCGCAGCGCATCCGATCCATAGACCCCCACCGCAATCATCGCTGTCAGGATGATCCCGGCATAGCCGGCCAGTTGCCCGATCCGGTCAAGCGTAGGCCCGGGCAGCGAACCGATCTGGGTCGAGCGCAGCCGCCAGGCGAAATCGCCGGCGAAGATCAGCAGGCCGATATCGATCAGCCCCAGCAGGATCACCGCGTGCGGGATATAGTGTTTGAACAGCCGGATCATGGTTGCCGGTGCGGCCTTCCTGCAAAACTGAAGGCCATGCCCTAACCGGCAGAGGTGAAATGTCGGTAAATTTTACAGCATATGGTTAAAGCGCAGGATTTGCGGCACTAGGTCACCCTCCGAAGGCAAACGGCGTCAGCCCGCGGGTGCGCTCGTCAAACTGCAGTGCCGCCCCGCACGGAGGGAGCGAGCGTTGCAAACAATCGGCGCGGTGGCATGCGGCACAGCCCGGCCCGGTGCGCGTTGCATGGGCCGCATCCAGCGCCATGCCCCGACTTTGCGCCAATTGCCCCGCCAGCCGCGCTTCCAGCACCAGCGCCACGGCATATTGCGGCGCTTCTGCCCCGAGTGCGCCGCTGCCTTCAACAGTTCGGGCCATGGTCAGCCACAGGCCGGGCGTTCCCGCCCCGCTGGCAAATTCGACCAGCTGCGTCCCGATCCGCCCGCCCTGTTCAAAGGCGCGGTGCGCGATCCACAGCGGGCAGCTGGCCTCTCCGTCGATCAGGGGGGAGCCGCTGGCCCCGGCAAACCGTTTGGAAAACTGCCCGGCGCGGTCGATCCGCGCCATGCCGAACGGCAGCCCGCGCTGGCCGACGCGCTGCAATGTGGTCAGGCGGTGGGCCAGTTGTTCAAACGTCACGCCGAACCGGCGTTGCAGCACCGCCAGATCATAGCCGGTGCTTTCGCAGGCGCGCATGAAGCGTCCATAGGGCATCAGCAGCGCGGCGGCGAAGTAGTGCGCCAGATGGCGGCGGAACAGTCGCCAGGCCGCGCGATCGGTAAATTGCGCGCCGTTAGCGATGGCGGCAATCGCATCGCGCTGTTCCAGCAGCGCCAGCTGCACCGCGATCTGGAAATTGCGGCTGGGCGTGTCGAGCAATTCGGACAGCTGCAGTTGCCGCGCATGCAAATCAAGCCGCCGCAGGGCATCGGGCATCACATCGGCAGGCAGGATCCGCACGGAGAGCTGGTGCTGCTGGCGCAGCCGTTCAGCCAGCGCCGCGCCCAGTTCCGCGCTGGACAGGCGCAGTTCGTCGGCCAGCGCTTCGGCCGCGGCGTCCAGATCGGCAAAATGGTTGCGCCAGCGCTCCACTTCGCGCCGGACCAAGTCCATCGGATCGTTCTGCACCGCCGCCGCATCCTTGCCACTCGCGTCGAACAGCCGGGCAAAGGCCAGAGCGGCCTGCGGCGCGGCGGCGAGCCATTCGGCGATTTCATCGCGGTCGATCGACAGGTCGGCAAAGCGTTCGTCCGCCAGTCGGCGGCGCAGGCCATCGACCCCGCCCACCACTTCATCCTGACGCAGGCTGCGCGGATCAAAATCGAACTGTTCGGCCAGCACCACCACCAGCCGCGCCGAAAGCGGGCGCTGGTTGCGCTCTATCAGGTTGAGATAGCTGGGCGAAATCCCCAGCCTTGCGGCCATGGCCGACTGGGTCATCTGTTCGCGCCGCCGCAGACGGCGGATCGCCGGCCCGGCCAGGATGCTGGGATCGCTCATTCGGACCATTTGTCACATATTTTACATTTTTACAAGCCTGACCCGCCAAATCAGCGCAGATGGACAAGATTTGTTGTCATTTTTATTACGCGGGTGACCAACCACGGATTAGACAGGTTCCAGACGGAGCGCAGGCTCCGAATCGAACCGAACCGAAGGAATTGCCCATGGAAACGGCCACCCAGACCGAAATGCGCCAACCGGGCCGGGCCCGCGCGCTGCTTTCGAACCAGGATTTCACCTTGCTCCGTGCCGCGCTGGCCAGCCACGCCCGCGCCACCGAAGAGCCCGACGAACTGGCGCGGATCAGCGCCCTCTATCATCGCCTCGGCAGCTTCGCCTGAGGCCCACCAGCTCCTGGGGAGGAGAATTGGCGGCCGCCGGGGTGCCCCTTTCATCCCGGCGGTCGTCAACCTTGCGCTAACCATATGCCGGAACGCGGCGGTTAACCTTCGCGTGCTAGGCCCCCGGCCATGCGCAGGTCCACGCCCCAATTGCCGGTTTCACCAAAGCTGCTGAAACACTTCGCTGCGGCGACGGTGGTTATCACCCTGTGCTTTGCCATGTTCGTAAGCGGCGAGGACGCCTCGCTGAGCGCCCAGATGCAGGCGCGTGAGGCCAAGAACCAGCTGCTGGAAACCGAAGCGGAAACGCTTGGCACCCGCAAGGTGGCGATGGGCATGAAGATCAAGGCCAAGCCCGTTTCATGGGGCGGTGGCGGAGATGAAGGATCCGGGGATTCGGGCGGCGGCGGTTCCGGCTCAATAGATCCCGATGCGCCAGGCCGGAACCGGGTCTTCGCCCCCGGTAGCGGCTATACGCCAGCCCATCCCGTGCTGCCCCGCAACATGCCGATGGCACCGGGCCAGACCGTGTCGGTCAAAGGCCAGCTCGCCACCGACCTGGCGGGTCCGATTGGCGATGCCGCCCGCGCCAAGCAAAAGGGCAAGGCCGGCACCATGTTCCGCCCCAACGCCGAACAGATCGAAACGATCAAGGCGGCGTCAGGCGATCGCACCGGAACCGGTTCAAGCGACGACTTCTAAAAGCATTCCCGCGCCAGAAACGCGCGGGTTTCCGCGCCAATCACAGCCGCGTGGCCATAGTTCGGGTGGTCAACCAGCACCATAGCCGTGCCCTCTCCGCTTTGCCACGCAGCAATCGCTTCGGGCGTGAAATCGAAGTGGAAGAAATGCACCGCGCTGGCCTTGTTGTCGCTTTCGCGGGTGCGTTCCAGATCGCCTTCGGGGCGGGCGCGGATCAGGTGTGAACCCAGCTGGATCGCGACGTGATTTTCCACCCCGCCGATCGTCCGCAGAAAGGCATCACGCTTGTCGGCATCACCGATTTCGAACAGCACCGTGGCGGTCAGTTCGCTACCCTTGGGGACCATCGGGTCATAGGCCGCCAGTTCGTCCACCAGCTGCTCCGCCCCGCCCTTTTCGATCCGCAGCATTTCCTGGATCTGCAGCCACATCGAATCCCAGTTTTCGAACAGCACTGTGGCGTGCGGCCCCACTGACAACCGGGTCAGCTTCTTGCGCTCGATCGCTTCCTGCTTCTTGTCGGCGCGGATCAGCTGGTACTGGTCGAGCGGCAGGATATCCGCAGCGGTGATGCTGCGCTGGTCGCGGGGCATTGTAACAATCCTTGCAATAGAGGCGTATCGAGTAACTTTATTTACAGGCCATAGGCCTTGGCGAGCACTTCGATCGGGTGGCCGATCCGGTCCGGTGCCGCGCCGCCATTGGCCGTGATAACCTGCTTCAGGTGCGGCCCGGCGAGCGGGCATTCGCTGACGATCAGGTCCGGATCGCCCTTGACCAGATTGCGTGCGGCCGGCTTGCCAACTTTGACGGCCCGGTCAAAATTCTCCTTGAAAATCCCCCACTTGCCGCCGTGTCCAGAGCACCGCTCGGTCAGGGCCGGGGTTGCACCGGGGATCAGGCGGAGCATTTCCATCGCCTTGGGCCCCATGTTCTGGGCACGGGCGTGGCAGGCGAAATGGACCGCGATGGACGCGGGCATTTCGGGGATCGCAGCCAGCCCGACTTCCTTGTTCAGGCCCACCACATATTCCGACACATCGAAGGTGTGCTTGGCCAGCGTGGCCACCGCCGCGTTGTCCGTTTCGATCAGCGGCCATTCGAATTTGAGCATCAGCGCGCAACTGGTGGTGAGCGGCACAACGTCCCAGCCTTGTTCCACCAGCGGCGCGAAATGCGCGGAAATCCGCTGGGCGGCGCTGGCCACGGCAGGCAGATCGCCGTTCTCGAACTTGGGCATGCCGCAGCAATCGGGATGTTCGATCCGCACCTGCACGCCGTTGTGAGACAAGACCTTTACAAGCGCGAGGCCGGGGGTGCCGTCGTTGAAATTATCGTGACAACCGGCATAGATCGCCACTTTCTTGCCAAAGGCCGGGCCGTCGGGGTTGGGCGCGGGGACGATGCCATTGGCCTGATTGACCAGCGGCACGTCCATGAACGGCGGCAGATGCGCGCGGCGATCAATCCCGACGACCTTTTCCATAACCGGGCGGGTCAGGCCGTTGCCTTCCTTGGTCGCCCAGTTGGCAAGGCCCGAGGCAATCGTGCCGAGCCGCCCATTGCGGTCCATTTCGCTGAGCTGCTGATCCGCGAACGAGGTCCCGCCCTTGCGGTGCTGAACCGCGCGGTGGCGCAGCATAAGATGCGGAAAATCAAGGTCAAACGAGTGCGGCGGGACATAGGGGCACTTCGTCATGAAGCACATGTCGCACAGCGTACAGGCATCGACGACCGAGGCCAGCTGGGCCGAAGTCAGGTCATCCACTTCCTCGTTCGGGCTTTCATCCACCGCATCGAACAGGATCGGGAAACTGTCGCACAAATTGAAGCAGCGGCGGCAGCCATGACAAATGTCATAGACCCGGCGCAGCTCGGCTTCGAGCGCGGCTTCATCGTACCAGGCTTCGTCCTGCCACGGGATCGGGTGGCGCGTGGGTGCCTCTAGGCTACCTTCCATGGTGGGTTCCCGGCTCGAAAAAAGAAAGGGGCGATGCCCACTCCCCTTGAGGGGAGAGGTTAGCGCAGCTTGGCCCGGCAGGGCCTAGCGAAGCTTGGAGAGGGGAGCGCGCTGCGGCTCCCCCTCTCCGGGCCCTCTCCCCTTAAGGAGAGAGGGCTACTGGCCTTAAGCGTCCAGCGAATCCAGCGTCTTCTGGAACTTGCCGGCGTGGCTCTTTTCCGCCTTGGCGAGGGTTTCAAACCAGTCCGCGATTTCGTCGAAGCCTTCTTCGCGCGCGGTCTTGGCCATGCCCGGATACATGTCGGTGTATTCGTGGGTTTCACCCGCGATCGACGCTTTCAGGTTGGCGGCAGTGTCACCGATCGGCAGGCCGGTGGCCGGATCGCCGGTTTCTTCGAGGTATTCGAGGTGACCGTGGGCGTGGCCGGTTTCACCCTCTGCGGTCGAGCGGAACACGGCGGCAACGTCGTTGTGGCCTTCGATGTCAGCCTTCTGGGCGAAGTACAGGTAACGGCGGTTGGCCTGGCTTTCACCGGCAAACGCGGCCTTCAGGTTTTCTTCGGTCTTGGTGCCCTTGAGTCCCATAGTCTCTCTCCTGCTAGGGTGGAATCTGACCATGCTTCAATGCGCCCGGCGGCGCACCAAAGCCATGCGGAATTTCCGCGAGCGATAATCGGGAAAAACGATCAACTTTCTGCGAATTATTCGCAAAAGTGGCAAGTCACTTGCGCGGCATCAGATCCATCGCCGCCACCGCGAGCGCTTCGGCCCCGGCCGCAATCACTTTATCCGCCTCGGGCGCCCAGAACGGGCTGTGCAGGCCGTGCAGCTGCTTGCCGTCGCGCTCTGCCGCGGCAAGTTCAGCTGCGGGCCGTCCGCCGACCCACAGGATCAAAGACTGGGTCTTCGGCCCGGCGGCGCGGGCAAATTCGCCGAAATCCTCACCCGCCATCGACGGTTGGGGGCTGGCAACCCGCTCTGCCCCGAATTGCCTGACCATGACGCCGCGCATCCGCTCCGCCAGATCGGGGGTGTTGAAGGTTGCCTTGGCGCCCGTTTCATCGACGCTGACGGTGGGCATGCGGTCTTCCGGCAGGCCCGAGGCGAGCGCCTCTGCCCGGGCGATGCGCCTGATCCCGTCCAGCAGCAGCTGGCGCGACTTGTCCGAATAGGACCGGACGGTGAGCTGCATTTTCACTTC
The DNA here is from genome assembly GCA_964550775.1 of uncultured Novosphingobium sp. Lineage (GTDB taxonomy): Bacteria > Pseudomonadota > Alphaproteobacteria > Sphingomonadales > Sphingomonadaceae > Novosphingobium. The sequence goes on along the minus strand of CAZKAX010000108.1, from coordinate 2,745 downwards.
GTCGGAGATGATGTTGTGCTTCGCCCCGCCGTGGATCGAACCGACCGTGACCACGCCGGGTTCGAACGGATTGCTTTCGCGGCTGACTAGCGTTTGCAACCGCATCACGATTGCGCTGGCCAGGACGATCGGGTCCTTGGTGGTATGCGGATAGGCGCCGTGGCCGCCCAAGCCCTTGACCGTCAGGTCCACGCTGTCCGAATTGGCCAGCGCATAGCCCGCCTTGACCCCGATCACGCCCGAAGCGAGATCGGACGTATCGTGGAACGCCAGGGTATAGTCGGGGCGCGGAAAACGGGTGAACAGGCCATCGGCGATCATCGCTGCGGCGCCGTCCGTGATTTCCTCCGCAGGCTGGCCGATCATCACCAGAGTGCCAGACCAGCTCGCCCGGCTGGCGCTGAGCGCCCGCGCCGCGCCGATCCAGCCGGCCATGTGGGTATCGTGCCCGCAGGCGTGCATGATCCCGCTTTCCACCCCGGCGGTGGACGTGCCGCGCGCCTTGGAGGCAAAGGCCAGCCCGGTCTGCTCAACCACCGGCAGCGCATCCATATCGGCCCGGATCAGCACCGTCGGCCCCGGCCCGTTGCGCAGCACTGCAACCACCCCGGTCTTGCCGACCCGCTCGGTCACTTCAAACCCGGCCGCGCGGGCGGCATCGGCCATGATCTTGGCCGAGCGGACTTCCTGAAAGCTGAGTTCGGGGTTCTGGTGCAGATCGCGGTAGATCGCCATCAGCCCCGGCAGATCGGCGGAAATACGCTCTGCCAGACCATCGCTGGCCATGGCGGGAGTGGCGGACAGCGCGGCAAGCGCGGCGGCGATGGTAATGGAGAGCCTGGTCATGAAGCGCAGGCTAGGCCGCAAATCGCCGCGCTGCAATCGCCCTTGGTGCCCCTGGCCCGACTCGAACGGGCACGTATTGCTACAAACGATTTTGAGTCGTTCGCGTCTACCATTCCGCCACAGGGGCTCCTGCGCGAAGAGGCCGCTTAGCGACCTTGGCGCGCAGGTTCAAGCCGGGGTTTCAGAAATCCCAGCCCAGCGCGAGGTGGACCACATCGGGTGCGTTGAACCGGCGCGAGCCGAGCGCGCCCAGTTCCAGCACCGGGCCGCCTGCCGTGCCCCAGGTCTTGGTGGGAGGCTCAAACCCGGCGATCGGGAACTGCGCGGCATCGAGCCGGGGCATGGTTTCATCGCGTTGGCGCGCCTGCTCCTTCGGCGGCGAAGGCGGCAGTTCAAACCGCTCGTCCGGCAGATCGAGCGTGGCCGCCGGGACCGGCACGGCCAGGGCCAGGGCGATCGGTGCGAACGAATGGGCAAGCAGCAGCGCGGACATCGGCAAGCCTCGGCAAGAGCGGCGGATGGCCGCACTTATTGCCGGACATGCCTAAGATCGCCCTAACGTGGCGGCCTATTTCTTGAGCGCGCCGACCAGCGCCTTGTGCAGCCGCGAATGCAGCACGTCGTTCCCGGCGAGCACCTGGGCATCGCAGATCGGCTGCGATTGTCCGCGCCAGTCGGTGACAAAGCCGCCAGCTTCGCGCACCAGCAGACAGCCGGCCGCGCTGTCCCACGGCGCGAGGCCGCTTTCCCAGTACCCGTCGAACCGGCCCGAGGCGACCCAGGCGAGATCGAGCGAGGCCGCGCCGAAGCGGCGAATGCCCGCTACGCTGGGGGCGAGCTCGGCATAGATCTTCGACCATTCCGCACTGTCCCCGCGCCCGGCGAAGGGGATGCCGGTGGCGATCAGGCTTTCATCGAGGTGGCGGCGTGAGGAGACACGCAGGCGGCGGTCATGCAGCCAGGCGCCGCGGGTCTTTTCCGCCCAATAGCTTTCGTCGGTGACCGGTTGATAGACGATCCCCGTGGTCACTTCACCCCAGCCTGAGCCATCGAGCTTGGGTTCCTGCACCGCGATCGAGATCGCAAAGTGCGGGATGCCGTGGAGGAAGTTGCTGGTCCCGTCGAGCGGATCGACGATGAAGCGCGGCTTGCCCGGATCGCCCGGAATCTCGCCGCCTTCTTCCATCAGGAAGCCCCAGTCCGGCCGGGCTGCACGCAGTTCGTCCCAGATGGTGCGCTCGGCGCGCTGGTCGGCCTTGGACACGAAGTCGGCCGGCCCCTTTTTTGAGACCTGCAGGTGCTCAATTTCGCCAAAGTCGCGGCGCAGCCGCTGGCCGGCCTTGCGGGCGGCCTTTTCCATGACGCGGACGATCCCGGGAACAACTGCCATGATCTGGGCTCAGTCTGCCTTGCTGACGTAAGTGCGTTCGTACACGTCGACCACGATCCGCGTGCCGCTGGCGATGTGCGGCGGCACCATCACGCGCACGCCGTTGTCGAGGATCGCGGGCTTGTAGCTCGACGAAGCCGTCTGGCCCTTCACCACGGCGTCGGCTTCGACGATGGTGGCTTCGACCTGCTCGGGCAGCTGCACCGAGATCGGGCGTTCGTCATACATTTCCAGCAGCACGGTCATGCCGTCCTGCAGGAACGCGTCGGCGCCGCCCAGCAGATCCTTGGGCAGGGTGATCTGGTCATAGGTTTCGACGTCCATGAACACCAGGTCATCACCCTCGACATAGAGGAACTGGAAGTCCTTGGTGTCGAGCCGGACCTTTTCGACCGTGTCGGCGCTGCGGAAGCGGACGTTGGTCTTGCGGCCGTCGATCAGGTTCTTCATTTCAACCTGCATGAAGGCGCCGCCCTTGCCCGGCTGGGTGTGCTGGGTCTTGGCGACCT
>CAZKAX010000107.1:0-9894 GCA_964550775.1 uncultured Novosphingobium sp. | reverse complement strand
GGATCGCGTGCATCCCGTCGCGCAGGGTGACGTCCTGGATATAGAGCTTGTCGCCCGCTTCGACGTTGAAAGTGCTCATGCGTCCACCCCCTCCTGCTTCATGCGGCGCGCGGCCAGAAGCTCGCCGGTGACCTTGGCCGCGGCGGTCATGATGTCGAGGTTGCCGGAATAGGGCGGCAGGTAATCGCCCGCGCCTTCGACTTCGAGCATGATCATCGATTTGATGCCGGAAAATTCGCCCATGCCGGGAATCTTGAGCTTGTTGTTGTCCCCGAACCTTTCAAACTGCACTTCCTGCTTGAGCCGGTAGCCGGGGACGTATTTCTGCACTTCGGCCACCATTTCCGCCACCGAAGCGCGGATCGCGGCTTCATCGCCGCCTTCGCTCAGCGTGAACACCGTGTCGCGCATGATCATCGGCGGTTCGGCGGGGTTGAGGATGATGATCGCCTTGCCCTTGGCCGCGCCGCCAACCACTTCGATTGCGTGCGCCGTGGTGCGGGTGAATTCATCGATATTGGCGCGGGTGCCGGGCCCGGCCGAGCGCGAGGACACGCTGGCGACGATCTCCGCATAGTGGACCTTGTCCGATACCCGCGCGACGGCATAGACCATCGGGATCGTCGCCTGCCCGCCGCAGGTCACCATGTTGACGTTGGGCTGGTCAAGGTGTTCCGCCATGTTGACCGGGGGCACGGTGAACGGACCGATCGCTGCGGGGGTCAGGTCAACCACCTGGATCCCGTCAGCGCGCAGCGCCTCGTCATGGACCTTGTGGGCATAGGCGCTGGTTGCATCGAAGGCGATGCCGATCTCCGGATAGAGCGGATGCTTGCGCAGCCCCTCCAGCCCTTCATGGGTGGTGGCAATGCCGTGCTCGCGCGCCATGGCCAGCCCTTCGGAGGCTTCGTCGATGCCGACCACGATCGCCAGATCCATGTTCTGGGGATACTTGATCATCTTGATCATCAGGTCGGTGCCGATATTGCCCGAACCAATGATCGCGGCCTTTACGCGGGTCATTCCAGTTTCCTTAGACAAATTTCGCGGTGCAGGTGCCGACACCGTGCAGCGTCATTTCAAACAGATCGCCCTTTACCGCCGGTTCCAGCGGAACGAGGCTGCCCGAGAGGATTACGTCTCCGGCATCGAGCGTCACGCCATAGGCACCCAGCGTGTTGGCGAGCCAGGCGACGGCCTGCGCCGGATCGCCCTGAACTGCGCTGCCATAGCCTTCGGACAAGGGCGCGCCGTTCTTGGTCACGGTGACGTGCAGCGCGGGCAAGTCCAGCGTGCGCGGATCGGCCTTGGCCTCGCCCACCACGAACACGCCGCAGCTGGCATTGTCGGCCACGGTATCGATGATCGAAATCTTCCAGTCCTGGATGCGGCTGTCGACGATCTCGAAGCAGGGGGCGATATAATCGGTCGCGGCGACGACATCGGCGGCGGTCACACCCGGGCCGTTCAGGCTGTCTTTCAGGACAAAGGCGATTTCCGCTTCGGCGCGCGGGGCGATCAGGGCCTTGGCGTCAACATCGATCTCGCCCTCAACCCGCATCCAGTCGGTCAGGAAGCCGAAGTCGGGCTGGTGCACGCCCAGCATGTCCTGCACCGCCTTGCTGGTCACGCCGATCTTCTTGCCGACCACCTTTTCACCGTCCTTGCGGCGGCGGGACAGGAAATCGAGGCTGATCGCATAGGCATCATCGACCGTCAGATCGGGATCGCGCGCAATCAGCGGCGGGACTGTGCGGCGATCACGCAGGCAGGCGTAAAGCTCTGCGCCGTATTTTTCAGCTTTGCTCATTGAGGAAGTCGATCGCATATTTGTTGAATTCGCTCGCTCGTTCGACCTGCACCCAGTGCCCGGTGCGGGCAAAGGTCAGGCAGCGGACATTCCGGCACGCATCGAGGAACAGCCGCGCGTGGCTTTCCGGGCAGAACTCGTCGTTCAGCCCCCACATCACGAAGATCGGCTTGTCCACTTCGTGCAAGCGCAGACCCAGGTTGGGGGTCTTCATCCGCATCAGCACGTCCTTGGGCTGGGTGCGGGCAACGGCGAAGCGTTCGGCCACCAGTTCGTCCGGGATCTTGTCGGCCCAATCGGGGTGGAGCAGGTTGGTGATCAGGCGGCGCTGTTCGGCCAGATTGAAATCCGGCCCGCCGAAGTTGGAGACCATCTTGGTGATCCCCGGCATGGTGAAATAGCTCGCCTGCTCGGCGACGCAGCCCGGCGCCATCAGCACCAGCTTGTCGGTGAATTCCGGATGATCCAGCGTCATCTGCAAGGCAACCCCGCCGCCGAGCGAGTTGCCGACTAGCGTCGCGCGTTCGATCCCGTGTGCGCGCAATGCGTCATACAGCGTGTCGGTGAACAGCTGCAGGGTATAATCGATCCCTTCGGGCTTTGAGCTCGCCCCGTACCCGATCATGTCGGGCAGGATCACCCGGTAACCGGCATCCACGAAGGCATCGATATTCTGGCGAAAGTTCGATTGCCCCGACGCGCCAGGGCCGCTGCCGTGCACGAACACCACCACCGGCCCGCTGCCCACATCGGCCAGATGGATGTCGTAATCGCCCGCGACGCGGTAGGTCGCCTGTTTCAGTTCGGCCACGCTGTGTCCTTCAAAGGAAAGTGAATGTCGGTTCTTCACCGAACATCGATCCGACCACATCGCCAAAGCGGTTGTTCGGATCGTTGGCAACGTGCGCACGGCCGGCGTTGAGATCGAGCCAAGGCTGGATGATCTCGCTGGTCGTGTAGATCGCGCGGCCGCCAAGCTGCTGCATCACATCGTCGATCATTTCGACCAGGCGGCGCACCACGTTGGACGAGTTGTAGGCATAGAGCGCGCGCTTCTCCATCGGGATCGGCTCGCCACGTTCCGCGTAACCCATCAGGTCCTCGAAGGTGACGCGCTGCATCGTTTCCATCTCGATGATCTGGGCATGGGCCTTGGCCATCGCGGCTTGCAGGAACGGATCGGCCTTGCTCGCCTTGCCGGTGTTGGTGGACACGCGGCTGGCCATGATGCCCTTCGCCGCGTTCAGCGCCGCCTTGGCCCCGCCGAACGCCGCAGTCGAAACCGAACGCACGAACACCTGCGCCCAGGGCAGGGTATAGAGCGGGCCGGTGTTTTCGGCCTGGCCGGGGTTCTGGCACAGGAACCCGTCGATCGCGCGGTGGGTGCGGTATTCGGGGACGAAGACGTCATTGACGATGATGTCATGGCTGCCGGTGCCTTGCAGGCCAAAGGTGTGCCAGGCATCGCGATCAATCGTGTAATCACTGCGCGGCAGCAGGAAGGTGCGCATGTCGGGCGGGCCGGAGCCGGGCACGTCATCCGGCCAGACCAGCGCGCCCAGCAGCACCCAGCCGCAATGGACCGAACCGGTCGAAAAGCCCCAGTGGCCCGACAGGCGGAAGCCGCCTTCGACCGTCTTGACCTGCCCGACCGGCTGATAGGTCGAGCTGACCAGCATGTCGTTGTCATCGGCCCAGACCTCGTCCTGCGCCTGATCATGGAACAGCGCCATTTCATAAGGGTGGCAGCCCAGCACGCCGTACATCCACCCGGTCGACATGCAGCCTTCGGCCAGCGCCTTTTGCACTTCGAAGAAGGTGTTGGGGTGCATTTCGTAGCCGCCCCAGCGTTTCGGCTGGAGGATGCGGAAAAAGCCGTTGGCTTTCATTTCGGCGATCACTTCGGCCGAAACGTCGCGGTTGGCGGTGGTTTCCTTCGCCCGCGCTTTCAGCATCGGGATCATCGCGCGGGCCCGCGCAACCAGTTCATCGTGGGTAGGGATCGCGGAATGAACCGGATCGGACAAGGCTGCCGTAGCCATGATTGGTCTTCTCCCTAAGACTCGACTCGTTGCGGGCTCTCAGGCCCAGCATTCGTAAAAATTTCTGCCATGCAATACGCAAATCGTCAATTGAAAAGCACTCTGGCTTTCGATATTGGCAGTTTTCGAATCTGCGGAACGCGATAATCGTGCATTTCGGCATTTCACGGGGAGAGCGTGATTTTGAGCGGCACTGTTGCCATTGATCTGACCGGGCATGTTGCCATTGTTACCGGGGGAACCCGGGGGCTGGGGCGCGACATTGCGGCGGCCCTGGCGGCGTCTGGCGCCCTGGTGGTGATCTGCGGGCGCAACGAACCGGCGGAGCTGCCGCAAGGCGTCTCGTTCTTCGCCGCCGACGTGCGCGATGCGGAGCAGGCCAAGGCCTTGGTCGAGCACACCGCCGCGCTGCACGGGCGGCTCGACATTCTGGTCAACAATGCCGGCGGTTCGCCTCAGGCAGATTTTGCCACCGCCAGCCCGCGCTTTCTCGATTCGATCCTCAAGCTCAACCTGCAGGCGCCGATGTATCTCGCGCAGGCCGCGCATCCGCATCTGGTGCGCGCGGGCGGGGGCAATGTAATCAATATTGCCTCGGTATCCGGGATCCGCCCATCGCCCGGCACGGCGGCCTATGGCGCGGCCAAGGCGGGGCTGCTCAACCTGACGCAGAGCCTGGCGCAGGAATGGGGTCCGCAGGGCGTGCGGGTCAACGCAATCATCGCCGGGCTGATGCAGACCGAGAACGCCGAGGCGACCTATGGCGATGCCGCTGCGCAAGCCGCGGTTGGCCGCTCTATGCCGCTGCAGCGCATGGGGCTGGGGTCGGACATTGCCGGGGCCGTGCTGTGGCTGTGCAGCGACGCAGCCAGCTGGGTCAGCGGCGCAAGAATCAACGTCGATGGCGGGGGAGAACGACCGTACTTCCTCGACCTCGTGAAAGGGGAGTAAGGCCATGGGCGTAAAGGCGCTGGGCTATGTCGTGATCGAAAGCGCGGATCCGGCACAGTGGGATCGGTTCCTGTGCGAACTGGTGGGCGCGATGCGCGCGCCGGACGCGGCGGATGGGGCCATGCTGTTCCGGGTGGACGAACGGGTGTTCCGCCTGCGGATCGAGCGCGGCGCGCGCGATCATTTCACTGCAGCAGGCTATGAAGTAGCGGACGCGGCGGCGCTCGATGCGCTGGCCGATGCCATTGCCGCAGCGGGCCGCCCGGTTGAACGCGGCACTGCCGATCTGGCTGCATCGCGCGGGGTGGCGGGCCTGATCCGCACCAGCGATCCGGCGGGCAATGGCCTTGAATTCTACCACGGTGACAGCACGGCGGACACGCCTTTCGTCTCGCCGCTGGGGATCGACCACTTCGTCACGGGCGATCAGGGCATGGGCCACGCGGTGTTCTCGGTGCCCAACTTCGATGAATGCGTGGCCTTCTATCAGGATGTGGTTGGCTTCCACCCAACCGACATGCCGCGCTTCTATTTCGGCGGGGGCGGGCCGGACGATCCGGGCATGGGCTTTGCCTTCATGCACGCCGACAACGGCCGCCACCACTCGATCGCGCTGGGCGAAGGTCCGGTCCCGCCCTCGGGCGCGGTGCACATCATGCTGGAACTGCCCAGCCTGCTCGAAGTGGGCAAGGCGCATGACCGGATGAAGGCCATGGGATATGTCGAAAGCGCGACGCTGGGCCAGCATTTCAACGATGAGACGGTCGGCTTCTATGTCCAGACCCCGGCAGGCTTCGATCTGGAAGTGGGCTGCGACAGTCTGGTGATCGATCCGGCCTCCTGGCAGGTGACCAAGCACACCGGGATCAGCCAGTGGGGCCACGAATGGGCCTGGCAAAAAGCGATGAAAGAGGCGCAGATGAACGCGGCGGCGGCGGAATGAAAATGCTCGACAAACGCATGACCCCGGCGGAGATCGTCGGGCAGCTCTCGGACGGGATGACACTGGGCATCGGCGGCTGGGGCCCCCGGCGCAAGCCGATGGCGCTGGTCCGCGAAATTCTGCGCTCGGACCTCAAGGACCTGACCGTGGTTGCCTATGGCGGCGCGGACGTGGGGATGCTCTGCGCGGCGGGTAAGGTGAAGAAACTGGTCTTTGCCTTCGTCAGCCTCGATGCGATCCCGCTGGAGCCGTGGTTCCGCAAGGCCCGCGAGGCCGGGCAGATCGAGGTGATGGAACTGGATGAGGGTATGTTCCAGTGGGGGCTCAAGGCCGCCGCGTTCCAGCTGCCGTTCCTGCCGACTCGCGTGGGGCTGGGCACCGATCTGGCCGAATTGGGCGGGCTCAAGACCGTGCAGTCGCCCTATGCTGATGGCGAAACGCTGATCGCGATGCCCGCGCTCAAGCTTGATGCGGCGCTCCTCCACGTCAACCGGTCTGACTGGCGCGGCAATGTCCACGTGTTCGGGCCGGACGTCTATTACGACGAATGGTTCGCCCGCGCCGCCGCGAAGACCTATGTCTCTTGCGAGGAACTGGTCGACAAGATGGAAGACCATTACCCCGATCAGGCCCAGGCCAACATTGTCGAGCGCGCGTTTATCAGCGGCGTGACCGAAGTGCCCTGCGGCGCGCATCCCAGTTCGATGCCGCCGGCCTATGGCTGGGACATGAAGGCGTTCAAGGCCTACACCGATGCCGCGAAGGATCCGGGCGACTGGAACGCGGTGAAGGACCGTTTCGTCGGCGCGAATGAGGCCGATTACCTGGCAGGCTTTGGCGGAAAGGAGGCGGTGGCGGCTCTCCCGCTCCCGATTTTCTGATGACTGACGTTACTCTCGCAGAACTCTGCATTTTCGCCTGTTCGGAAGCGTTCCGGAACAATGGCGAAGTGGTTGCCACCGGCGTCGGCCCGGTGCCGCGCCTTGCCGCCAGCCTGGCCAAGCTGACCCACAGCCCCGAACTGATGATGACCGATGGCGAATGCTATCTGGTCGAACAGCCGGTGCCGCTGGGCCCCCGCAAGTACGACGATCGCAAGGCGGCGGGTTACCTGCCGTTCAGCCGCTTCTTCGATGCTGCAGTTTGGACCGGGCGGCGCCATGCAATGGTCACGCCCACGCAGATCGACCGCTTCGGCCAGATCAACCTCAGCCAGTTGGGCGGAACGCACCAGCAGCCCAAGACCCAGATGCTGGGCGTGCGCGGCTTTCCGGGGAACACGATCTACCACCCGAACAGCTTCTTCTTCCCCAGCCACACCACCCGCGTGTTCGTGGCCGGTGAAGTCGATATGGTCTCGGGCGTGGGTTACAACCCGGCCAAGCGCGTGCCTGGCGGCAATTACAGCGCGGTCAGCCTGCGCAGCATTGTCACCAACCTGTGCGTGATGGATTTCGGCGGGCCGGACAATGCGGTGCGCGTCGTGTCGCTGCACCCCGGCGTGACCTTTGCGCAGGTGCAGGAAGCGACCGGGTTCGATTTGATCGATGCCGTTGCCGGTGAAACCGCGCTGCCGGGGGCAGAGGAGCTGGCGATCATCAACAGCCTTGATCCCCACAATATCCGCGCCAGCGCGATCAAGGACAACCCTCTTGCAAGGATCCCCGCATGACCAAGGGACGCGAACTCGTCGAACCGCAGGCGGCGACGCCTGACTACGAAACCGCCGAGCCGGTGCTTTACGAAGTGGTGGACGGCGTAGCCTGGATCACCATGAACCGGCCGGGTTTCAACAACGCCCAGAACGGGCAGATGACCTATGCGCTGGACGATTGCTTCAAGCGCGCGGTCGAGGATGAGAGCGTCGGCGCGATCGTGCTGGCGGGCGAGGGCAAGCATTTCTCCGCCGGGCACGATATCGGCACGCCGGGCCGCGATCTGCATCACGAATTCGACAAGCGGCTGATGTTCGCCCCGCACACCAACAAGCCCCACGCCGAACTGCTCTACACCCGCGAGCAGGAGCAGTATCTGGGCATGTGCCGCCGCTGGCGCGACATTCCGAAGCCGACCATCGCGATGGTGCAGGGTGCCTGCATCGCCGGCGGGCTGATGCTGGCCTGGGTCTGCGATCTGATCGTGGCCTCTGAAGACGCGTTCTTCCAGGATCCGGTCAGCCCGATGATGGGGATCCCGGGGGTCGAATATTTCGCCCACGCCTATGAATTGCCGCCGCGCGTGGCGAAGGAATTCCTGCTGCTGGGCGAGCGGATGCCCGCGGCGCGGGCCTATCAGTTCGGCATGGTCAACAAGGTGGTCCCGCGCGAGGAACTGCGCGATGCCGCCGCCGCCTGGGCCGCCAAGCTGGCGGGCGCGCCGCGGCTGGGCAACTGGCTGTCGAAGCAGGCGATCAACCACGTCGAGGAACTGCGCGGCAAGCGCGCGGCGATGGATGCAGTGTTCCACATGCACCACTTCGCCCATGCCCAGAACGATCTGATGTACGGCAATTCGATTGCCGGGGTTTCGGGCAAGTCGGCTGCGGCGTCGAACAAGTCAAACGCCGGAGAGGGCTGACACTTGACCGATCCGCTTTCCACCGCGCTCACGCAGCGCCTTGGTTGCCGCCTGCCGGTGATCCAGACCGCGATGGGCTGGGTCGCCAAGCCCGAGCTGGTGGCCGCGAGTAGCAATGCGGGGGCGTTCGGCTTCCTCGCCTGCGCGGTGATGACCCCGGCTGAGGCTGCCGAGGAGATTGCCCGGCTGCGCGATCTGACGCCGCACAATTTCGGGATCAACTTCCACAGTTTCCAGCCGGGAGCTGCGGAGATCGTTGAACTGATCCTGCAACACAAGGACCGGGTCAGCGCGGTTAGCTTTGGGCGCGGGCCCGATGCGAGGATGATCGGCCGTTTCCGCGATGCGGGGATCCTGTGCATTCCCACAGTGGGCGCGGTGAAGCACGCCGAAAAGATGGTCCAGCTGGGCTGCGAGATGGTCACCGTGCAGGGCGGCGAAGGCGGCGGGCATACCGGCGCGGTGCCGACGACGGTGCTGTTGCCGCAAGTGCTCGATGCGGTCGATGTTCCGGTCGTCGCGGCGGGCGGGTTCGGCGACGGGCGGGGTCTCGCAGCGGCGCTAGCCTATGGCGCGGTCGGGATCGCGATGGGCACCCGGTTTCTGATGACGGCGGAAAGCCCGGTCCCCGCGGCGCCAAAGGCGGCCTACGTCAAGGCCGGCACGGGCGACATCGCGGTGAGCACCAAGGTCGATGGCATCCCGCAGCGGATGATCCTCAACCCGCTGCTCAAGCGGATCGAAGCTTCGGGCAAACTCGCCATGTGGCTGCGCGCGATGGAAGCGGGGCTGGAAATGAAGCGGCAGTCGGGCATGAGCTGGGGGCAAGTGATTGGCACCGCCCGCAGCATGACCGCGCATGGCGAAATGCCGCTGGCCCAGGCCATGATGGCCGCCGCGGCGCCGATGATGATCCAGCGCGCAGTGGTGGCCGGCGATGCCGAACACGGCCTGATGGCCACCGGGGTGGTCGCCGGACGGCTTAACGACCTGCCCAGCTGCGCGCAGCTGCTCACCCAAATTGAAACCGAAGCGCGCGCGCGGATCGCCGCGCTTTGCCCGGGGAACTGACCCATGCCGATTACTACCGAAATCAAGGACCGCATCGCCGAAATCGTGTTCGACGTACCCCCGGTCAACGCCTTTGACAGCGAAACCTGGATGTCGCTCCCGGCGATCATCACGGCAGCTGCCAGCAATCCGGAGGTCAACTGCGTCCTGATCCGCGCCGCCGAAAGTGCGCGCGGGTTCTGCGGCGGGGTCGATATCAAGGAGATGCAGGCCCACCCGGAACGCATCACCGTGCTCAATCGCGGCAACTACCTGACTTTCAAGGCGATCCGCGATGCCGAAGTGCCGGTGGTGGTCGCCGCGCACAAGTTCGTGATCGGTGGCGGGATCGGCATTTGCGGGGCCTCTGACACGATCATCGCCGCAGACGATGCCTTTTTCAGCCTGCCCGAAGTCGATCGCGGGGCAATGGGCGGGGCCAGCCATCTGTCGCGGATGCTGCCGCTGCACAAGGTCCGCGCCGCCTTCTTCACCGGCGGCAATATCCCGGCCGAGGAAGC
>CAZKAX010000106.1:0-9952 GCA_964550775.1 uncultured Novosphingobium sp. | reverse complement strand
CCGACGGGCTGACCCGCGGCCAGGCGGTGACCGCCACTGGCGCGCAGATCTCGGTGCCGGTTGGCCCGATGACGCTGGGCCGGATCATGAACGTGATCGGTGAACCGATCGACGAGCAGGGCCCGGTTGGCGCGGCCAAGCGCAACCCGATCCACGCCGAAGCCCCGCTGTTCGTCGACCAGTCGACCGAAGCGGCCATTCTGGTGACCGGGATCAAGGTGATCGACCTGCTCGCCCCCTATGCGCGCGGCGGCAAGATCGGCCTGTTCGGCGGCGCGGGCGTGGGCAAGACCGTGCTGATCCAGGAACTGATCAACAACATCGCCAAGGGCCACGGCGGCGTTTCGGTGTTCGCAGGCGTGGGTGAACGCACCCGCGAAGGCAACGATCTGTACCACGAATTCCTCGACGCGGGCGTTATCGCCAAGGACAAGGACGGCAACCCGACCCCCGACGGTTCGAAGGTGGCACTCGTGTTCGGCCAGATGAACGAGCCCCCGGGCGCGCGTGCCCGCGTGGCGCTGTCGGGCCTGACCATGGCCGAATACTTCCGCGACGAAGAAGGCCAGGACGTGCTGTTCTTCGTGGACAACATCTTCCGCTTCACCCAGGCCGGTTCGGAAGTGTCGGCGCTGCTGGGCCGTATTCCTTCGGCGGTGGGCTATCAGCCGACCCTCGCGACCGACATGGGCGCGCTGCAGGAACGCATCACCTCGACCAACAAGGGTTCGATCACCTCTGTGCAGGCGATCTACGTTCCCGCGGACGACCTTACCGATCCGGCCCCGGCCGCTTCGTTCGCCCACTTGGACGCGACCACCACGCTCAACCGTGCGATTTCGGAACTGGGCATCTATCCGGCGGTTGACCCGCTCGATTCGACCAGCCGCGTGCTGACCCCGGCCGTTGTCGGCCAGGAGCACTACGACGTTGCTCGCCGCGTTCAGGAAACGCTACAAAAGTACAAGTCGCTGCAGGACATCATCGCGATCCTGGGCATGGACGAGCTTTCGGAAGAAGATAAGCTCACCGTCGCCCGCGCCCGCAAGATCCAGCGCTTCCTGTCGCAGCCGTTCCACGTCGCCGAAGTGTTCACCAACATCCCGGGCAAGTTCGTCCAGGTGGAAGACACCGTGGCTTCGTTCAAGGCAGTGGTTGACGGCGAATACGATCATCTGCCCGAAGCCGCTTTCTACATGGTCGGCGGGATCGACGAAGCGGTTGAAAAGGCCAAGAAGCTGGCTGAAGATGCCTGATGGCTGCTCGCGCCCTCATCGCCATTCTGGCTGGCAGCCTTGCGCTGTCGCCGGTGGCGGCGGGCGCGGAAGGCTGGACCAGGACCTACACGACCGATGAGGTTGCGGCGGATCTGGCCTATGGGTTCTGCCCGCTCTACCTCGCCGATCAGTTCCCGCTGACCGGCAATCCGAGGCTCACCGAGCGCGGTTTTGGCGGCAAGGTGATCAACACGGTCGAACCCCGCTTTGGCCAGATTGCGCAGGTCTCCCGCCTGACAACCGACGCCAGACTGGCGTTTGGCGGAATTGCGGGAAAGGTCTGTTCGGTTACGATCACCGGCAAAGATCTCGACAAGATCTATGCCCGGCTGGTCAGGGATAAGAAACTGACGGGGATCGCTTTTGCAGCGGCCCCCCGGCAAAGCGGCCAAAAGGGCGCGGCGCTGATCGAAGCATACAAAGCGCTGGTGGAAGGGCAGGTGCTCAACCTTCAGCTGATACGAATGAAGCAGCCCACGCCCACGATCGTGGTACAACTGTTTGGAACGGCGAATTGATATGGCACTGCATTTCGAACTCGTAACCCCCGCCCGCCTCGTCCGCTCGGAAGACGTCCACATGGTCGTCGTCCCCGGCACCGAGGGCGAGTTCGGCGTGCTGGAAGGCCACGCGCCGTTCATGTCGACCGTCCGCGACGGCGCGATCAAGGTCTATCGGACCGAGAATGGTCAGCCTGAGGAAATCCAGGTCCAGGGCGGCTTTGCCGAAGTGGGCGCGAACGGGCTGACCGTGCTGGCCGAACACGTCGAAGGCTGATCCGGCCTGTCAGACGTAACGAAGGGGCGGTCCAGCGGGGCCGCCCTGTTCGTTTGTGCGTCAGTCTCTCGCCTTCAGCAGCACCCAGGGCACTTGCTCACCATCAAAGCGCAGGCGGGCATTGCGCTGGAAGAACGGCGGCATGTGATCGCCCACGATCAGGATGTCGGTCTTGGGCAAGCTTGGATCCAGCGCCATGCGGGTCAGCGCGTCCGACAGGTTGTGGTGGACCAGGAACAGGCGGCACAGCATCGGCGGCCCGTCCGCCAGCACGGCCCCGCCGAAGGTGCAGTTGTCCGTCCCCAGCTTGGGATCGGCCAGCACCGGCAGGTGTGAATTGAGCGTCACCCAATAGAGCAGTTGCGGTTGCTTCGCCGCTTTCAGCCGCTGTGCCAGCAGCGGCAGCACGCTGCCATCGCAGGCCCCCGGAAACACCCCGCCGCACGGCTCTGCGCCCTGGGCCAGCAGATCGTCGCCAAAATTGACTTTGGCAAAGCCCAGCCGGGGCCACCAGGCGGTGCGGTCAAAAAAGCCGCCATCGAACCCGTGCAGCGCCTCGGCCCGGTAACCGGCGCGGGCATAGCGTTCGGGCAGGCAATCGAGCCGGCCAAAATCGACCGAGTGGTAATCGCCCCAGATCCCGCACAGTTCGCGCAGTTCACCGCTGGTGGTGGACCCGTGATAGGGCACCGCGCCGCGCGTCACGTCATAGCGGCTGCGCCATTCGGGGCGGTTCCAGTCTGCTTCGAACAAGGCCTTCTCACCCGGATTGAGCGGCACGCCGAGCGCTTCGACCATCACGATGATCAGATGGCGGCGCTGCGCCCCCGGCGCTTCCAGCCCGGCGGCACGAACCGCCGAATTGAACGGCGCACCCGCCTTGGGCAGGCCGACATAGGAACCCGCGGTGCGCGCGGTTGCCATGTTGTCCACATTGGTCAGCGCGAACACCGCCAGCAAGGCCAGCGCCCAGCCGCGCAGCCCGCTGGGGCCCGGCGCGCGCGGGGCAAGCCACCAGCCGAGCGCCATGGCCAGCGCCACCACGCCCCCGCCCAGCAGATATTCCGGCGAGCGGAGCGGGCGCACTTCGCGCAGGAACGGCAGCAGCAATTCGTAATTGTAGAGCGTGATGTTGAACACCGCGCCGACATAGACCGTGGCCACGGCCAGCGGCAGCAACAGCAGCACCACGCGCCGCGCCGCGAGCCAGGGCAGCTGCGAGGCGAGCAGCGCGAACAGGCCGAAACCCATCACATATCGCCCCAGCGGCGGCCCGCCGATCGGCCACATCAGGATCACCGGCAGCAGGGGCACGACCAGCCAGGTCAGCGCCCAGCGCCAGGGAAATCCATGCAGAACCGGAATTTTCAAAGCGCCGCGCCCCTTGCAAATGCCGGACAAGGCCTAGCTCAGCATGGTTAATGGCGGGTTACCTGCGGCGGCGATCAGGGGTGGAAGCAGAGCCAGCATTCCGCCACTGACGCCGGGCCTCAACCTCCTCCGCATCGCACCAGCGGGCCATCAATCCGTTCCCGCGACATCGCGCACCCGGCCCGCGTGCCACAGATACAGCCCCGCCCCGATGATGATCGCGGCCCCGGCCAGGGTCATCAGATCGGGGTGGTTATCGAACATCAGCCAGCCGAACAGGGTCGCCACCAGCAGCTGGATATAGGTCATTGGCGCAACGGTGGCCGCCCCGGCCTTGGTCGTACCCATATAGATCAGCCAGTGCGCGCAGCTGGCCGAACAGGCCACCAGCGCGCAGCGGGCGATCACGCTCCAGTGCGGCAGGTGGACCGCAAACCGCTCGATCCCGCTGAAATGCAGCGCGGTGGTCGCCAGGATCAGCAGCACCGAGGCCAGCGCGGCGACATAGAACTGCATCGCCAATGCCGATCCCTTGCCCGCGACAAAGCGGTTGCCGATCATCAGCACGCTCATCCCCAGGGCCGACAGCAGGGGCAGCAAGGCCGCCCAGCCGACCACCGCAAAATTGGGCCGCAGCACCACCAGCACCCCGGCAAAGGCCACGACCGAGGCCACCAGCGTCTCGCGCCGGGCGGGCTCTCCCAGCAGCAGCGCGGCGAGCAGCGCGGTCAGCATCGGGCTGGTAAAGGTAATCGCGGTGGCCGTGGCCAGCGGCATCACGAACACCGCGGAAAAGAACCCGATCGTCGCCATCGCCACCGCCCCGCCGCGCAGCAGCTGGACCCGCGGGGCCGGCATGCGGAAAGCTGCGGGGCCTTCCTGCCGCCACAGCAGCACGCCCAGCCCCAGCGCCCCGACAATATAGCGCGTCATGGCGATGGCGGTAGGGGCCCATTGCCCGGTCATGGTCTTGACCACGGCATCGCCGCAGCTCAGCACGGCGAACCCCGCCATGGCATAGAACAGTCCGGTGGTTTCGGTGCGGCGCAACAGTTGGTTTCCCTGGTAACGATCCGGCCTCCTATCGCCCGGCCGTGGCCAGCGCCAGAGCAAGGTGAAGTTTACCCGCTGTTTACGGTTCATGCTTAACAAGATGTCACCGGATGCCTGGGGACGAGGCTGTCTGGCGGGGGTACCATGACCAAGCTGATTATCCAGATCCCGTGCTTTAACGAGGCAGAGAACCTGCCCGAGACGCTGGTGGCCCTGCCCCGCCGGATCCCCGGCGTGGACGTGATCGAAGTGCTGGTGATCGACGATGGCAGCCACGATGGCACCGCCGAAGTCGCCCGCCGGTTTGGGGTGCAGCACGTGGTCCGCCACCGTCGCAACCGGGGCCTGGCCGCCGCGTTCCAGAGCGGGCTTGATGCCGCGCTGGCCGCCGGAGCCGACATCGTGGTCAACACCGATGCCGATGGCCAATACGAAGGCGCCGACATCGCCAAGCTGGTCGCCCCGATCGTCGCGCATGAGGCCGACATCGTGATCGGCGATCGCGGCGTGGCCGACAATGCCCATTTCGGCCCGTTCAAGCGCCTGTTGCAACGCATGGGCAGCTCGGTCGTGCGGCAGCTTTCCCGCACGGACGTGACCGACGCGGTCAGCGGGTTCCGCGCGATCAGCCGGGCAGCGGCCCAGCGGATCACGATCACCACCGAATTTTCCTATACCACCGACATGCTGATCCAGGCCGGGCGCAAGCGCTTCAAGATCGTCAGCGTGCCGATCCGCACCCATGCCGCCGTGCGCCCTTCGCGCCTGTTCAAATCGGTGCCGCAATTCATCTCGCGCCAGTTGATGACCATGGCGCGCGCCTATGCCACCTATAACCCGCTGCGCACCTTCATGCTGATCGGCGGAGCCATCGCCGCGCTGGGGCTGCTGCCGATCCTGCGGTTCCTGTATTTCTGGGCCAGCGGTGACGGCCAGGGCCACGTGCAATCGCTGGTGCTGGGCGGATCGCTGCTGGTGCTGGGGGTGCTGACCGGGCTGATGGGCGTGCTGGCCGATCTGATCGGAGCCAACCGCAAGCTGCTGGAAGCCACGTTGAAGCACGTGCGCCAGCTGGAAGAACAAGTCGCGCAACTGCGCAACGAGAGCGAGGCCCCGCCTCGCACCGCCGCGCGGCAGGTTCGCCGATGAACGCGGTGAGCGGCCGCCTGCCCGGGCGGAACGCGGAATTCTGGCCGATCGCGGGACTGACCGCGGTTGCCATGCTGACGCTGTTCACGCTGTTCCGCCGCTCGATCAACTGGGACGAATACTGGTTCCTGAGCCAGGTCAATGAACTGGCCCAGCACCGCCTGACCCGTCCGCTGCAGACCATCCACACCCGCCTGTTCGCCTGGCTGACCCATGTGCCGGGCAATGACATCGACGCGCTGATCGCGGGGCGGCTGGGCATGTTCGCGTGCCTGATGGTGATCGCCGCCGCCATCGTCGGCATCGCCACGCGCTTTGCCGGGCGCAATGCCGCGCTGTTCGCGGCGCTGGCCTATCTCTCGGGCGGCTATGTGTTCCAGCATGGCTACAGCTTCCGGGTCGATCCGCTGGCCACGGCCCTGCTGATGTCGGCGCTGTGGGCCTTGCTGGCCCTGCGGCTGAATCCGGTCCGGATTATCGGGATCGCCTTCCTGATCGGGCTGGCAGCCATGGTGACGATCAAGGTCGTGCTCTATGCCCCGGTGTTCGCCGGGGTGATGTGGCTGCGCTGGAACGAGGCCGGACGCAGCCGCGACGAAGCCTTGCGGATCATCGGCACGGGCCTGGCGGCTGCCGCATGGTTCGGCCTGATCTTCCTCTATCACCGCCATGACCTCGCCCAGGCCTATGAAGGCGCGGCCAGCAATGTGCTGCGCACTTCGGCGGGATATATGTTCCAGATGGTGCCCCGATTCTATTGGCCCATGGTGCTCAAGGCGGCGACCACCGCCCCGGTGCTGACCCTGATGATTCTGGCCTTCCCGTTCGTGCTGCGCCGCCATGCGGGTTCGGCGGCTGAAAAGGTCGCGCTGGCGGGGTTCTTTGCGCCGCTGGCCACCTTGCTGTTCTATCACAACACCGCCGCCTATTATTACACCTTCATGCTGGCCCCGGTCTGCGTGGCGGTGGCGGTGGTTGTGCCCTATGCCTTGCACCGGTTTCGCGCGCCCGCGCTGGCCGGGGTGCTGGCGGTCAACCCGCTGGCGGTCTGGGTGGCCGAACCGCAGCCCTCGCTGCCAGCCCAGCGCACCATCGCCGCAGCCGCCGAGCAGCTGTTCCCGCAGCCGATCGGCTACTTCGACAAGATGGCCATGCTGCCTTCGCTGGCCAAGCACAACATGTTCATGACCAAATGGGGCATCGACCTGTACCTCACGCATGAAGTGCCCGGCCTGGCCGAGACCATGGCGCGCGAGGCCGTGCCGCTGGTGGTGGAGAACAACGAGATCTTCACCCAGGCCCTGCGTGGGACCGAAAACCAGTACCGCGTGTATCGCGACGAGGACATTGCTGTCCTGCGGTCAAACTATGTCCATTTCTGGGGGCCGTTCTGGCTGGCCGGGCGCGATGTGCCGGTCGGGTCAGAGCCGGTCCGCTTCGATCTGGCCGTGCCTGGGCGCTTTACCATCCAGCAGGCACCGCTGGTGCTGGATGGTGTGGAGTATCAACCTGGCACGGTGGTGCAGCTGGCGCGCGGAACCCATGTGATCGGTGGCGGACGCAAGGCTGCCGCGCGGTTGATCTGGGGCGACAACCTGCGTGCGCCGACCTATCCGGCGCCGACGGAACGTCTGTTTATCGATTTCTGAGCGACTTGGTGCCGCGCACCGTTGCGGCCAGTCCATAGCCCAGATCGCCCAGTACCGAAGCGATCCGCAGCACCAGCACCGCGCCCAGCAGCGCCGCGGCGGGCTGGCCCGGACCGGCCAGTGCCAGCAGGGCCGCTTCGCGCACCCCCAGCCCGCCGGGCGCGACCGGAACCACAAAGCCCGCCAGCCAGGCCAGCAGGAACAGCGCGCCGAAATGCGGCAGCGATGCACCGGCCGGAAGCAGCACCGCCCCGACCACCATGGCCGCAGCGGCAAAGCCTGAAAATGCGCCGATCTGGCAGGCCAGCGCCCGCAGCAGGGGACGGCGCGCGAACCAGCACAACCCGGTCAGCGCGGTCAGTCCGGCCCCCGCTGCCAGCGGCGCCCGTTCGCCCGCAAGGCAAGCGGCGGCCACGGTCATGCTCGATGCCAGATGCAGGGCGACCTCGGTCAGGCTCGCCTTGGCCAGCTGGCGGTGCGCCAGACCGGCTTCGGCCCCGCCGAACTGGCGGCTGACATATTGAAAGACCGAACCCGGCAGGTACTTCATCAGCACCCCCCGGCCATAGATCGCCCCCGCAGTGCGCGGTTCCAGCTGCTGGTCCGGATCGGCCAGCACCTGCCAGCCGCGCGCCAGCAGATGATCGGCGCCTGCGAACAGCGCGGGTGCGATCACCATGGCTCCGGCCAAAGGCCAGCTTGCCTGGGCAGCCAGCTGCCCCGGTTCAAGCCGCCACAGCCGCTCACCGATGAAACCGATGCTGGCCGCGACCACCGCCGCACCGCCCCACCGCGCCGCGGCGCGCCGGAGCGGTCCGGACCGGCCGGGTTCAGCCACGGAGGATGCTGGAATAGTCAGGATAGGGCACACAATAGGAGCGGCCATGGAACTGGCGTTCCTTGAGCCCGCACTGGGCAATCCCGGCGCGGTAACGCTTGCGCCCGGAATCGTCGAACAGCACGATCCCGCCAGGCTTGAGCTGTCTCAGCGCGTGGCTCAGGCAATCGATCCGGCGGCGGCCGTCGACCACGATCAGGTCAAACATGCCCCCCGCCTCGGCAATCGCCGCGACATAATCGTCCCCGGCCAGCTCGCGCTGCCACAGCTGGACATTGCTGAATTCGGCCACCAGCGGGCTGAGCAGGTGGTGCCAGTCGGCATGGTGTTCCACGCTGATCACTTCGCCCGCGCGCCGGGCGAGCCAGGCAGTGCTGGCCCCCGAACCATATTCGAACACCCGCGCACCGGGGCGCGCGGCGAGAAATTCGGCCACTTCGCGCGTGGCTTCGACATGCCACCACGGGCAATCGAGCCGGATCATCCGCTGCGGCTGGTGGATCGCCAGCAGCGAAGCGGCCCAGCGCCGCCAGCCATAGGCATCCTCATCCCGCGCCCGCGCGACAAACCGGTCAAGCGGAGGCAGCGCGGCAAGTGCCTGTGCGGACGAAGAATAAAGCCGTTTGGCAGCGTACATGGCGGGTTCCCCTGCGTGTTTCCGGTCCGGTCTATCCAGTCCACCGTTAAGATTGTGCTAACGATAAGCGGCAAGGATTCATGCGCAAAGCAGCCCGCATTGTCTGGTCCGTCATGCCCCCCCAGATCCGCCGGACCGGCCATTCCGGCGGCATTAGGGAATCTTAAAAGTTTCCGGCTTATTCACCATCCGGATAAGGCATCGGGTAGCCATACCTCTGCCAGAAAAGAACCAGTCCGAGGGTAGACCGCGATGAGTGCATTTGGCCGACGCAACGGAGTAGGTGGCATGGCGCCGGGCGCGCGGCCGCAGTTTGGCGTTGCGCGCCCGATGAAGGGCGGCGTCGATGCGGCCATGGCGGGCGGTGACCAGTTCCCGCCCCTGCCCGGCGAAGAAGCGGCCCAGCCCCTGCCCCCGATTGGCGGCGGCGGCGATGCGATGAAGGCCGATGCGATGACCCGGCTGCAAGACCGGGTCAACGGCATTGCCGAAGCCAATTACGAAGCCCAGGGCTTTGAAGCCTCGGTCCACAAGATCAAGGAACAGGTGCTCCCCCGCCTGCTCGAACGCGTCGATCCCGAAGCGGCGGCAACGCTGACCAAGGATGAACTGAGCGAAGAATTCCGCCCGATCATCATGGAAGTGCTGGCCGAACTCAAGGTCACGCTCAACCGGCGCGAACAGTTCGCGCTGGAAAAGGTGCTGATCGACGAGCTGCTGGGCTTTGGTCCGCTGGAAGAACTGCTCAACGATCCGGACGTGACCGACATCATGGTCAACGGCCCGGACCAGACCTACATCGAAAAGAAGGGCAAGCTGACAATTGCCCCGATCCGGTTCCGCGACGAACAGCACCTGTTCCAGATCGCCCAGCGGATCGTCAACCAGGTCGGCCGCCGCGTCGACCAGACCACCCCGCTGTGCGACGCCCGCCTGAAAGACGGCAGCCGCGTCAACGTGATCGTGCCCCCGCTGAGCTTGCGCGGCACCGCGATCTCGATTCGTAAGTTTTCCGAAAAGCCGATCACCATCGACATGCTCAAGGACTTCGGTTCGATGAGCGACAAGATGGCCACCGCGCTGAAAATCGCGGGCGCCTGCCGGTTCAACATCGTCATCTCGGGTGGTACGGGTTCGGGCAAAACCACCATGCTCAACGCCCTGTCGAAGATGATCGATCCGGGCGAGCGCGTGCTGACGA
>CAZKAX010000105.1:2678-10049 GCA_964550775.1 uncultured Novosphingobium sp. | reverse complement strand
CCGCGGCTGATCTGGGACGCATACGTCGGGCGACTACGGCCACAGTGATCCTCTCCATTTTCCCCGCAGGGACAAATGGGGAGGGGGACCGCTCGCGCAGCGAGTGGTGGAGGGGTAACGGCGTGGCCGCATGACCCCGCCGTCAGCGCTGCGCGCTGCCACCTCCCCATTTGTGCTTCGCAAAAATGGAGAGGGATTGGGCCGCTCAACACGAACGGGAAACTTGATATACCTAAGAGCGCGGGTGGGCGCTGCGATAGACGTCGAGCAGCACAGCCGCATCGACCTTGGTGTAGATCTGGGTCGAACCCAGGCTCGCGTGGCCGAGCAGCTCCTGCAAGCTGCGCAGGTCTGCCCCCGCACCAAGCAGGTGGGTAGCGAAGGAGTGGCGCAGGGCGTGCGGTGTGGCGCTGGGCGGCAGGCCCAGGGCAATCCGCGCGCGGGCCATGGCCTTTTGCACCATGCCCTGAGACAGCGCCCCCCCTTTCGCCCCGCGGAACAGCGGCGCATCCTTGGCCATCGGCCAGGGACATTTGGCCGTATAGTCGGCCACCGCCTGCCGGACGATCGGAAGCAGTGGCACCATCCGCTGCTTGGCGCCCTTGCCGGTTACCACTAGCGTTTCCCCCAGCGGCAGCGCCGCTCCGGTCAGGCTCAGCGCCTCGGCAATCCGCAGCCCCGCGCCATAAAGCAGTAGCAGCACCGCGCGGTCGCGGGCGCCGATCCATTCCTCGGCAGCGTCCTCGGCCACGCTCGCGGCAAGGTTGACGGCATCGTCCGGCGTGACCGGCCGGGGCAGGCCTTTCTTGATCCGGGGTCCGCGCATCCGGGGTGGGGCGGGGTCGGGCATTCCGGCCTGTTCGCGGGCAAAGCGGATGAACGCCTTGAGCGCGGACAGTTCGCGCGCGGCGCTGGCATTGCCGATCCCGGCGCCACGCCGCCGGGCCAACTGACTGCGCAAGGCTGGAGCGCCGAGCCGGGCGAGGGCAGGCCAATCGGTCTCACCCAGTTCATCCAGCAACCGCGCCGCAGTGGCGACATAGGCGCGGACCGTGTGCGGCGAGCGGCGGCGGCCCTGCGCGAGGTGGCGGTGCCACAGCTCCAGCAGGTCGGCGCGGGTCATGCCTCAACCAGTTCGGCCGGAACCAGCTCGCCCAGCAAGGCATCGAGCAGTGGCATGCCTGCATCGCTCACCCCGGTCCGCTTGTCCTTGCGCCAGCACAGCCCCTGCCGAGTGTAGAAATCCAGCTTGTCGGGATCGCACAGCGCGTCCGGCGAGAGATCGAACCGGGCGGCGAGGGCGGTCAGATCAATCCCTTCGGCTAGCCGCAGCCCCATCAGCATCGCCTCGCTGGCCTGTTCGCGCAGGCCCAGCGCGCGCTGTTCGGCGATGCCGTGGCCCTGGCTGTCCAGCGCGGCGAGCCAGTTTTCGGGCTTCTTGTGCCGCACCGTCGCCAGGCCACCGCGCCGGCCGTGTGCGCCGGGGCCGATCCCGCAATAGTCCTGATAGCGCCAATAGGTCAGGTTATGGCGGCTTTCCTCACCGCGCAGGGCATGGTTGCTGACCTCATAGGCGGGCAGGCCAAGCTGGCCGGTAATCTCGCGGGTCA
This sequence comes from uncultured Novosphingobium sp., assembly GCA_964550775.1. Lineage (GTDB taxonomy): Bacteria > Pseudomonadota > Alphaproteobacteria > Sphingomonadales > Sphingomonadaceae > Novosphingobium. The sequence continues at coordinate 8,439 of CAZKAX010000105.1, read as the reverse complement.
GGGCAAACAGGTCTGCCGCGGCATCATCATCCAGCGGGGTGAAGTGCCCGCGCCGGACCATGGTTTCAAACCGCGTCCCCGGCTCGATCGTCAGCTGGTAGAGCGAAAGGTGGGTGGAGCCGAGCCCGATGGCGCGCAGCAGGTCTTGCCGCCACTGGTCCGGGGTCTGGCCGGGCAGGGCATAGATCAGATCGAAGCTGACCCGCGCGAAGTGCTGCTGCGCCACGTCCAGCGCGGCCAACCCCTCTTCCGCGTCGTGGATCCGGCCCAGGAAATCGAGCGTCTTGTCGTCCAGCGCCTGCAGGCCAAGCGACACGCGGTTGACCCCGGCGCTGGCGAGCGCGGCATAGTTGGCGCTTTCGACCGAGCTGGGGTTGCCCTCCAACGTGATTTCCACCCCATCGGCAAAGGTCCACAGCTGCTCCGCCTCTTCCAGCAACCGCGCCACGGTGGCGGGGGGCATCAGGCTGGGGGTGCCGCCGCCGAAGAACACGCTATCCAGCGGCTCGCCGCCCGCCAGTTCCGATTCGTAGCGCAGATCGGCCAGCAGGCCGTTCAGCCACAGGTCCTGATCGACCGAATCGCGGACATGGCTGTTGAAATCACAGTACGGACACTTGGCGAGGCAAAACGGCCAATGGATGTAGAGCGCGCGGGCCATGACCGGTGCTTAGCCGCCAAACTGCTCCGCGACCAGCTTGGCGAAAGCGGCGGCGCGGTGGCTGATCGCGTGCTTTTCGTCCGGCGCGTGCTCGGCAAAGGTGCGGGTTTCGCCCAGCGGCACGAACACCGGATCATAGCCGAACCCCATGGTCCCACGCGGCGGCCAGGTCAGCGTGCCATTGGCGCGGCCTTCATAGACGGCGCTGTTACCGTCCGGCCAGGCGATCGCCAGCACGCAGGCGAAGTGGCAGCTGCGGTCCGTTTCCGGCCCCAGCTCGCACAGCATCCCTTCAACCTTGCCCATCGCCATGTACCAGTCGCGCCCGGCTGGTCCTTCGAACCACTGCCGTTCGGCCCAGTCGGCGGTGTACACGCCGGGGCAGCCCTGCAGGGCATCGACGCACAGGCCCGAATCGTCGGCCAGTGCCGGCAGGCCCGAAGCCTCCGCCGCCGCCCGCGCCTTGATCAGAGCGTTTGCGATGAAGGTCTTGCCCGTTTCCGCCGGTTCCGGCAGCCCAAGCGACCCGGCGCTGATGCACCGCAGCCCAAATGGCGCCAGCAGCGCGCCGATTTCCTTGAGCTTGCCCGCATTGTGCGTGGCGATCACCAGTGTTTCAGCGCCGAGTTTGCGGGTCACTTTCCGGCAGCCTCACCCTGTGCCGCAAATATCCGGTCACAGCCGATCCGGGCGAGGCGCAGCAGGCGCAGCAGCCCTTCCTCGTCATAGGTCGCGCCTTCGGCCGTGGCCTGGACTTCGGCGATTTGCCCGCCTTCGATCAGCACGAAGTTGGCGTCGGCATCAGCGTTGCTGTCCTCGTCATAGTCCAGATCAAGCACCGGACTACCGTTGAAGATCCCGCAGCTGACCGCCGCAACCTTGCGGGTCAGCGGATCTTCGGTGATCGCGCCCGCCGCCATCAGCTTGTCCACCGCGATCCGCAGCGCCACCCAGGCCCCGCTGATTGCAGCAGTGCGGGTGCCGCCATCGGCCTGGATCACGTCGCAATCGAGGGTGATCTGGCGTTCACCCAGCTTCTTGAGATCGACCACGGCGCGCAAAGACCGGCCGATCAGCCGCTGGATTTCCTGCGTCCGCCCGCTCTGCTTGCCCTTCGCCGCCTCGCGGCTACCGCGCGTGTGGGTGGCGCGAGGCAGCATCGAATATTCGGCCGTGACCCAGCCTTCGCCCTTGCCGCGCAGCCACGGCGGCAGGCGTTCCTCGACACTGGCGGTGCAGATCACCTTGGTGTGGCCAAAACTGACCAGCACCGACCCTTCGGCGTGCTTGGTATAGTGGGGCTCAAAGCCAATCGTGCGCATCTCGTCGGGCGCGCGGCCGGAAGGTCGCATGGGGGAGGTCCTCTGTTGTTTCCTGGCCGCGTTAGGCGCATTGGGCTTGAGCCTGCAAGACCGAGGATTAAATTAGACCCCACAATGCCCAGCCCGCCGATCACTGAATTGACCACCCGCGCCCGCGACATCTTTCGCCTGGTGGTCGACGGCTATCTTGCGTCGGGGCAGCCGGTCGGATCGAAAACATTGGCCGGGCCGGGGGGCGTCAACCTTTCGCCCGCCTCGATCCGGTCAGTGCTGCACGAACTGGAAATGCTGGGGCTTCTCGCCGCGCCGCATACTTCTGCCGGGCGATTGCCTACCGAACAGGGGCTGCGACTGTTCGTGGACGGGATGATGCAGGTAGCCGAACCGACTGCGGAGGAACGCGCGGCGATCGAACGGCAGGTGGCGCAGCCGGGACCGATCGAAGCCGCGCTGGCGGCAACCAGTGCAGTCTTGTCAGACCTGTCGGCCTGCGCCGGCGTGGTCATGGTGCCCCGCCTTGAACCGCGCCTGGCGCAGTTGCAACTGGTGCCCCTGTCCCCGGACCGGGCACTGGCTGTGCTGGTCGGCGCAGACGGAGCAGTGGAAAACCGCGTGGTCAGCGTGCCGCTGGGCCTGCCCGCCAGCGCGCTGGAGCAGGCCAGCAATTACATCACTGCGCGGCTGGCTGGCCGCACGCTGAGCGAGGCGGTGGCGCTGATCCGCACTGAAGTGGCCTCAGGCCGCTCGGCGCTAGACGCCGCGAGCCGCGATCTGGTCGAACGCGGGCTGGCGGTGTGGAGCGAGGATGCGGCTCGGCGGCCCGTGCTAATCGTGCGCGGTGCCTCGCACTTGCTCGACGAATCGACGCTGACCGATCTGGAGCGCGTGCGCCTGCTGCTTGATGATCTGGAAAGCAAACAATCGGTCGCAGATCTGCTTGACGCCGCGCGCGAGGCAGAGGCGACCCGGATCTTTATCGGTTCCGAAAACCGCCTGTTCGCGCTGTCCGGTTCTTCGGTGATCGCCTCGCCCTATCGCGACCGTGATGGCCGGGTGGTTGGCGTGGTGGGGGTTATCGGCCCGACTCGGTTGAATTATGCGCGCGTCGTCCCCATGGTGGATTTCACCGCCCAATCACTGGGCAAATTGATCGGTTAGACAGGTTTTTTGATACAATGAGCGATGATACCAAACCGCAGGGCGACCCCGCGGTGGAAGCCGAACTGGCGGGCGTGCCCGAGGAACTGCTGGAGCAGGAAACTGACAAGCTGGGCGATGCACTGGACCGCCTGCGCGAGGATCTGGAAGCGGCCAAGCAGGAAGTGCTCTATGCCAAGGCCGAAACCCAGAACGTGCGCCGCCGTCTGGAAAAAGACATCGCCGATACCCGCGCCTATGCCGCGACCGGCTTTGCCCGCGACATCCTGACCGTTTCGGACAACCTTTCGCGTGCGCTTGAAGCACTGTCCGCCGAACTGCGCGAGGATGAGCGGCTGAAAAGCTTCGTCGCCGGGATCGAGGCCACATCGCGCGAGATTGACAAAGTGTTCGGCCTCCACGGCATCAGCCGCATCGCCGCCAAAGGCCTGCCGCTCGATCCCAACCAGCATCAGGCAATGCTTGAAGTTCCCAGCGCCGATGCCGAACCCGGCACCGTGCTGCAGGAATTGCAGGCCGGTTACATGATCAAGGATCGTCTGCTGCGGCCCGCAATGGTGGCCGTGGCGAAAAAGCCGGACTGACGCGGCAAAGGGGGCAGGGATGAGGATCGCACGACCCGGACTGGCGATCCTCGCCGTCCTGCTATCCGGAACAACGGCGCAGGCCAGCGACAGCAGCGAGCAGCAACTGAACGCGATTGGCGATGCTTATTACCGGGCGTCGCTTGATCGCTATGGTCAGGTTGAGCAGAGCGACGGCACCACCGAACCGGGCGACCATCTGCCTTCGGTCACCCCGGCCAGCAATCTGGCCGAGGCGGAGCGCGAGCGCGCGCTGTTGGCCCGGCTTGAGGCAATCGATCCGGCCGGGCTCAGTGCCAGTGCCAAAGTGAACGTCAGCGTGCTGCGCACTCTGCTGCGTGAGAGCATCGATTCGGCGCGGTTCCGGCGCTGGGAAATGCCGTTCGACAGTGACAGCAATTTCTGGAGCTATCTGCCCGAGCGCGAGCCGCTTGCCTCGGCGGAGGACTATCGCCGCTACATCGGGCGGATGAACGACATTCCGCGGTACTTTGCCCAGCATACCGCCAATGCCCGCGCCGGACTGGATCGGGGTTTCTCGGTTCCCCGGGCGACGCTGGATGGCCGCGATGCCAGCATTGCCGCAGCCGTGGTCAGCGATCCGGAAAAAAGCCCGTTCTGGGGCGCATTCACCCGCATGCCCGCGCGTATCCCGGTGGCCGAGCAAGAAGCTCTGAAAGCACAGGCCCGCACCGCGATCACGCAGTCAGTCACGCCGGCGTTCACGCAGTTTCTGAAGTTTTTCCGCGAGGAATACCTGCCGCGAACCCGAACCACGCAGGCGGCCAACAAGTTGCCCAACGGTGATGCCTATTATGCCCAGCAGATCCGCGAATATACCACCACCAACCTGAGCGCCGAGCAGATCCACCAGATCGGGCTGGATGAAGTGGCCCGTATCACCGCCGAGATGGAAAAGGTGAAGGGCGAGGCCGGGTTCAAAGGGACTCTGGCCGAATTCATCCAGTTTCTGCGCACCGACCCCCAGTTCGTGGCGCGCACGCCGGAAGAGCTGCTGGGCGTTTCGGCCTATGTCGCGAAGCGGGTGGATGGCAAGCTCAAGGACTATTTCGGGCTGCTGCCGCGCTATCGCTACACGATCCGCCCGGTCGATCCCGCGATTGCGCCGTTCTACACCTCGGGGCGGGGCGGGCTCGAAGCGTGTCAGATGAACACCTACGATCTGCCCTCGCGCCCGCTTTACAACATCCCCGCGCTGACCCTGCACGAATGCGCGCCGGGCCACAGCTTTCAGGGGGCACTGGCGCTGGAGCAACAGAGCCTACCGAAGTTTCGCCGCCAGACCTATTTCTCCGGCTTTGGCGAGGGTTGGGGGCTCTATACCGAGTATCTCGGCGAGGAGATGGGGATCTATCGCACCCCTTACGAACGCTTCGGCAAGCTGAGCTATGAGATGTGGCGCGCCGTGCGGCTGGTGGTCGATACCGGCATCCATCACTATGGCTGGACCCGGCAGCAAGCGGTCGATTACCTCGCCAGCCGCACCGCGCTCTCCACCCGCGAGGTCAACACCGAGGTCGATCGTTATATCAGCTGGCCGGGCCAGGCGCTGGCCTACAAACTGGGCGAACTGACCATCCGCCGCGTCCGCGCCAAGGCGGAAACGGCGCTGGGGCCGAAGTTCGACATTCGCAAGTTCCACGATGTCGTCCTCTCGCTCGGCTCGGTCCCGTTGCCGACGCTGGAAGAACGGATCGACGCCTTTATTGCAGACGGCGGGCAGGGGCTGCCGGGGGTGGCTTATCCGTGAGCTCAGGAAGGCGGCGTTTGCAGTGATCAAAGCCCGTCAACGGCAACCGCAATTTCCTTCAGAACCTTGCTGAATTTGGCGAATTCATCACGCGTAACAAGCCGGGCCGTTGGGGCCTCGTCGCTGCAGGTAGTCGAGTTGATAAAGCAGGCACGCGCTTGTCCGCCAATCGGGGCAACCGCCAGGCGGGAATGAACTACATCGGCGCGGATCGCATTCAAGCTTTGCAAACGTGTCAGTTGCTCTGCCAACTTTTGAACCTTTG
>CAZKAX010000105.1:0-2668 GCA_964550775.1 uncultured Novosphingobium sp. | reverse complement strand
AACCTTTGCCTGCGAAAACGATGGACTGGCCTTGATTGTCTTAAGGGCTTCCAGCCTTTGACCAACCGTCAGCCCGCAGCCTTTCAATGCCAGACGTTTCGCCAGGCGTCCGAGCGCGATTTCTGTATCCGCAAAGGAATCCAGAAACGCGCAGCGCGCAAGTTGAAGCTGCTCCTTTGTTACTGGCTTCTTTGCGGCAGGATTTGTTGGCGCACTTTCGGTCATCGGCGACATGATCGCAGATCAGTGACTTACGACAGGTTAAAGTTCTTCGGAAGAGTTGCCACTAGCAACGCTAAATCGCGCCGCTCTATTACGAAAAGACCTCGCCGCGCCAGGAAAGCTTCGCGCACAATCTCCGCCTGCTGTTCCAGCCCATACCGTTCCAGCGGCCAGCCTTCGCGTAGCCGATAGCTGTATTTGCGATCCCAGATCCCGCGCAGGACAACCCACCAGCGGCTGCGCGTCTGGGCCTGCCAGACGTGGGTCATTTCGTGGATGAAATGTCCTTGCAGTTCGATCCGCGCGGTAGAGAAATCATCGCAATAGGCTCCAGATGCTGGGTGGAAGTGGATATGCCCCCACGGCGCCATCGTCACCTCGCGCGGGTGGAACCACCACCATTTGCGGCGGCGCACCCGCACTTGCGTGCAATCGATCGCGTCGCCGAAAACCGAATGGACCAGCGCTGCCTCGCCTTCAGTCAGGGCGCGCTCGCCGCCGGTGGGGCAGGTCTCGCTCAGTGCTCCATCCCGCCCATGGCCGCGTCACCGGCGGCCTTGATCTTCAGGGGAGCTGAAACCTTGTCCCCATCCGCAAAGGTCAGGGTCAGTTCGGCGCTGCCGCCCGCAACCAGTTTCGGGTCCAGATCGAACAGCATCACGTGCAGGCCGCCCGGCGCAAATTTGACGCTGGCATTGGGGTCGATGTCGACGCGATCAACCGGAGCCATCGCGCCGCCGCTGGTCTGGTGCATTTCGGCCTTGCCCGCACCGTCAACCGCCACGGCGGCCAGCGCCACCGCCTTGGCATCGGAATTGGCAACGTCGAAATAGGCAACTCCGGGGTTTCCCTTGACCGCGGGCAGGACCAGCGTGCCGCCGGAAACCGCGACGCCGGGCTTGGCTTCGGGTCCGTTGCTGGCGGCGGCTGCGGGGGCCTTTTCTGCCTGCTGGCACGCGGAAAGCGTCAGGCCAAGGGCAAGCGGGGCGAGGATCAGCAGGCTACGGCGCATGAAAATCAGTCCTTTGCGGCAGGGCAAACATTGCCGCCACGCCTAATCCCGCGCAGCCCTTGTGCCAAGCAAAACCGCACCTATATCGGCCCCGTTCAAGAGCCGCCGACCAGCTTTGCCGGGAACCCGGGGGGCCTACGAAGCGGCGTCAACATAACGACCAAGGATGGGCATTTATGGCTAAAGTTATCGGTATCGACCTCGGCACGACCAACAGCTGCGTTGCCGTGATGGACGGCGGCAAGCCGAAGGTCATTGAAAATTCGGAAGGGGCGCGCACCACGCCTTCGATCGTCGCTTTCACCAAGGATGGTGAGCGGCTGATCGGCCAGCCGGCCAAGCGCCAGGCGGTGACCAATGGTGACAACACGATTTTCGCGGTGAAGCGCCTGATCGGCCGCCGCTTTGACGATCCGGTGACCAAGAAGGACACCGAGCTCGTCCCCTACACCATCGTCAAGGGCAAGAACGGCGACGCCTGGGTCAAGGCCGGCGGCGAAGACTATTCGCCCAGCCAGATCTCGGCCTTCACGCTCCAGAAGATGAAGGAAACGGCCGAAGCCTATCTGGGCGAAACCGTCACCCAGGCGGTGATCACCGTTCCCGCATACTTCAACGACGCACAGCGCCAGGCGACTAAGGACGCCGGCCAGATCGCGGGCCTTGAAGTGCTGCGCATCATCAACGAGCCGACTGCGGCGGCGCTGGCCTATGGCCTCGACAAGAACGACGGCAAGACCATCGCGGTCTATGACCTTGGCGGCGGCACTTTCGACGTCTCGATCCTCGAAATCGGGGACGGCGTGTTCGAGGTGAAGTCGACCAACGGCGATACCTTCCTGGGCGGCGAAGACTTCGACACCCAGGTGGTTGAATGGCTGGCCGACCAGTTCAAGAAGAAGGAGGGCATGGACCTCCGCACCGACAAGCTGGCGCTGCAGCGGCTCAAGGAAGCCGCCGAAAAGGCCAAGATCGAGCTGTCGAGCGCGCAGACCACCGAAATCAACCTGCCCTTCATCACCGCCCGCATGGAAGGCGGGGCAACCACCCCGCTGCACCTGGTCGAAACGATCACCCGCGCCGATCTGGAAAAGATGGTCGCGAACCTGATCGAACGCACCAAGGAACCGATGAAGAAGGCCCTGGCCGATGCCGGTCTGAAGGCCGCTGACATCGACGACGTGGTGCTGGTTGGCGGCATGACCCGCATGCCGCGCGTGCGCGAAGTGGTGAAGGAATTCTTCGGCAAGGAACCGCACACCGGCGTCAATCCGGACGAAGTCGTCGCCATGGGCGCAGCGATCCAGGCGGGCGTGCTGCAGGGCGACGTCAAGGACGTACTGCTGCTCGACGTGACCCCGCTCTCGCTCGGCATCGAAACGCTGGGCGGCGTGTTCACCCGCATGATCGATCGCAACACCACGATCCCCACCA
>CAZKAX010000104.1:0-10071 GCA_964550775.1 uncultured Novosphingobium sp. | reverse complement strand
TGGCCGAACGCGCGCTGCTGGCGGGCCTTGGCGGCAATTGCCACAGCCCGATCGCCGTGCTGACCGAGCCGGACGGCAGCGAACTGGTGATGCGCGCCGCGATCTACAGCCCGGACGGCGCCGACAAGGTAGAGCTGACCGCGCGCTTCGCCCCCGATGACGTGAACGGCCCGGCTGCACTGGCGGCGAAGCTGCTGGCAAGTGCGCCCGATGCAGTGCGGGTGCATTTTTCCGGCCCAGAAGGATAGGCACATGGTCCCGCTGATCGTCATCCGCCCCGAACCCGGTTGCGCCGCCACGGCAGAGGCGGCCCGGACGCTGGGGCTGGAGACGGTCGCGCAGCCTCTGTTCGCGATCGAACCGCGCAGCTGGCAGGCCCCGCTTGCGGCCGATTTCGATGCCCTGCTGATCGGCAGCGCGAATGTGCTGCGCCACGGCGGGCGCGGGCTTGATGCGCTGAAAGGCCTGCCGGTTTACGCCGTGGGTGAAACCACCGCCCAGGCCGCGCGCGAGCGCGGGTTCACCGTGGCGGCCAGCGGCAGCGGCGGCTTGCAGGCGGTGGTCGATCTGCTGCCCCCCGGCACGCGCCATGTGCTGCGGCTCGCCGGGGATGAGCGGGTGCCGCTGACCCTGCCCAAGACCATGACCATGGAGGAACGCGTCACTTACGCCAGTGTGCCGCGCCCGTTCCCGCCGGACCTGATCGAACTGCTGCGCCGCCCGGCGATCATCGCGGTCCATTCAGCCGAAGCGATGCGCCACCTGACCGCGCAATGCGTCAGCCATGCGATCCGCCGGTCCCCGCTGCGAATTGCGGCGCTGGGGCCACGCATTGCCCATGCGGCAGAGGCGGGTTGGGGCGAAGTGGCCGTGGCCCAGGCCCCCAATGACAAGGCTTTGCTGGCCTTGGCGCGCCAGATGTGCCAAGACCCGTTCCCATGAAAGGCCGGGTCGCGCCGTGCCATGGGAAGCCACGAAGTCCGCATGCCTGATGAATTCTTCGAACGCCCGATCAACCTGCCACCGCGCCGCAGCGGGCCCGGCATGCGGCTGATCAGCACCACCTTGCTGCTGGCCTTTCTGGCCGGCGGGGCTCTGGTCGGCTGGCTGGCCTGGAGCGGCAAGATCCAGGTCGGGCCGGAACTGGCGGGTTCGGCCAGGCCGGCTGCCAGTGCCTCGTTCGCCGCCTTGCCCGCGCCCACCCCCGGCGCATCGCCCAGCGCCGCAGCCACGGAAAGCGGCGCGGTAGAACTCTTTGACCAGCGGCTCGCCGCGCTGGAACAGCGCCTGGCCCGGCTCGATCTGCAAGCCGCCGCGGCAGAGGGCAACACCGCCCGCGCCGAAGCCCTGCTGGTCGCTTTCGCCAGCCGCCGCGCGATCGAACGCGGCGCGCCGCTGGGGCCGCTGGCCGATCAGCTCAAGCTGCGGTTCGGCGATAGCCAGCCCAATGCCGTCGCCACCCTGATTGACAGCGCGGCCAAGCCCAACACGCTGGACCAGCTGGCGGGCCAGCTTGATGGACTGGAACCCGTGCTGACCCAGGCCCCCGCGAACGAGGACGGGTGGGCGCTGGTCAAGCGCGAACTGTCCGGTCTGTTCGTGATCCGCCGCGATGAAGCGCCGATGGCCAAACCCGAAAACCGGCTTGACCGCGCGCGGCTGCTGCTGCGCACTGGCCAGATCGAGGCTGCGATCAAGGAAGTCCAGACCATGCCCGGCGCCGCCGGAGCGACGAGCTGGCTCGACACCGCCCAACGCTATGCCATGGCCCAGCGCGCGCTCGACCTGATCGAGACCACGGCGCTGCTGGAACCGGTCAAGCCGAAAGAGGCCAGCGGCGCCGCGATGGAGCAGCCCGGCCCGGCCATTCCGACGCCGACAGCCAGCGCGATGCCGAGCCCGATTCCCAACGGAGCGGATTGAACCCTAAGTCCCTCTCCATTTTTCGCGAATGCGACAAATGGGGAGGTGGCAGTCGCGAAGCGGCTGACGGAGGGGTAATGCGGCGAGGCCCTGGCCCCTCCGTCAGCCGCTTTCAGCGTCTGCCACCTCCCCATTTGCGGCATTCGCCGAAAATGGAGAGGGACTTCAAAGCCCTTCCTAAGCCCGCAGCAATTCCGGCAGTTCCCCGCTCATCCCGCGGGCTTCGTCCATGAAGAAGCGTTTGAGCCAGCCGGTGCGTTGCACCACGCCCATGCCAAGGCGGCGGACCGCGCTGGGCAGGCGGCCGGGAATGCCGAACAGGCGGACCAGGCCGTCGGTCGCGGCCATCACGGTCAGGCTGTCGAGACTGCGCCAGCGTTCATAGCGGGCGAGCAGCTGCGCGTCGCCGGGCTCCAGCCCCAGCCGCATGCCATCGGCCAGCACTTGCACCAATGTCCCCACGTCGCGCAGCCCCAGGTTGAGCCCCTGCCCGGCGATCGGGTGCATGCCATGCGCCGCATCGCCGACCAGCGCCAGCCGGTCCCCCACGATCCGCGCGGTGTGGTGGAAGTTGAGCGGCCAGGACATGCGCGGTGCGCAGAGTTCGATTGCGCCGAAAATGCCCTGCATCCGCTGTGCGATTTCGCCCAGGAACACCGCGTCGGACAGGCCGGTAACCCCGGCCGCATCCTTTTCCGCCACGGTCCAGACCACTGCGCTGCGGTGGCGGCCATCGGGCAGGTCGAGCAAGGGCAACAAGGCCAGCGGCCCGGCGGGGAAGAAGATTTCCCAGGCGACGCCATCGTGCGGGCGTTCATGGGTGATCGCGGTGACGAAAGCGCGGTGGTGGTAATCCCACTTGGCGCTGTTCAGCCCGGCCTCGGCGCGGGTCGGGCTCTGCCGCCCTTCCGCGCCGACCAGCAGGTTGCCGGTTAGCGTGCGGCCATCGTCAAGCGTGACGGAAACACCGTGCGACCCGCGATCCCGCGTGACCGGTTCCACCCCCGAATGCCAGGCGATCAGCGGTTCATCCCGCGCGGCTTCGAACAGCGCGAGGCGAATGTCGCGGTTGGCGTACATCCGGCCAAGCGAGCCATCGTTCGCCTCAGGCTTGAAATCGATCCGGCCGGGCCGCATCGCATCGGTCACCGCAATCGCCTGTATAGCGCAGCCCAGCGGCTCCAGCCGTTCCCCCAGCCCGATGTTGCAGAACAGGTTCCAGCTCGCAGTCGAAATCGCCGAAGCGCGGCCATCTACGCCTTCGCGGGTCAGCTCCTCCGGCTGGGCCTTGTCAACCACGTGGCTGGAAATGCCCTGCTGCGCGGCGGCGAGGGCCAGGGTCATCCCCACCAGCCCCCCGCCCAGGATCACAAGGTCGCGTTTGTCGGTCATAGGGTGGCTTTAGACCTGCCCAAAGGGGGCAACAACCCAAGAATTCGTCATCGTCATTGCTTCGTCGCTTCGCTCCTCGCAATGGCGAAGTTGGGATGATTGCTATTTGATCGCGCAGCTATTCCCCGCTCCGCCGTCCAGATCCAGGCAGCGTCCGTCGAACTGGCCGTCCGCCACTTTCAGGCCCAGCAACGCGGCCAAGCTGGGGGCGATGTCGACGGTTTCGACCGGGGCGGGCTGTTCGAAGCGGGTCATGCCGGCCCGCCAGAACAGCAAGGGCACGCGCCGGTCATAGTCCCAGGCGCTGCCGTGGGTGGCAACATACATGCCCGGGATCGCTTCGGGGATCGGCACCACGGCGCGGTCCAGCAGGATCAGCACATCGCCGCTGCGGGTGGGATCGAACGAGGCGCGGGCGCGTTCCTTTGCCGACCAGTCCTGCGGGTTGCCGGTGGGCGAAGGGGTGGCGGCCAGTTCGGCGGCGGTGAACACGGCGCTGACTTGCGGATGGGCCCGCGCGATTTGCAGCAGGGCGTCGACGACTTTGGTTTTCTGCGCCGGATCGAGCGCCGGGCTGATCCATATATCGCCGCCATCAGAGGCGAGCAGCGGGCCCTTGGGGCTGGTCACGCCGGTCCGCGCGCTGATTGCCTTGGCGAGCGGGCCGGGGCTGAGCGAATCGTCCACCCGCACCGCGCGCGGCAGGGCCTGTTCATTCAGCCGTTCGGGCATGTCGAGCCCGCCGTGATCGGCCGACAGGACCACGGCATAGTCGATCTTCGCCTTGTCGAGATGCGCGAACAGCGCCCCCAGCGCGGCGTCCATCTGCGCCATCTGGATGCACATTTCCGCGCCTTCGGTGCCGGTGGCATGGCCGATGTAATCGGTGGCGGACAGGCTGACCGACAGCAGATCGGGCGCCGCGCCGCGGCCCAGCTTCATTTCGTCGACCAGCCGGTTGGCGAGATCGACCGTGGCCGCATCGATCCGCGGGCTGATCCGGAACATGTCGCCGCGCGCCTTTTCCGGCGTATCCTTGGGCATGGCAAAGCGCCCCTGCCCGACCGCGCCCTTGCCCACGGCCACCGCGCGATCCGCTACGCCGCACCACTTGGGCAGGGCCATGGCGGGGAAACCGGCCTTGAGCTGTTTGGCGATCACCGCGTTCTGGGCCTGGACGGCGGGGGACAGGGTGCGGCCGTTCAGCGTGACGAAGCTGGCACCCTTCCACCAATAGGCGGCGTCGATCTTGTTCCCGCCCATCATCATCACCGCGCGGTCCTTGGCCGAAACGGCGACGTTGCGGCTGGCGGGGTTGGCCTGTTTCATCAATTCGCCCAGCGTCGGCACTTTCAGATGGACCGCCGAAACCACCGGATCGCGCGAAGTGCTGGCGGGATCGCTTTCATCCTCGGCGCAATAGACCCGCTTGTCGGCGCGGGCGAGCGAGAGGTTGAACCAGTTGTTGGCGATGATTCCGTTGCGCGACGGGTGCGTGCCGGTCAGCAGGGTGGAGTGGCCGGGGCAGGTCTCGGTCGCGGCGTGCGACTGGAACGCGCTGGGGAACACCGCGCCTTGCAGCAGGCGGGCCATGCCCCCGGTGTAGAACTGGCGGTACTGCGCGAACAGATCGGCGCTGAACTGATCGATCGACACCGCCACGATCAGTTTCGGCGGGGCGGCGGGCGCGGGGGCCGGATCCTTGGCCATGGCGGGAACGGCAGAGCAGGCAAGGGCAGCGGCAAGGATCAGACGGCGCATGGAACAATCCCGATTGGCGCGGCCTGCCTTGCAGTGGGGGACAAGGCGGGGCAAACAGCGCGGGTGAACGATCTGCCCCCGCTTATGCCCATCGCCCCAGCCCCCCGCAAGCCGCAGGCCGTGCGTGGTGTGGGCAAACTGTGGCAGGCGGGCATTGCAGTTCTATTGCATCTGCTCGCCCTGCTGCTGGCCGCCCCGGCCCAGGCCGCGCCCAACCACATCGCCGCCAGCCTGGTGGCCGAAGGAACCGCCGCGCCCGGCTCTACCGTGATGCTCGCTTTTGCGATGCAGCCGGGTGAGGGCTGGCACGGCTATTGGCAGAACCCGGGCGATGCCGGGCTTGGCATGACCACCGACTGGACCCTGCCGCCGGGGGTCAAGGTGGGGGATCTGCAATACCCGGTGCCCCAGACCCTGCTGGTCAGCGGGCTGATGAACCACGTCTATGAACAGGCCTATGCCGTGCTGGTGCCGGTCTCCCTGCCCGCCACTGCCGCGCCGGGGCAGGCGATTCCGGTGCGGGTCAAGGCGCAGTGGCTGGCCTGCACGCGCGAGGTTTGCGTGCCCGAACAGGCTGAGTTGGGGACCACGATCATGGTCGGCCCGGCGGGCGCGCGCGATCCGCGGTTTGACCAGTGGCTGGCCGCCCTGCCTGCGCCGCTGGGCAGCAAGGCGCGCTTTGCCTGGGCCGGGCAGACCGTGCGGATCGCGATTCCCCTGCCCCGCACGGTCACGCTGGAACAGCCGCATCTGTTCGTGGCCGATGACCATGTGGTCGATTACGCCGCACCGCAAGCGATGTTCCGGCAGGGCGACTTGCTGGTGGCGGAACTGCCGCGCGCCAAATTCGCCGCGCAGCAGCCGGGGGCCCTGCACGCCGTGCTGCGGCTGAACCGCGCGGGCGACGGCTTGCTGATCGAGGCCGATCCCGGCGTCGTCCCCACCGGGGGCGAGCGGGTGGCGCTCGACGCGCCCGCCACGCCGCCGCTGGGCTGGCTGCTGCTGGCTGCGCTGGCGGGGGGTCTGCTGCTCAACGTCATGCCCTGCGTTTTCCCGATCCTCAGCCTCAAGGCGCTGAGTCTGGCGCGGGCGGGCGAGAGCGAGGCGCAGGCGCGATCCGAGGGGCTGGCCTATAGCGCCGGGGTGATCGCGGCGACGCTGGCGCTGGGCGGTCTGATGCTGGCCCTGCGCGCGGCGGGGCAGCAGGTGGGCTGGGCGTTCCAGTTGCAGGAACCGCTGGTCGTCGCCGCGCTGGCCATGCTGGCGGTAGCGATCACCGCCAACCTTGGCGGGCTCTATGAATTCGCCGTCCCCGGCTTTGCCAGCGAGGGTTCGCCGCAAGGGGCCTTTGCCACCGGGCTGCTCGCGGCCTTTGCCGCCACCCCCTGCACCGGGCCGTTCATGGCCGCCGCGATGGGCGCGGCGCTGCTGATGCCGCCCGCACCCGCGCTGCTATTGTTCGCCGCGCTGGGGTTGGGGCTGGCGCTGCCGTTCCTGGCGATCGCTTTCATCCCCGCGCTGCGCCGCCTGCTGCCGCGCCCGGGCGCGTGGATGGTGTGGTTCCGCAAGGCGATGGCCGTGCCGATGGGGCTGACGGCGCTCGCGCTGGTCTGGCTGGCCAGCCGCCTTGCCGGGCAGGCCTATGCCCTGTCGCTGGCCCTGCTGGCCTTCCTGCTGGTGGTCCTGCTGCTGGTGCTGGGCCGCCGCCAGCGCAATGGATTGGGCAGCACGAAACTGCTCGTCCCGGCGCTGGCCGTGCTGGCCGGAGTCGCCGGACTGGGCCTCCCCACCGTCGTCCGCGCGCCCACGGCGGAAAGCGCGGGGCTGCTGCCCAGCCAGCCGTTCAGCGAGGCCGCACTGGCCAAAGCGCGCGCCAGCGGCAAGCCTGTCTTCGCCTATTTCACCGCCGACTGGTGCCTGACCTGCAAGGTCAACGAAGCCGCCGCGATCGAGCGCGAGGCGACCCGCGATGCCTTTGCCAAGGCCGGCGTCACCGTGCTGCGCGGCGACTGGACCCGGCGCGATCCGGCGATCACCCGTTACCTGAGCGCGCAAGGCGCAGCCGGGGTGCCGCTCTATATGTGGTATCCGGCGGGCGGCGGCGCACCGCAGCAGTTGCCGCAAGTGCTGGGGCCGGATAGTCTGGTGGAACTGGCCAAGGGCAAATAGCCCGGCATTTGAAGGAGGGGCACATGCGGATTGGCAGGATTGCATTGGCAGTGGTGGGCGCAGTGGCGCTGGCCGGTGGCGGGTGGTATCTCGCGCAGGACAAGGAAACCCGCGATCTGATCGCGGTGCTGCCGACCAATGCCGATGTCCTGTCGTGGCGGATGGACCAGCGCGACGCCGCGTTCCGGGCGATGGACCGGATCACCATTCTGGCCGATCACCACAAGATCGCCCCGTCCCCCACGCCCCTGCCGCTACCTGCGGGCAAGCCGCTGAACGTGCCGGGGATCGATCAATACATGGCCGCCCAGCGCGCCGCCGGGCTGGTGATCATTCAGGACGGCAAGCTGCGGCTGGAACGCTATGCCATGGGCTTTGATGCCAAGGGCCGCTGGACCAGCTTCTCGGTCGCCAAGAGCTTTACCTCCACGCTGGTCGGCGCGGCAGTACAGGATGGCTATATCAAGAGCCTGGAGGACAAGGTCAGCCTCTACATCCCGGACCTGCGCGGTTCGGCCTATGACGATGTTTCGGTGCGCCAGCTGCTGACCATGAGCAGCGGGGTGCGCTGGAACGAGGATTACGAGGATCCCAAGGCCGATGTCGCGATGTTCAACACCGCCACGCCCGATGCGGGGGTGGACGCCACGGTCAGTTACATGCGCAAACTGCCCCGCGCGCACCCGCCGGGCGAAGTGTGGCATTACAATACCGGCGAAACCAACCTGATCGGGGTGCTGGTCAGTTCCGCCACCAAGAAGTCGCTCAGCCAGTACCTGCAGGAAAAGGTCTGGCAGCCCGCCGGGATGGAGGCCGAGGCGACCTGGCTGCTGGGCAAGACCGGGCACGAAATCGCCGGCTGCTGCCTGCAGGCCGCCACCCGCGACTTTGCACGGTTTGGGCTGTTCGTGCTGGCGAATGGTCAGGCCGGCGGCAAGCAGATCGTCCCCGCTGACTGGTTCGCCCAGGCCATCACCAAACAAAAGGACATCGGTGAGCCCGGCCACGGGTACGGGTTCCAGTGGTGGACCTATGATGATGGCTCGGTCGCGGCGCAGGGGATTTTCGGGCAAGGCATTTTCATCGACCCCAAACGCAAGCTGGTGATCGCCAGCAACGCCAACTGGACCCGCGCCACCCTGGGCCCCGAAGGCGATGCGCGCGAGGCGTTCTACAAGCAAGTCCAGGCGCTAATCGACGCTGGGGGGTGAGCAGGCCTGTCACCTTGCTCCGGTTTGGCGGACAGGGTGGAATGGTTCACGCAGAGACGCGGAGAAGAAAGGGGAGACGCAGAGGAGTTGGGCCGAGCCGAAGGCTCAATCTTAGCTGCCAGCCTGTCGCAACACGCAGCGAAGAGGGTTAAAGCGGCTTCGCCGCTGACCCTGCATCTCTGCGCCCCTACTTTCTTCTCTGCGCCTCTGCGCGAACCATTCCACCCCAGCCCCACAGCAATCCCGCCAGACCAGCGCGCTACTTCAGCATGCCCAGCACATCGACCACCACAGCATCGTGGCTCTGCGCCAGATAGCGTTCGAAATAGGGTTTGTGCGAGGAACCGACGATCGCCAGCACCCGCCCGCCGGGGTGCCCGCCTGCCGCCTGACGGATCGTGGAGACCATGCGCAGGTTGCGCACTTCCCACCAGGCGACATAGCGGCGGCCCCATTGCCCGGCTGACTTGTCCTGCAGCGCCGCCAGGAAATCGACATCGAGCGCCTGCCGCAGCGCCGTTGGCGAATTCATCACGCGGTACTGCTGCAGCACCGCGGGAGCGCTGGTCATCGCCTTGCCCTGTGCTTCCAGGGCCGGGCGCAGCGCGCGGGCGCCGGGGTTGTCCCAGATCGCCACCATCGCCTTGTTGAACGCATCGCCGCCCGGCGCGGTCAGGGCATCGGCGGTGTGATCGTCTGCCGGGTAAACCCGTTCATGCCCCAGCCGCGCGGCGAGCGGGGCGGCCAGTGCATAGACCTCGTTGCGGCCGACCCGCAGCTTTTCCAGCAGCTTGACCAGTTCGGGGCTCAGCGCATCCTCGGCCTTGCGCTCGCTTTCGGGCAGGCGCAGCCATTGCACCAGCGCCGACGCGCGATCGTTGGCGGAAAGGAACAGCATGGCCAGATAGCGTCGCCGTGCCGGGCTGGGGTTTCTGGCGATTTCCGCCAGCGCCTTTGGCAATTCCGCCTCAGCCCAGACCAGCGAGACGCCGCTTTCCTTTTCAATATCGGCTGCGTCCCAGCAATAGTCGTCGGCAACACCGGGGTAGTTGGCCTTGTACCGCAACAGCATTTCACACTGCGGGCCGGGCAGGCCTTCGGTAGTGATCACATCTGGTTGCCATTTGGCCAGCCGCGCGATCAGATCTTCAAGGTATTCCGGCTTGAACGTATCGGGCAGGCCGCTCAGATGCGTGGTGCCCAGCACCGCATACTGGGTGCGCGCCGCGGCGGGGGTGGCGCGGTCGATCGGCGTGACATCCAGTGCGCGATAGGGCGCGGCCTGCGCCGGAGCGGCGATGGCTGCGGCGGCGAGCAGAAACAGGCGAGCTAGTGACAACGGGTTTCTCCCTTGGTGTATTGTTCACATATAACACCAAGGGAGCTGTGCCAAGAGGTTCCGGTTAAAGCACCTGCCCGTCATCCACCGTCAAGGTTGCCCCCGTGACGTATTGCGAGGCATCGCCCGACAGGAACAGCAGCGGCGCATCCAGCGCCTCGATCGGGCACATCCGGCGGCGGTGAAAGGCATTGATCTGGCGCTGGCCGCCTTCGGTCTGGAACCAGTCTCCGGCGATCTCGGTCTGGATATAGCCGGGCTGGATGGTGTTGACGT
>CAZKAX010000103.1:0-10125 GCA_964550775.1 uncultured Novosphingobium sp. | reverse complement strand
TAGGCCAGCCAGGCCGCCATCACCAGATAGTCCGCCGCCAGTTCCAGCCGCAGCGCTTCGGCGCGTTCGATATAGGTCAGGTACTGATCGACCAGTTCCAGGATCGAAATCCGCCGCAGGTCCACTTTCTGCCGCCGCGCCAGATCGAGCAGCAGGTCCAGCGGCCCTTCCCAGCCATCGAGTTCCAGGTAGAGCGCGGCATCGTCCGGCGCGGCGCTGGCCACTCCCTGCCAATCATCCTCGGGCAGGGTCAATGCGGGGCTGTCGTCCAGCTCGCTCATACCAACAGCCCCAGCAAGGCATCGCGCTTGGCCAGCAGTTCGGCTTGTCGCCCGGCCGCGCCATCGACCCGCGTGACCGCCAGCGCGCGTTCCAGCCGCGCTGCTGTGTCTGGGCCCATCACCGGCAGGCGGCTGGCGATCCCCAGCATGTCCGGCATCCGCCCCCAGCAGTTGAGCGCAATGTCACAGCCCGCCGCCACCGCTGTTTCGGCGCGTTCGGGCACGGTGCCGGACAGCGCCTCCATATCAAGGTCATCGGTCAGTAGCAGGCCGCCGAAACCGATCCGCTGGCGGATGATCCGTTCGATCACAGTGGGGGACTGAGTGGCCGGATGATCCGCATCCCAGGCCTCGAACACCAGATGCCCGGTCATCGCCATCGGCGCGTCGGCCAGCGCCTTGAACGGGGCAATATCGGCTTCCAGTTCGGCGTCGCTAGCGCTGACCCTGGGCAGTTCCTTGTGGGTATCGACCAGCGAGCGGCCATGGCCCGGCATGTGCTTGATCGTGCCGCAGACCCCGGCGCGCTCCAGCCCGTCGAGCACCGCGCGGCCAATCGCGGCGACCCGCAGCGGCTCGCTGCCATAGGCGCGGTCACCGATCACATCGTGCGCGCCGGGCTGGCGCACATCGAGCACCGGGGCGTGGGTGCAGGTGATCCCGACTTCGGCCAGATCGTGCCCCAGCGCCTCGGCATTGGCACGCGCGGCCTCAATCGCGGAAGCAGGGGCAAGATCATAGAGCCGGTCAAACGCTTCGCCTGCGGGATAGGCTGTCCATTCGGGCGCTTTCATCCGCGCCACCCGGCCGCCTTCCTGATCGATCGTGATCAGCAGCCGCGCCCGGCCATGAATGTCACGCAAACTGTCAGTCAATGCGCGCAGCTGGGCGCGATCCTGCACGTTGCGCCCGAACAGGATATAGCCCGCCGGATCCGCATCACGGAAAAAGGCGCGCTCATCTTCGGTCAGGGTCAGCCCGGAGAGGCCGAAAATCGCAGGAGTCATGCGGCAAAGGCTCGCAGGTGCGGGCAGATTCGGCAAGGGTGGGCGGGGCCCGGGGTGTGGATTACCCCCGGGCGCCCGGCATCACTTGACCTGGCAGGAAATCCCGGCGCTTTTCAACTTGCTGCACAGCGCATTGGCCGCACCGCTATCGGGGGCCACCGCCTGCAGGCGATAGACCGTGCCGATATCGGCGCTGCCCGCAACCACACGGTGCGGAACGCCCGAGAGCGCGCCACCGGCCTGGCCGACCAGCTTGCTCCAGCCCGCTTCGGCGGTCGATTGCGAGGAGAAAGCACCAACCTGCACCCCAACACCGCCGGCGGCAGGCGCAGCGGGCGCAGCGCCGGGCTTGGCCCCGGCGGGGGTTGCCGAAGCCACCGCAGCCGGAACAGCGGGTGCGCCGCCCAGCTGGGCCGGGCGGTTCTGCCCTTCGGACACGGCGAAGCTGGAATCGCCGGTGCCGTCAAAGGTCTTGCCGCCGGGATCCTTGGGCGCTTCCTTGTAAGGCGCGCCGGGGGCTTCGATCGTGCTGCCATCGGCCACCAGTGCGGGATCGGGGGTGCGGTGGGTGGCCCACCAGATCCCGCCGACGATCGCCGCCAGCGCGACCAGGCCCATCACCACCAGCCCGAGCAGCCGGCCAGTGTTGGACCCTTCGTATTCGCCCCATTCCTCGTCTTCCGAGCTTTCCAGCCAGGGCAGACGTTCTTCCTCTTCGGCGAGGTCAAGCTGCTGCGTTTCCAGCGGTTCGCCGCCGAGCTCTTCCGCGTGGTCCTGCCAGCTGTCTTTTTCGTCGCCTGTCATGGTCACATTTCCTCCACTGCCTCAACGCCGAGCAGCGCGAGGCCATTGCGGACAATTTGCCCCATTTGCGTGACAAGATAAAGCCTTGCGCCGGTAAGTTTACCATCCTGTGCCACGATGAACCGCTTTTCCGGCTTGTCGTTGCCCAGATTCCAGTAACCATGGAATGCGGCGGCAAGGTCATTGAGGAAGAATGCGACCCGGTGCGGCTCACGCGCCTGGGCAGCGGCTTCAACCAGCCGGGGGAACTGCGCCGCCAGCTTGACCAGCGCCAGCTCTTCCTCACCCAGCAGGGCCAGATCGGTATCGGCAGGGGCAAATCCCTCGACCTCGGCCTTGCGCAGGGTCGAGCTCATCCGGGCATTGGCATACTGGACATAGAACACCGGGTTATCGCGCGATGCTTCAACCACTTTGGCGAAGTCAAAGTCCATCTGCGCTTCGGGCTTGCGGCTGAGCATGGTGAAGCGGACCACGTCCTTGCCCACTTCACGCACCACATCGGCCAGCGTCACGAAGTTGCCGCTGCGCTTGGACATCTTCACCGGTTCGCCGTCGCGCAGCAGCTGGACCATCTGCACCAGCTTGACTTCGAACGGCGTGGCCTTGCCCTCTGCCCCGGTCATCGCGGCGACGGCGGCCTTGATCCGCTTGACCGTCCCGGCATGGTCCGCGCCCCAGATGTCGACCAGCGCATCGGCGTTGGCAGCCTTCTGGAAGTGATAGGCAAGGTCAGCCCCGAAATAGGTCCAGCTGCCGTCGCTCTTCTTGATCGGGCGGTCCTGATCGTCACCGAATTTGGTCGAGCGGAACAGCGGCAGTTCAACCGGTTCCCAATCGTCCAGCGTCTTGCCCTTGGGCGCTTCAAGCTGCCCGTCATAGACCAGATCGTGCGCGCGCAGCCACTTTTCGGCCTCTTCGGGCTTTCCGGCGGCCTGCAATTCGGCTTCGGAACTGAACAGATCGTGGTGGATGCCCAGCAGGGCGAGGTCCGCCTTGATCATCACCAGCATGTCGGCCACCGCTTCCTTGCGGAACAGCGCGAGCCATTCGCTTTCGGGGGCGGAAACGAACTTGCTGCCGTAATGGGTCGCCAGCCGGTGCCCGGTGGGGACCAGATAATCGCCCGGATAGAGCCCTTCCGGGATCTCGCCCACGTCCTCGCCCAGCGCTTCGCGGTAGCGCAGATGGACCGAGCGCGCGAGCACATCGACCTGCCCGCCGGCATCGTTGACATAGTATTCGCGGATCACCTTGTGACCGGAAAACTCCAGCAAAGCCGCCAGCGCATCGCCCACCACCGCGCCGCGGCAGTGGCCCATGTGCATCGGCCCGGTCGGGTTGGCGGAGACATATTCGACATTGACGGTCGATCCCCCGCCCATGTCCGAACGGCCATAATCCGCGCCCAGCGCGGCAATCGCGCCAAGCTCGGTCAGCCAGGCGCTGTCGGCCAGACGCAGGTTGATAAAGCCGGGCCCGGCAATCTCGGCGCTGGTCACTTGCGGCACTTTGGCCAGCTCTGCCACCAGGGCTTCGGCCAGGGCGCGCGGGTTCATGCCGGCCGGCTTGGCCAGGACCATCGCCGCATTGGTCGAAAGGTCGCCATGGCTGGGATCGCGCGGCGGCTCTACCGCAACGGCGGCGCGGCTGAGGCCGCCCGGCAATATGCCCGCCGCTTCCAGCGCATCGAGCGCGGCGGCGACATGTGCGGCAAAGGCGGCGTGAAGGGTCTTGGTCTGGGTCATCGATCAGCTCTGGTCAGGCCCGGTCGGGCATAAAACGTCAAACAGCGCCCCTACCGGCTTGGCAGGGACGCTGCAAGGAATGGACGGGGCGCGCTTCGCAGCGCGCCCGGATCATCGCCCGGCGTTGAAGTTCAGCTGGTTTTGATCCAGCTGGAATCCGACCAGCACTTCAAAGGTGGCGCGGGTTACTGCGGCCTTCACTTCGGGCTGCGACAGCGGATCGACCGCCGCGTCGGCATCGCCGGCCTTGCGCTTGCGGGTAATGCGTTCGCGGATGTCGGCCGGCAGGGTGGCTTCGGCCTTGTCGATATAGGCGCTGCCCTGGCCGCTGCCCTGGGCGCGTTCCTGGCCATCGGCAAAGTTCAGCGTCACTGTGCCGATCCGCTTGGAAATCACCGCCGTGCCGCCGCGCAGCACGGTCACGAAATAGGGCACCGTAACCGTGCGCGCCCCGCGCACGTCGGTGCGCCGCGCCATCACGTCAAAATTGGCGGTGGCATAGACCTTTTCACCCGAATCGTTGCAGGTGGTGCGCACATTGGTCATCGCGGCGACCACATCGATATTGTCAGCCGTGGTCGAACCCGGGGTGCGGAACAGGGTGACGTCGCCGGTGTAATCAGGGATTCCCACCGCCGGACAGGCCCCGCGCACCGAGGTAATGCCGACGCCTTCATCGACAACGATATCGCCGCTGGAACGGCAACCGGCCAGCGCCGTGGCCAGCAACATGGCAGTGATCAGGCGGGTGCGAAGCTTCATCAATCGAGTCCTTGGCGCAAGTGCATGCGCCTGCCCTAGCGGCGCGCGCGGCAAAGCGCTAGGGGGGCGGGGATGAACGCCCGATTGCCAGACACCGAAAAGCTCCCGCTCCATTTGCTGCTGGCCGCCCCGCGCGGCTTTTGCGCCGGGGTGGACCGCGCCATTGAAATCGTCGAGCGCGCGCTCGAACGCTATGGCCAGCCGGTCTATGTCCGCCACGAAATCGTCCACAACCGCTATGTCGTCGATGGCCTCAAGGCCAAGGGCGCGGTGTTCGTGGACGAATTGGACGAAGTGCCCGACGCCGCCCAGGTGGTGTTCAGCGCCCACGGCGTGCCCAAATCCGTGCCAGAGGCCGCAACCACGCGCGGGCTCGATTGGCTGGATGCCACCTGCCCGCTGGTCAGCAAGGTTCACCGCCAGGCCGAACGCCAGATTGAGGCCGGGCGACACATCCTGTTCATCGGGCACAAGGGCCATCCCGAAGTGATCGGCACGCTGGGCCAGGTCCCGCCCGGCACGATCACGCTGGTGGACAAGCTGGAAGACGTCGCCACGCTCGATTTCGCGCCCGATGCCCCGCTCGCCTTCCTGACCCAGACCACATTGTCGGTGGATGACACGGCGGAAATCGTCGCTGCTTTGCGCGCCCGGTTCCCGGCAATCGTCGGGCCCAAGGCAGAGGACATCTGCTATGCCACCAGCAACCGGCAGGCATCGGTCAAGGCGATCGCGCCGCGTTGCCAGCTGGTGCTGGTGATCGGGGCGCCCAACAGTTCCAATTCGCTGCGGCTGGTCGAAGTGGCGCAGCGCTGCGGCGCGCGGGCCGAACTGGTCCAGCGCGGCAGCGATGTCGATCCGGCGTGGTTCGATGGCGTCGAAACCATGGGCCTCACCGCAGGCGCCTCTGCACCCGAAACGCTGGTGACCGAAGTGATCGACGCGGTCCGCGCGTTCCGCGAAGTCGAAGTTGAGCAGGTCCGCACCACCGAGGAAAAGATGGTGTTCAAGCTGCCGCGCCAGCTGACGGACGACTGACCATGGCGGTCTATACCCATCTGGGCGCCGAACAGCTGGCCGCGCTTATCGCCGAATTCGATGTTGGCGAGTTGGTTTCCGCCAAAGGGATTGCCGAGGGCGTGTCCAACAGCAACTGGCTGATCGACACCACCGGCCCGGACGGTGCGGGCGCGCGTTATATCCTGACGATGTACGAATTCCGGATCGAGATCGAGGATCTGCCGTTCTTCCTTTCGCTGCTCGATTACCTCGCCGCGCAAGGCTGCCCGGTGCCGCGCACGATCCATGACCGGCAAGGGCAACTCTATCGCCTGATGGATAACAAGGCGCTGGCGCTGATCGAATTCCTGCCCGGCGTTTCGGTGAGCGAGCCCACCCCCGGCCAGGCCCGTGCCGTGGGCCGCGCGCTGGCGCAGCTGCATCTGACCTCTGCCGGATTCACCCAGGCCCGTGCCAACGGCATGGGCACGGCGGAATGGCAGCGGTTGGCGCACGACTGCACGCCCGAAGGGCTCGCTTCGATCGACCCCGCCTTCGCCGAACAGGTCGCACGCGAATTGCCGCAGCTGGTCGCCCAGTGGCCTGAACATCTGCCGCATTCGGTGATCCACGCCGATCTGTTCCCGGACAATGTCCTGATGCTGGGCGAGACGGTGACCGGGCTGATCGACTTCTACTTCGCCTGCACCGACATCACTGCTTATGATGTGGCGGTGACCCACGCAGCCTGGTGTTTTGACAGCAGCGGCAGGCGCTTTGACCCCGCCGTTTCCGCCGCCTTGCTAGCCGGGTATGAAGAACTGCGCCCGCTGTCTGACGCCGAGCGCGCGGCCTTGCCGTTGCTCGCGCGCGGGGCAGCGATGCGGTTTGCGCTGAGCCGCGCCTATGACTGGATGAACACCCCGGCCGACGCGCTGGTGATGCGCAAGGATCCGCTGGCCTTTGCCCGGCGGCTGAGCTTTTACGCCGATCCCGCCAATGCCGCGCTGTTCGCGAGGCCATGAAGCAGGTCGAGATTTTCACCGACGGCGCCTGCAAGGGCAACCCCGGCCCCGGCGGCTGGGGCGCGGTGCTGCGCATGGGGGCGCATGAAAAGGAACTGTCCGGGGCAGAGCCAGGCACGACCAACAACCGCATGGAATTGACCGCGGTGATCGAGGCGCTGACCGCGCTGAGACAGCCGTGCGAGGTCAAGCTGCACACCGACAGCCGCTATGTGATCGACGGGATCACCGGCTGGATCTTTGGCTGGCAGAAGAACGGCTGGAAAACCGCCGCGAAAAAGCCGGTGCTGAATGCCGACCTGTGGCAGGCGCTGCTGGCGGCGACCAAGCCGCACAGTATCAAGTGGATCTGGGTCAAAGGCCACGCGGGCCACCCGGAGAACGAACGCGCGGACCAGCTGGCCAGCAACGCGGCGCTCAGTCTCAAGTCCTAGACCCTGTTTCACTTAGGTGGAAGCATCGGCACGGAGCCTGATTGGGCTCAGCGCGAGGCGCGAGGAGGGAGCCATGCCATCGCATAGTGACCGACGAGCAACGCTGCGCTGGGCCCAATCAGGCCCGCCCTGCGGGTCGCGTCAGGAAACCCGCTGGACAGCGCCCACGTCGCTTGCAGGGGCCACCAGCCCCTGCTGCCCGCCGCGCCTTGCCAGCGGGTTTCCTGACGCGATGACGATGTTTCCACCTAAGTGAAACAGGGTCTAACTGCATAGAGCCCCCTCCTCTACAGAGGAGGGGGAGGTAGCCGGTCAGGCCGTAGTGGTATCAACCACTTCCGCGCCCGGGCCGTTCTTCTTAATCGATTCGATCGCGTTCTTGGCGCTGGCCTTGCTGGAATAGCCTTCGGTCCAGAAGATCGTTTCGCTGTTGTAGCAGAAATAGGCGACAAATTCGCCGGCCTTGTTCTGACGGATTTCAAAGCGGTGTGCCATGGTGATTGCTCCGGAAAGAGTGGTTGCCCCTGACCGAATTCTAGCGTGTTTTACGTAACTTGCTAGCGAAACCGTGCCGGATCATAGGGCTGGGGCGCCACTGCACCGCTCGCTTGCCCCAGCAGCAGCCGCAGCGCCATGTCGGCAGCGGCTGGCGCGGTCTGGATGCCGAAGCCGCCCTGCCCTGCTGCCCAGAAAAACCCCGCCTGCAACGGATCAAAGCCATAGACCGGCAGCCGATCGGGCGAGAAACTGCGCAGGCCCGCCCATTTGTGTTCCACCTGCACGATCCGCCAATCGACCACCGCTTCGAACCGGTCAATCGCCGTGGCCACGTCCAGCTCTTCCGGCGCGGCATCACACGGCGGGGTCGGGGTTTCATCGTGCGGGCTGAGCCACAGCTTGCCCGCTTCGGGCTTGAAATAGAAGCTGCCGTCAATCCCCAGCGTCAGCGGCAGGTCCGCCGGCGGGGGGGCTGACAAGCGCAGTTGGGCCACGGTGCGGCGATAGGGCTGGACTCCGATTGGCGGCAAGCCCGCCAGCTGCGCCACGTTGTCAGCCCAGGCCCCGGCGGCATTGACCAGCACCGCCGCGCGCAGGGTCTGCCCGTCTGCCAGCTGCAGGGTCCAGCTGCCGTCCTGCCGCTGCGCCCCGGTCAGCCCGCTGCGGCAGCGCAATTCCACCCCGCCGCGCCGTGCCTCACCCAGCCAGTGCTGGTGCAGCGCGGCGACATCGATGTCGCAGCAATCCGGCTCAAACGCGCCCAGGGCCCATTCCGCCCGCAGCCCCGGCAGCCGCCGTTCCAGCGCCGCGCGGTCCTGCGGTTCGACCCGCACGCCCAGCGCGGAATATTCGGCAATGAACGCCTCCAGCGCGCCCAGTTCGTGCGCGCGGGCCATGGTCAGCGCGCCGCGCCGGGTCAGCAGGCCGTGCTGCTCCAGAAACGGCCCCGAATGAATCGTCAGCGGCACCACCCCCGGCCCGCCATAGCTTTCGGTCCAGAACGCGGCGGAGCGGCCGGTGGAGTGATAGCCGGGCCGGTCCTCAGCCTCCAGCACCACCACGCGGCCATGCGGGGCGAGTCCGGAGGCGAGTGAGGCCCCGGCAATTCCGGCCCCGACGACCGCGAAATCGTAAACGCCCGGCACGTGTTACCCCGCGATCCGCGCCAGGAACGCATCGCCCACCGCCAGCGCGGCATCGCGCACGCCGTCAGCTTCGCGCAGGATCTCATGATGCGCGGCCTTGCCATAATTGACCCGTTCGACATCGGGCAGGAACCGCACCGCGCGATCGATCGCGCCATAGCCGACCAGTTTGTCATTATCGGTCGCCAGGATCAGCACCGGCACCTTGACCCGCGCCAGCAAGTCAGGCCGCGCCAGCAGCCGCATCGAGGCATAGGCGCGTTCGACCCAGCCCCAGCTGCCCGGCCCCATCACCAGTTCGGGCCGTGCCTCGCGCCACCACAGTTCATCGGCATAGCGATCAGGATCGTGGGTCAGCAGATCGGCGCGGCCAGCGGGGACCTGGCCCGGGGCCTCGCTCCACTTCCACGCCAGACGGCGCGGATCGCCCAGCGCCTTTACCAGCCGCGCCGCCGCATGCATCACCGGCACCGGCAGCAGGCTGGCGACAAAGCCCAGCATCGGCGCGCATAGCAGCAAGCCTTGCGGATCGACCGCGCCTTCAGCTGCGGCGCGCAGCACCAGATGCCCGCCCATCGAATGCCCGGCCAGCACATGCGGCCCCGGCGTTTCGGCTTGCCACGCAGCCCACAGCCCAGCCAGATCGGCCACCCAGGTTGCGAAATCATCGATGTGTCCGGTCACCGCATCCCGGCCCAGCCGCCCGGACCCGGCCTGCCCGCGCCAATCGGCGGCGGTCACCCGCCAGCCCTGGCTGGCCCAGTGATCCAGTGTTTCAAGGTACTTTTCGTAAAAGTCCCCCCGCCCCGGCAGGAACAGGATCGATCCTTTCGGCGCGGCGGGCGCGGGCCAGTCGATCCGACGGATCGGATGGCCATCCGCTGCGCTCCAGCGGCTTTCAACGGCCCCGGCGGGGATGGCACGGCGATCGAACGGGATGGTCACTTGGCTAATTCCGCCCCTTCGGGGTTGGTTACTTTTTGGTAAGTCCTGCCCTGTAGACCCGCCTTCCGAACCAGGGGGCGGACAATGCCGGACGTCGATTTTCGTTACCTATTGCTGGGCGCATTGGCAATCGCGCTGGTCTATGCCTGTTTTACCGACATCCGCAGCCGCCTGATCGAAAACTGGCTGACCGCCGGCATCGCCCTGGCCGCGCCGCTGTACTGGCTGGCCAGCGGGATGGCGATCTACCCCGATATGGCCTGGCAGCTTGGCATGGGCGCGGTAACCTTTGGCCTGCTGGCCTTGGTATTTTTCCTGGGCTGGATCGGTGGCGGCGACGTAAAGTTGCTGGCCGCGCTGGCGCTGTGGTTTTCGCCAACACATTTTTTCCAGCTGGTTTTCATGGCCTCGGTCGTTGGCGGGCTGATGACCACCGTGGGCAGCCTGTTCAACCTGGCCCCCGTGGCCGGACGGACC